>NC_014217.1:953004-1270672 GCF_000092925.1 Ancylobacter novellus DSM 506 | reverse complement strand
CGATCTTCGCCTCGGGCCGTTCCTCCAGCCAGCGCTCGACTTTTTCCACCGCCGCCGTCGTGGTCTCGATGCTGGTGCCTTCCGGCATGCGCACTTCGACCAGCACCTCGGGCCGATCCGAGGTCGGGAAGAACTGCTGCTTGATCGCTCCCATTCCCACGACCGAGAGAGCCATGGCGACGCCCACCACCGCGCAGGTCATGAATTTATGGCGCACGGTGAACTGGATCACGCGCCTCAGGCGCCGATAGTTCGGCGTATCGTAGATCGCGTGGTGGCCTCCCTCGACTGGCTTGATCGCCGGCAGCATCTTCACGCCGAGATAGGGGGTGAAGACCACGGCGACGACCCAGGACACGATCAGCGCGAAGCCGACGACCCAGAAGATGTTTCCGGCATACTCGCCCGCGCTGGAGGCGGCGAAGCCGACGGGCATCAGGCCGATGATGGTCACCAGCGTGCCCGAGAGCATGGGGGCGGCCGTATGGCTCCAGGCGTAGGCCGCCGCCTTTATGCGATCCATGCCCTCTTCCATCTTCACCACCATCACCTCGATGGCGATGATGGCGTCGTCGACGAGCAGGCCGAGCGCCAGGATCAGCGCGCCCAGCGTGATGCGATCGAAGAAGCGGCCGGTCTCCAGCATGATGAGGAAGACGACGGCAAGGGTCAGCGGCACCGCGAGCGCGACGACGATGCCGACGCGCCAGCCGAGGCTGACCAGACTGACGAAGAGGACGACCCCGAGCGCCATCGCGAATTTCATCATGAACTCGCCGACGGCCGCATCGATGTTCACGGCCTGGTCGCTGACCTTGGCGAGCGTCATGCCGAGCGGAAGGGTGTCGGCGATCGCGCTGGAGCGGGCTTCGAGCGCCTTGCCGAGTTCCAGCCCGTTCCATCCCTGCTGCATCACCGCCGCCAGCATGATAGCGGGCTCGCCATCATGGCGGATGATGTAGGTTTCAGGGTCCTGATAGCCGCGGCGCACCTCGGCGACATCGGAGAGCTTGAGCGTCCGCCCGCCGGCAACGATCGGCGTGTCGGCAATCGCCTCGATGCTGTCATAGGCCCCGTCGAAGCGGATGAAGACCTGGGGGCCGCGCGTGTCGATCGAGCCTGCGGGAGTGACGGTGTTCTGGCGCTGAAGCGCGCTGGCGATATCCTGCGCCGACACGCCCAATGTTGCGAGCTTGGCGTAGGAGAACTCGACGAAGATCTGTTCGGGACGTTCGCCCAGAATATTGATCTTCTTGACGCCGGGTACGTGCAGCAGATCCTGCCGGATCACCTCGGCCTGCCGCGCCAGTTCGCGCATCGGCATGCCCTTGGCCTTCAGTGCATAAAGGCCGAAACTCACATCGGAGAACTCGTCGTTGACGAACGGGCCGAGCACGCCGGGTGGGAGGTTGCGCGCCTCGTCGCCGAGTTTCTTGCGCGCCTGATAGAATTCCTCCTCGACGGCGGCAGGGGGCGTGCTGTCCTTCAGCGTGACCGTCAGGAAGGCGAAGCCGGGGCGGGCTATGGTCTCGACCCGGTCGTACCAGGTCAGTTCCTGAATGCGCTTCTCCAGCGGCTCGGCGACGAGATCCTGCATCTCGCGTGCCGTCGCGCCTGGCCACGCCACCGTGACGGTCAGCGTCTTGATGGTGAAGGAGGGGTCTTCCGCCCTCCCAAGCTTGACGAAGGCGTAGACACCCGCGGCAGCCAGCAGAACGATGAAGAACAGGGTGACGGCCCGTTCGCGAACCGCGATGGCCGATAGATTGAAGCTCATCGGTCGGCTCCCGCGATCCGGCCGGCCGTTCTGACGGGGGCGCCGTCTTTCAGGAGATGCGCGCCCAGCGCCACGACTTCCTGTCCAAGCTCAAGGCCGGTGACGGTCGCGCTTTCTCCGCCAAGCCGTTTGATCTGGACGGGAGCGAAGCGCACGGTCGACGATGTGCGCTCGACCACCCAGACACCCGTGCGAAGGCCATCGTCCAGCAGTGCGCCGACCGGGACGGAGACCTCCGATTGCCTTTCACCGCTGGTGAGCGTGATGGTCACGGTCGAGCCAAGCGGCGCCGACGCCGCGTCGCCGTCGAGCACGTAGCGCGCCTCGTAGGTTCGCGTCTGGGCATCGGCGGCATCGGAAATCTGCCTCAAGCGAGCCGCGCTGGGCTCGGCAGTGCTGCCGTAGACGATGGCTTTCGCCTGCGAACCCAAGGCCGGGCGGATCGTCTCTGGAAGCGCGACGACGGCTTCGCGCGGCCCGGCATGTGCCAGCTGAACCACTGTCTGGCCTGCCGCTACCACCTGTCCCGGCTCGCCGAGCGTTGCGACGACGGTGCCGTCTGCACCTGCGGTCAGGGTGGAATAGGTGGCTTCGTTCTCGGCGACGTCGGCTTCCGCCTCGGCGGCGGCGAGCTGTGCCTGTGCCGTGTCGAGCGTCGCCTTTGCCTGCTCATAACGTTGGGGGGTAGCCGCAAGTCCTCCCTTTACCAGGGCGGCGTAACGCTTCTCGTCCGCGCTGGCTTGAACCACGACCGCGCGGGCAGCGGCAACGGCATTGCGCTTGGCGGTGAGTGCGAGACGCAGATCGGTGTCGTCGATGCGCATCAAGGGCTGCCCCGCCTTGACCTGCTGCCCGACATCGACGAGCCGCTCGACGATCTTGCCGGGCACGCGAAAGCCGAGATTGCTCTGCACCCTCGCCTCGATGAGGCCCGTAAAGCCACGCTCGACACCTTTCACAGGCGCCGCCGTCGCCACTCGGACGAGCGGGGCTTCCTGTCGCGGATCGCTCACCGCACCGGCGTGCTGCGAGGAGGAAGAAAGCGTGACGAATGAGGCGGCCCCGGCCCCAGCGATGAGAACACCCGCCAGCACGATAGCGGACTTCTTCTTCATGTCCGTCGCCCTACTAAATTAGATTGCATTTGAACGCTATATTCGATATAGAGTTCGAACGCAATCTAATTAGGAGATCGGCAATGAGGGTCAGTCGGGTGCAGGCGGAGGAGAACCGGCAGACGGTGATCAACGCGGCGAGCCGTCTCTTCCGGGAGCACGGCTTCGACGGCATCGGCCTTAAAGACCTGATGGCCGGCGCCGGCATGACGCAGGGCGCCTTCTACAAGCAGTTCGAGTCCAAGGAGGATTTGGCAGCGCAGGCCTCGCGGCGCGCGCTGGAGGATGCTTTGGGCAGGTGGTCCGCTGCCGCCGCTGCCAATCCCGATGATCCCCTGGCGGCCGTGGTCGACTTTTATCTAAGCCGGGGGCACTGCGCCGAGAAGTCGGATGGCTGCCCGGTCGTTGCGCTCGGCGCGGATGCGGCCCGGCACGGCCCGGATGTGCGGGCCTCGTTCGAAGCCGGGATCAAGGAGTATCTCGCATTGCTGGGCGGCTGGATCGGCGAGGGCGAGGACGGCGAGGCGGACCGAAGGGCCATGGCTGCTCTCGCGACGATGGTGGGAGCGGTGCTGCTCGCGCGTGCCGTCAATGACGAGGAGATGTCGAAGCAGTTCCTGCAGGCCGCGGCGGCGAGCGTCACAGCGCAGGCCGCTCCGGCTCATCTCGATCCCAAGCCAGGCAACTAAAAGGAGCGCATCCCCATGGATGACGTCATCATCATCGGCGGCAGTTTTGCCGGTCTCGCCGCCGCGCTACAGCTCGGCCGTGCCCGAGTGTAAGCAGCATCGATCACGCCAGTTTTAATTTCACAATCGACCGGAGTGCCACCATGGCCGCGGCAAAACCATTCAAAGCTCTAGACGAGAAATTTCCGTTTGACCGCCAACTCGGGATCGCGGCCGCGCCTGTCGTACTCGTCAATGTCTTCACGGTCGATCTCTTCGACGAAGCGGGGTTCCTGGACGCTTTCAAGGCTGCTGCCGAAGTCATAACGAAGCAACCGGGCTTCATCTCCATGCAACTGCACCGAGCGCTCGGTGAAAGCCTGACTTATCTGAACTATGTGGTGTGGGAATCCACCGAGACGGTCCGCGCTGCCTTCGCCGATCCCGAGTTCCTCGCGAAGCTTCCAGCATATCCTTCATCCGTCGTGGCCAAACCGCATTTGTTCCAGAAGGTAGCCGTCCCCGGCTTCTGCACTGCCTGACTTGGGAAATACAGCAAGGCGCGATGACGGGTATCTCGGCCCAGCAGTCGATGGTGGCTTGAGAGTGCAGATTGGAGGATGAGCATGGCAGTCGAACCGGACAGCGCGGGTGTCCGCTTCCCTCCGCCCTTGGTCTATCTGGGAGCGCTGATGCTGGGGCTCGCAGCAGAGCGGTTCGTCCCCCTGAGCTCTTTCGGCATCGACTGGCGGTTGCTGGTCGCGATGGGCTTACTGCTGTTCGTTGCCGGCGCAGCGATGATGCTAATGGCGGCACGTCTGTTCCGACGGCTGGGCACAAACGTTCGGCCAACGCAGCCAACGTCTCTCATCGCAACGACCGGTCCCTATCGTTGGACCCGCAATCCCATGTATTTCGGCATGGCGCTTGTTTATGCCGCCCTTGCGATCGGCTTCGACGGGCCGATTGCCATCGCCTTGCTCCCGTTGGTGCTGATCGTGATCCAGAGTCAGGTGATCGTCCGCGAGGAGCGCTACCTCGAAGCGAAGTTCGGCGACGACTACCGCCGCTACAAGGCCAAGGTTCGCCGCTGGCTCTGACTATCTCGCCGCTGCCACTGCGGAACGGGCTGTAAAGCCATCGGTGGAATTGGCGTTCGAAATCAGTCTGCTTTGCGCCGCCATACCGGACATTCAGAAACACACTTGGCAAAGTCTGCCTATGGCGCGAGCCGCCGGATTGTTCGATCTCGAACATGACGGGGATTGTTCTCGTTGCACTTGGGTCAGGCCCGCGCCAGTCGCTCGATGATGAGGTCCGTCAGGGCGCGCAGACGTGGCAGGCGCCGCAGGTCGCGATGAAAGCCGATCCAGGTATCCCGGGAGGGCGGCTCCTCCCCCAGATCGACCAGCGTGAGGCCCGCGGTCACGTCGCCCAGCGGGCGGGGAAGCACCGCGAGCCCAGCGCCGAGGACGCAAAGACGAGCTTGGATATCCCGGCTGTTGCTGCGGGAGACGACCGTCGCGCGAGGCAGGAGGCGCGTGATCCAGGCGACGTCCGGCATGCCGCCGAAGGCGGTGTCCATCAACACCAGATGACAACCGGCACCATCACCTGCCTGCGGGCGCCAGCGATCGGAGCCGGTATAGAGCCCGTAGCGGATCGTCATGAGCCGACGGGCGATCACCTCCGGCTCGTCGAAGGGAGCGATGCGCATCACGAGGTCGGCCTCGCGCCGCGCGAGGCTGTAGACACGGGCATCCGTCAGCAGTTCGACCGTCACCTTCGGATGGAGGCTGGCGAACTCCGCCAGCACCGGGCTGAGCAGCGTTGTGCCGAACCAGTCCGAGCAGGACAGGCGGAGAAGTCCCTCCAGCCCCCCATCGCTACCCGCAAGCTGCCGCTGCATCGCGAGCGCCTCGTCCTCCATGCGGATGGCGTGCGCATACATCGCCTGCCCTTCATCGGTCAGCACGAAGCCGTCGCTGGTGCGTTGGAACAGCGTGACGCCTGCGGCGGCCTCGAGGGCACGCAGCCGCCGCCCCATGGTTGGCTGGGTCTGGCCGAGGCGCCGTCCCGCGGCGCCAAGCGTGCCCTCTCGCGCAATGGCGAGAAAGATGGGCAGGTCGCTCCACTCCAGCCTGTGCATTCGGGCGCCAAACAATACTGCATGGAGATCATGCGACAAATATAGTCGTCATGCAGATCTGTCGAGGCCAGATGTGGGAGACAAGGAGTCACCCAAATGAGCAGCCCCGACACCATCATGAAGGCCGCCCTCGTCGAGACGGCGAACGGCCCCTTCCGCCTCACCGACATCTCGCGCCCAGCCCTAAAGGCCGGCGAGGTGCTCGTCCGCATCCATGCGAGCGGCGTCAATCCGCTGGACGCCAAGATCCGTGCCGGGGCCGCGGCCCACGCACGCCATCCCCTGCCCGCAGTTCTCGGCCTTGACCTCGCGGGTGTCGTCGAAGCCGTCGCGCCGGATGTCACGCGCTTCCGCCCTGGCGACGAGGTCGATGGCATGACCGGCGGTGTCGGCGGCATCCAAGGCACCCTCGCCGACTATGCCGCCGTCGACGCCGACCTCTTGGCAATCAAACCGACAAATCTCTCCATGCGCGAGGCCGCCGCGCTGCCACTGGTCACCGTCACGGCGTGGCAGGGCCTCGTCGACCGCGCCCACATCCGGCCCGGGCAGACGCTGCTCGTGCAAGGCGGCGCGGGTGGCGTCGGGCACGTCGCGATACAGATTGGACGCGCCTTGGGTGCCGAGGTCTTCGCAACCGGCAGTGCGGCAAGTGCCGATGTCATCCGCTCGTTCGGCGCCACGCCGATCGACTATGCGAGCGAGCGGGTCGAAGACTATGTTGCCCGCCACACCGGCGGCGAAGGCTTCGATTTGGTCTATGACACTGGTGGCGGTGCTGTGCTCGACGCCTCTTTCCAGGCCGTGAAGCGGTTCGGCCATGTGGTCAGCGCCCTCGGCTGGGGCAACCACTCGCTGGCGCCTCTGTCATTCAAGGACGGCACCTATTCCGGCGTGTTCACCTTGGCGCCATTGCTGACCGGCGTCGGCCGCGCCCATCTCGGCGATATCCTGACGCAGGCCACGCAACTGATCGAGGTAGGGAAGCTGCGTCCCCGCCTCGATCCGCGAATCTTCACGCTGGATAGCGTCGCGGAAGCCCATGCCGTCGTCGCAAGCGGGAACAGCGCCGGGAAGATCGTCGTCTCGATCGTCCGCGACTGAACGTGGCGCCCGGGCGGGGCGCGGAGCTCCCGGCGCCGCAGTCCGCTATTTCAGCAGTACCGGTCCGGCATCGATGCGGATGCGGAACAGGACATAGGGCTTCTCGCGCTGGTCCCTGCCCTCGTGGAACTGCGGCTGGCGGTGGAGTTGGTTGGCGGTGAAGTAGAGGTGCCCGTCAGCCGCCACGGAGAGCGTGTCAGGCCACAGGATCCGGGGATCGTGCGCGATGGTGACCCATTCTCCGTCGCTCCCGCGCCGCCGGACGCTGTTGCGCTCGTAGTCGCCGGCGTAGACGCGATCCTTGTCGTCGGCTTCAAGGCCGTCCGAGGCGCCCTTTTCGCCAAGATCGATGACAGCAGCGGCGACCGCCTCATCGGAAGCTGAGCGATCGAGCAGCAGTCGGGTCGGCACCGAATAGAGATGTCGGCTCGACAGGGGACAGTAATAGAGGGTCTCGCCATCGGCCGAGATGGCGATTCCATCCGAGGCGACGGTGAGGGAAGCCGGTGGCTTGCCCTTTTCCCGGACAGCGAAGCGCTCGCCCTCCACCACCGGAATGAAGGCCGGATCGGGCGAGGTCGATACATGGCCGCTCAGCTTGCGCCAGCTCTCGCCGCTGGCGAGGTCGACCACGATGATGCCGCCCGGCCCGCTGATCGAGGAATCGGTGATGTAGGCGACGCCGGTCTTGCCCTTGCGCAGGTCGAAGCGCACGTCGTTCACATAGGTGGTCGGAAGGACGGCCGGACCCGACAGAATGACGGTACGCACGACCTTGTCGGTCGCGAGGTCCACCGCGACGAGCTTCACGGCACCGACCAGCGGTGCGGCGAAGCCCGGCGCGGCCGTGTCGAGCAGCCACAGGCGATTGGCCGGATCGACCACGACGCTCTGCACGCTGCTGAGCGTCTCGGCCGGTCGTGCCGGATCGAAGACATTGGTCGCCGCGTCGGGATAGGGCACGGCCTTGCCGTTCCGGAGCTCGGCCACCGTGAAAGGAACGTCATCACCCCAGCGCGGATAATTGACGAAGATGCGGCCGTCGGCCGCGACGCTCACCCCGGTCGGCATTGCGTCATAGAACTCGAATACCGGCTCGATCTGACCGATGGTGCGGTCGCTCGCAAATTTCTGGCCTGATGCAGTTGAAGCTCTTGCATTCATGCCGTCGTCTCCACGGATGTGAGTTACGACTTGGCGGAAGCCAAGACTGATCGGTATGGTCGCCACCAGTCCCGACACAACGAGAGTGCGCCTAGATAGAGGCATGGCTGTGCCTGAGGTCAGCGCGCGATTGGGTGGTCAGCCGCCAGTGCCGCAACCACGGCATCGCGCCCTGCTTCGGCTACGGCGACGTCCTGTTCGGTGCTGCCGGACCCGACGCCGATCGCACCGACGACACGCCCTTCGTGGATGATCGGCAGGCCGCCGCCGAGATTGACGATGGCATCCCGGCTGGCAATCCCAAGATTGACACCGAACTCGAACGGAATGCCGCCGCCGGGCATGCCGAGTGCCGCAGCGGTGGTGGCCTTGGCGATCGCGGGGTCGCGGGCCAGCGTGGCTGCGCCCTCTACGCGGGCGTAGGCGAGGAGGTGGCCAGCTGCGTCGACGATGGCGATGCATTCGGGCGCACCGAGGTCGTGCGATTTCGCGACGGCGGCGGCGAGGCCGATAGTGGCCGCGGCATAGGTCAGCTGCTTCGACGTCTGCAGCAGTTCAACATTGGGCATCCGTTAGCATCCTTGATTGAAAATGTCAGAACGACGGCGGCATACCCAGCCGAAATAGCAATACCCTCAGGTAAATATGCGCCAATCTATCCGAAAGTCTCTCGCTACGCGGGTCCGCCTCGATAACGGCAAGGAAATTGCAGCGATCAGGTCACTGCACCGCGGATACATACTGCCAAATTACATCACAGACGAAAAACGGATAGTACTAATACCAGCTATTCGAAACCCGGATTGATGTCCGAAATCCGGCCCACTCCGCAGGTACAAGCAAGCGGACCTCGCCGGTGCTGCTCAGTGCCAGCGCAGCAGGGTCGCGTAGTCGGACTGCGCCTTGGACGCCGAGAGGCTCTCGGTCAGATAGGAAAGCAGCGGCCGCACCAGGTCGGATTGCGCCGTCTCCTCTCCCAGCAGGACGATCTCGGTCATCGGCAGGGGCGGCCAGTGTTCAGGCGATTGCAGCACCTGCATGCCGTCCTGCACGAAGGAACGGCCCAGCACCGTCACGCCAAGCCCGCCCTCCACGGCGGCCTGCACTCCCATCAGGCTCGACGCCGTGCAGGCCGCAAACCAATCGCGACGTGTCTCGTCGAGCACCCGCACCATGACCTCCCGATAGGTGCAGGGTGCTCGCAACATGACCAGCGGCACGGGCTGGGAAACATCCGGCGTGAAGTCGGCCGCCGCCATCCACACCAGAGGCTCGCGCCAGATCACCCTCCCGCGCTGGGCGCGTCCATCCTTCTTGGCGATGACGACGTCCAGCGCCTGGGCGTCATAGGCTTCCAGCAGGTCGCAGCTCAACCCGGTCTTCAGCTCGAGATGAACCTGCGGGTAGAGCCGCCGGAAGCGCGCCAGCACGGCGGGGAGCTGGCGCGGGATGAAATCCTCGGCAACCCCGAGCCGCAGGCTGCCCATCGGCGCGGGTTCGAGCAGGCTGCGCACGGTGAGGTCGTTGAGCTCGAGCATGCGGCGTGCCGACACGAGGAACGCTTCGCCGTCCCGGGTCAGGCTGAGCGAACGGCTGGTGCGCTCGAACAGCCGTCGGCCCAGCAGTTCCTCCAGCCGCAATATCTTCTGGCTCACGGCCGACTGCGAGCGGCCCACGACCTCTGCGGCCGCGGTGAAGCCGCCGGTCTCGGCGACGGCCACGAAGGCGCGCAGCAGGTCGATCTCGAGATCAGGATAGCGCATGGACAGCGACCTCCGACGACGATCTAGCTACTTTACAAATCGCTTCTATTACAACAATGCGTTTCTCTAATTGATGATCGGTATTTAGCTTCACCTCGTCAATAGGGACGCGAGGAGAGAGCGATGCGAGCCCAGCTTCTCACAGCTCATGGCGGTCCGGAGAATTTCGAACTGCGGGACGTAGAGCAGCCGATCATCCAGCCGGGCACGGTGCTGGTGCGGATAGCCGCGGCAGCCATCAACCGGATCGACGTGCGCATTCGCGAGGGCCTGCCGATCGGAGCGGATCTGCCCGCCATACTCGGCTCGGATTTCGCCGGCGAAATCGCCGCCGTCGGCGATGGTGTCGATGGCTTCCAACCGGGCGACGAAGTCTATGGCTTTGCGGGAGGCGTGAGGGGCCAGGAAGGCGGCGCGCTTGCCGAGTATATTCTGGCCGATGCGCGCCTCGTCGCGCTCAAGCCGCGCAACCTGCCAATGCGCGAAGCAGCGGCGTTGCCGCTCGTTTCCATCACCGCCTGGGATGCGCTGGATCGTGCCGGCGCCACCGCCGAGGATCATATCCTGGTGCATGGCGGTGTCGGCGGCGTGGGGCATGTCGGCGTTCAACTCGCCAAGGCGCGCGGCGCCCGGGTGGCGACGACCGTCCCCTCGCAGGCCGCCGCTGGGATCGCGCGTTCCCTCGGGGCGGACGACACGATCGATTTCACCCGTGAAGAGGTCGCCGACTATGTCAGGCGCCTGACGGGGGGACACGGCTTCGACGTCGTGGTCGACACGGTCGGCGGTGCTAATCTCGACAAGTCCTTCGAAGCCGCCGGTTTCTACGGCCGCGTTGTCGGCACCGCGGGGCGCAGCACCAACGACCTGTCGCCGATGCATGCCAAGTCGCTGTCCCTCAGCATCGTGTTCGTCATGATCCCCATGCTCTACGGCATCGGGCGGGAACGCCACGGAAGGATCCTGCACGAGCTCGCGGAACTGGTGGAGGGCGGGAAGCTGCGCCCGCTCATAGATGAGCGGCCGTTCACGCTGGAGCAGGTGCCCGACGCCTACCGGTATCTTGAATCCGGACGAGCCACGGGGAAGATCGTCATCGACATCGTTTGACGCCCGCCTTTCGCGGATGGCGCACGCAAGGCGCGATCTGGCTTCCGTCAGCGATCCCCTGCCTACGCGACGATAAGGAGGATGACATGAAACAATCCATCCTGACCGCACTTCTCGCGAGCACACCACTCCTCGCAGCCGCCGCGGTGGTCGCCCAACCGGCGGCGCCGGCGCTCTCCGTGGCGGCCGAAAGCACGCAGATGATCTGGAACGCGGTTGCCGTTGACCGCGGACGCATCTTCGTCGCCGGACCGCGCTGGACCGGCTCCAAAGGACCGGCGTTGGCTCTCCTGGACGCGCAGGGCCAGCCACGGCCCTATCCTGACGCCAGCTGGAATGACTGGCACCCGGGAGCGGATACGGCGTCCGCCTTCGTCAACGTCAACGCCATTCACCTCGATGGCAGGGGCAATCTCTGGGTGGTCGATACCGGCTCGCCGGACTTCGGCGGCGATCCGCTGCCTGGCGGTGCCAAGCTGGTGAAGATCGACCTCGCCACCGACCGGACTGCCCGGATCTATCCGCTCGGCCCCGAGATCGCCAAGCCCGGCAGCTATGTCGACGATATCCGCTTCAAGGGCGAGACCGGCTATCTCACCGATGCCGGCCAGCCCGGCCTGATCGTCTTCAACGCGGTCACGGGCGAAGCCCGTCGCGTACTGGACGGCGATCCATCCACCACCGCACCCGCGGATCGGCCGATCGTCCTCGACGGCACCGTGCTGAAGGGACCGGACGGTTCGCCGCTGCGGGTCAACAGCGATCCGCTGGAACTCTCGCCGGACGGGACCTGGCTCCATTACGGTCCGCTCACCGGCCCCTGGTCGCGCATCGAGACACGCTGGCTCGACGATCCGAACCTCTCGCCAGCCGAACTCGCCAAGAAGGTCGAGCCCTGGGCCGATCTTCCTCCGGTTGGCGGAACCGCCTTGGCGCGGAACGGCGACCTTTACTTCACCGACCTTGCCGACGACTCGCTGAAGCGGCGCGCGCCCGACGGCACGGTGACGATCATCGTCACCGACCCGCGCCTGCACTGGGTCGATGCGCCGTTCATCGATGAGGCCGGATCGATGTGGCTGCCGGTGCCACAGATGGATCGTGTCGCTCTGTTCAATGCCGGGACGTCAAAGACACGCTGGCCGGTCCAGCTCTTTCGCATCGATCTCGGGTTGAAGCCGTGAACCAGCCATATCCCGAGAAGAGCAGAGTCACTGGAGAGAGTTGTCCGCCATGCTGGCAAAGCTCGTGACTTGCCAAGAGCTCCGGTGAAGGGGGGACGATCCTGGGCGGCGCCGATATGCCGGCCCTGCGGAGCCTCGGCCAACTGCAACAGGACCTGCAGAGAGAACTCGAAGGTACGCTCGCCGCCATGATGCCCCGGCCCCAGGGTCATGATCCCGGCCGTCGTCCGGTGATTTACGGCGGGCCGACTGGCGCGACCAACCAGGCGAGAACGCCGCTCGCAGACTTGAAGTCGGCGACGCTGCGACTGGGGATGCCAGGGGCTTGCTCGCTCATCATTCGCGCCAGGGCATCACCGGGACCGAGTTCGAGGATTCGGCTCGGGCGCGCGGCGCGGCAGGCGTCCATACATGCGGCCCAATCGATGGCGGTCGATACCTGTGCGGCGAGCCTGCCGATACCCTCCCCGGCCCGTCGCACGGGCACCCCGTCGACGCCAGCGATCAAGCGAATGCCCGGTGGCACTTCTTCGTCGGTCCGAACGCGCTCGCGCAGAACGTCAAGAAACCGTCCGCTGGCGGCGGCCAGCATCGGCGTGTGCGAGGCAACGTGGATCGGCAGACGGACGGCGTGGCTGGCGCCCTCTTGCCGGGCCTCCGCCAGGGCGTCATCGATGCGGTGAACACTTCCGCCGACGATGAAGTGGGTGGCACCGTTGACGATCGCGACATCGATCTCATGGGCACGGCAGAGGTCATCGATGGATGCGCGTCGAAGGCCGATAATGGCCGCGAGGCCGGAGGCTTCGCGTGTCTCCGCGTCCATAATAGCCGCCCGGCGCATCACCAGGTCGAACGCGGTCGGCACATCGATAAGGCCGGCGATGGCCCATGCGGGCACCTCGCTTGCGCTGTAACCGGCGATGACGAGCGGGCGTGGGAGAGAGGGGCCCAGCACAGCCCAAGCAGCGAGCGTCGCCGTGCAGCACAATATCTGCGCCACGTCATTGCGATGGATGAACTTACCGCCCTGCCTCGCGACGTCGCGTGCATCCCTTCCGCCGAGCGCACGCCTCGCGGCGGCGAAGATCGGCGCGGCGGCGGGCTCGGCGGCGACAAGATCGTACATGCCCGAACCCTGGTTGCCCTGTCCGGAGCAAAGAACGCCGGTGCCGCTCACGACATTCCTTCCAGCGCGTCGAGGAAGATCGTTACCGCCAGAAGGTCGGCGGCGCCGCCGGGGCTCAGGCAACGGGTGACGAAGCGACGGTGGATCGCCATGGCATGATCGAGCCAGTCGGGCCGGCCGACGCTCCCGGCGTCCATAAAATCCTGCGCGTCGCGCCGGGCCAATGCGAGGCCATCGAGACCACCGCGGTGCAGCAGATTGGTATCCTCCATCGAGGCGAGCAGGGCGAAGAAGGCGTGTACCCGTGCGGCCTCCTCGTCCGCCAGAAGGCGACCGGCACGCAGGGCCGGCAGGCCAACGTTCCGCGCGTGCGGGAAACCGGCCGCGGCCTCGGCCCGGGCACCGCCGGCGCTGAACCGTCGCAGCGCGCCGCTACCATGGCTATTTAGCGGGATCGGTCCGCGCCGGATATCCTGCCCCCAGCGTTGGGCAACGGTGGTGGTCAGAAGGTCCACCGAGATCGGCTTCGATGTCGCGATGGCAGCCCCTGTGGCTGCCGACAGCAGGCCGAGCGCGAAGATGGCACCGCGATGCGTATTCACCCCGCCGGTGGCGGCGAGCATGGCCTCTTCCGCCATTCGCCCGATACGGCGCAGCTCGTCCATCCCCACCTGCGCCGCCCCGGCGATGGCGAGGTCGGCATAGTAGGGACGCAGTGCCGCTATGCTGCGCTCGAAGGTTGCGTAGTCCATGTCTTCATGGCTGCCATTGTCGAGCGGGCTGACAAGTCCGGGCTTGGGCCAAGCGTCGAGCTCCGCGGTCAGCGCCTCCGCCGCCAGATCGCCGATACGTTCGGCGTCGACGCGCCTTAAGGCGAGGGGCTCGGATGCCGCCTCGATCAGGGAAACAGGTTTCGTGCGCATCTCAGCTCCGCCCCGTCCAGCGACTTCACCAGTACCCGGTCGTCCGGCCGCTCACGCTGGCCTCGCAGCTCTCGCCAATTCACCCCCTCCCCGTTGGGCAGGATGATCTCCCCGTCGAGTCGGGCGGGCCCTTTCGCGTCGAGCGCTGCTAGGCCATCCAGCAACCCAGGCAGCGGACCGGGGTCGCTCATCGGCCAAAGCAGGTCGACATCGGAACCTGGGCGGAGATAGACCAGTCCCGTCACATGCTGCCAGAGCAGCGCGCCGAAGACGGTCGGCGTGAGCGACAGGCGCTTTGACAGCGCGATCACCGCCTCGAGCTGAGGGCGAAGGTCGGCTGGTGCGGTGGCAAGCGCGTCCGCCAGCGCGACGCCGGGGACCTGGTGCGCCACATGGTGCGGGGCCAGGGTAAAGCCCAGCCTCAGCTTGCCGTGCGACGGCGGCAGCGGCAGGCCGACGGCT
Source organism: Ancylobacter novellus DSM 506 (assembly GCF_000092925.1). Lineage (NCBI taxonomy): Bacteria > Pseudomonadati > Pseudomonadota > Alphaproteobacteria > Hyphomicrobiales > Xanthobacteraceae > Ancylobacter > Ancylobacter novellus. Next base: position 1,256,124 of record NC_014217.1, on the reverse strand, counting down.
ATGCCGGTCTCATGCCCCTCGCACGGACGGCGCACGATCAGCGGCCAGCCCCGTTCACACCAGCCTTCGACCAGCCGACGCGGCTCATCAGACAGACGCTCGAGACCTTCGGTGACAGTGAGCGTGGCTCGCCATCCCTCGGGCGTCACCCGCAACAGGTCGTGCCGTGCGTATCGGCCGTCACGCATAATGGTCGCCGCTGGCCCGATCAGCCACCGTGCGGGCGATGCCTGCCGCGACAGTACGGCCGCCGCGCTCGGCACCGAGAGCATCGCGCATGTCCACGGCCGGAAAATTGGCGAGCGTCGCCTCGAATTGCGGGCCAAGCGGCGTTGTCGGATCCCAGAGCTGCGTCACCGCGCCAACCTTGAACATGGAATCGAGACCTGGCGCGAAGACCGGCGTGGTCTTGGAGAGCTCGGTCAGCTTCTCCAGCGGCAGCTTGGTAACCCTTGCCATGGAGGGCAGATCCATCACCGCCGGCTCGGCGCCGGGCAGGCCAACGAGAATATCGGTCGCTCCCGCCGTGGCGAGGAAGGCACCGGCGGCGGCCTTGCCGTAGTTGAGCGCAATCGTCGGATGGCCGTTCAGGCTCGCCAGACGCAGGCATTTGGCGAGGTGCGAAAGGTATTCGTTCAGGCCCAGCATCTCGTCATGGCGCGACATGAGCTGGCCCTCGGTGTCGACGAGAACGAGGATCGGCGTCTTGCCGCCCTCCCCCACCACCTCGAGGACGCGCGCCGCCAGCGGCAACAGGCCGGAAATGCCAAGCGCGTCTCCATCGGCGATACCGATCACCTCGACCGGACTGCCATCGGCCCGCTTGCCCGTGCCGATCACGAGATGGTCGGAGCGTGCTGCTATGTCGTGGCCGTCGGGGAAGAGGCTGTCGAGAATCTCAGCGAGCGTCATGGTCGATCTCCCCCATGGTTGCCGCGACCGCCCGAAAGGCGTCGTCATCCATGTCGGTGATGCCCTGCGGATCGGAAATGCCGAGCGCGGTCCACATGTCGGTGGCGAGGGTGCAGGCGCCGAGCTTCACCACACGTCCGGCGAGCCGCGTATGTTCGGCCTGCAGTCTGGCGAGGTCGAAGGTCGCGGTCCTCTGCATCAACGCCAGCGCGGCCTCCCGGAAGCCGGCAACGCTGTCGTCGACATAGGCGTCGGCGCCGCCGATCAGCCGGCGCGTGCGACCGCCCGTGACGCTCCACACCAGAGCCTTGTCCTGGGAATCGAATTCCTCGACGCCCTTGTTGGTCTCGATCACCTCGGGACCGGTGACGCCGATGCGACCTTGGCCCGAAATGGCGATAGCCGAGCAGGTCGCGGCGGTCAGGCCGGCACCCCCGAAGCAGCCGGCACGCCCGCCGACGAGGGCGATCACCGCGACACCCGCGGCACGGGCCTCGACGATGGCGCGCATCACCTCCGCGACCGCGAGTTCGCCGGCATTGGCCTCCTGCAGACGCACGCCGCCGCTGTCGAGCAACAGCAGGACGGTGCGGGGCAGCTTGTCGTCGACGCTCGCGGCGCGCAGCAGGCCGACCAGCTTGGCGCCGCTCACCTCAGCGAACGTGCCGCCCATGAACTGCCCCTCCTGCGCGGCGATCAGGACGTTCGCGCCGGCGAGCCGGCCGCGCCCAACGATCATGCCGTCGTCGAAGGCGGCCGGCAGGTCGAACAGGGCGAGATGGGGACTGCGCACCCGCTCCGTCGGCGGCAGAAATTCTGTGAAGCTGCCCTCGTCGAGCAGCCCCGCGATGCGCTCGCGGGCGGTGGAAAGGAACCAGCTGGCGGCGTCGATGTCGGAACGGGAGACGTCACTCATGGCCGCTCTCCATTTTGCGCACGCCCTGCATGAGGCGCAGCATCACCGTGTCGGGACGGGCGCCGCCGTCATTGATCGAGATGCGCAGCCCACCAGGCGAGGCTCGCTCCACGAAATCGGCGATGACGGCCTTCCACACGTCGTCGAATCCGCTGACCGGCGTGGCGACCTCCACCGTACACTCCGTGTCGGCCAGAACGCGCTCCAGCAGCACCTCGAGATTGCCGGAGGCGACCACGCCGACGAGGACGTCCGGAGACGAGCCGGGCGCGGCAGAGCGGGTCTTGTGATGGAACTTCAGGTTTTCCATGACCACCTCCTCACCAGTTCCGGAACTTGGCCGGCGGATCGTAGAGATTGCCCGACCAGTGCATCAGCTCCTTGATGGAGCGCGCGGCAAGAAGGCTGCGATTGGCGTCGAGCGGATCGATGCCGAGATCCTCGGGACGCTGGATCACCTTGCGGGCGCGCAATTCCTCCACCATCCGTTTGTCGCGGGCCCGGCCGACATCGGTGTAGCCGGCGATGCCGCGGATCGCCTGCTCGCGCTCGAGGGGCGTGCGGCACAAGAGCAGGTTGGCGATGCCTTCCTCGGTGATGATGTGGGAGACGTCATCGCCATAGATCATCACCGGCGGCAAGGGCAGATCGAGGCTCCTCGCCAGAGCCAGGCTGTCGAGCTCCTCGACGAAAGTCGGGCTCAGTTTGTCGCCGAAGGTCTCGACGATCTGCACCACCAGCTTTCGTCCCCGCGGCAGCGCCTTCGTATCGCCCGCCGCCTCGCGCCCGGCCTGAAGCCAGGGATCGCTGGCATGGCGGCGTCCATGGGGATCGGAACCCATATTCGGCGCCCCGCCGAAGCCGGCGACGCGGTCCTTGGTGAAGGTGGATGAATTGCCGGCGAGATCGATCTGCAGCGTGGAGCCGATGAACAGGTCGGTCGCATAGAGCCCCGCCGACTGACAGTACATCCGGTTCGAGCCCATCGACCCGTCGCGCCCGGTGAAGAAGACGTCGGGTCGGGCCCGCATGTAGTCGTCCATGCCCACTTCGGAGCCGAAACTGTGGATCTGCTCGACCCAGCCGGATTCGATGGCCGGGATCAGCGTCGGATGCGGGTTGAGAGCGAAATGGGTGGCGATCTTGCCCTTCAGCCCCAGCCTTTCGGCAAAGGTCGGCAGGATCAACTCGATGGCGGCCGTGTTGAAGCCGATGCCATGGTTGAGCCGCTTGACGCCGTACGGCGCATAGATGCCCTTGATCGCCAGCATGGCGCCGAGGATCTGCGTCTCGGTGATCTGCGCCGGGTCGCGGGTGAAGAGCGGCTCGATGTAGAAGGGTTCGGGCGCGACGATTACGAAGTCTACGCGGTCGCCGGGAACGTCGACGCGCGGCACCCTGTCCACGAGCTCGTTCACCTGGGCGATGACGATGCCCTGCTTGAAGGCGGTGGCCTCGACGACGACGGGCGAGTCCTCGGTGTTCGGACCCATGTAGAGATTGCCGTCCCGGTCGGCGCAGCGCGCGACGGTGAGCGCCACATGCGGAGTCAGGTCGACGAAGTAGCGCGAGAACAGTTCGAGATAGGTATGGACCGCGCCGAGCTCGATCTTTCCTGCCTTGAGCGCCCGTGCGATGGCGCCTCCCTGCGGCCCCGAATAGGAAAAGTCGAGCCGCTTGGCGACGCCCGCCTCGAACAGGTCGAGATGCTCGGCCAGCACCACGCCAGACTGCACGATGTGAAGATCGTTGACGATCTTGGGATCGACCGCCGCGAGGCTGGCGGCGAGGAAATCCGCCTGCTTCTGGTTATCACCTTCGAGACAGACGCGGTCACCGGGGCGCACCACGGCTTCCAACAGCTTCGTCACATTGTCGGCGGCGACCAGCTTGCCCCTGGCGTAGGCACTCGCGGCAGCCAGCCGCGCCTCGCGCGACTGTCGGGTGCGATCCCACGTTCGTTGCGTCGGACTGCCTGATCGGTTGCTCATTGGCGGCCTCTCACCTGGGCTGAAAGCGCCGCCGACTTGCGGCGGCGCCGGCTTTAGGCACGTCGCGCTGCTCGGGTGTCAGGGAGCCTTCTCTTCCACCTTGCGCGCCGCCTCCGCGATGACCTCTGCGACGCGAGCCGCATGGGACTCATAGACCGAGTGGCTGGCACCTTCGATGACGATGAACGGTGCCTTGGCCCGGTCGCAATAGAAGCACTCGAGATCGGGATTGATGATCTGGTCATTGCCCGCGACGATGCCCCAGGTGGGTTTCATCTTCCAGGCCGCGACGGTCAGGGGTGTCGTGAACACTTCCTTCTTTGCCAGAACCTGGGAGCGTACCTCGAACTTCGCCTGTTCCTCGGGAAGGTCCGGCGCGAACAGCTTCGGAAAGTCGACGGGATCGAGATAGGTGTAGCCGTCCGGCGTCACCCTGACGGCCCCGGGCGTCTTTCTGCGGCGACCTGCACATCCTTGATGTCTTCAGCGTCGGCTTATGCATAATGGTAATCCCGGCGGCGATATACTGTCATCGCACGCCATAATCGTTATTGATTTGCACGTTCCGTGAGGATACCAAGTATAGGCACAACGTTGCGCCTCCAGTATGTTGCTGCGGAACAGCACAACGGATCGGCAAGCGATGATCGACGTCATACTTTAGGCATTGGCACCGATATTCTTCGTCATCGCGACCAGCTCGCGGTGAGATTCCAGCTCGGTTCTGGGCATCGATGTCATCATGCGGCAACTTGCGCTCCGCGCGAATACATGGGCAACCGACCAGGCAATCGTACGCCAGCTATCGGTCGCCACGAATATCTGACGACACTTCGGGTTCACAAGCGAAAGAAGGTCGAATGCGGAAGATATGATCGTTGAACTGGGCAAGCAGGAACTCGACTCGCCCACGACCTATTGGCAATGGGGTACGAGGCCTCGCTGGTCAGTGCCAGGACGCCCGATCGAATCCGGTTCGGTCGAGTAATGTCTATACAGTGCACGTTCAATGCCGCGCTTCATTATACGCGATCTGCGGTTGAACTTCTGGGACTTCGACCCGCCAGCTATCGAAGCGTTGGGCGTGGCCATCGCTGGCCCAGATGGAAGTCGAGAGGTCACATGGGCCGTCAAATTGGATCGTTTCGCGCGGTCCATTGATCAAAGGATCAAGCTCGCCGCCTGGCTTCGGGAGTTCGCAGCCGCGGCGGCTCCTCACACCGAAAAACTACCTCTGTTGCGGCGACGGCTGCGACGGGCAGTTGTCAGGAGACGGCGCACGGCCGTCCTGATAGTCGGCAGCATTTGAATCAAGATGCGTTCGACGGTCCGCTTAGAAGCGCCAGATCAGATTTCCCCTGATCGCGTGATCAGTCTCCCGATCCGAGAGCTGGCCGATGTAAGAGAGGTCGATGGTCGCAGTCGGGCTGAGGCGCACGTTCATACCCGCTTCGACGAGTGCCGCGTTCCGTGCGAGCGGGTTGCCGCCAATGTTAAATCCAGAACCGCCGGAGGCAAAGGCCATGGTCATGGCCGGCGTAATGTCGCCGAAGGCGTGTTGCCAGCCGAACATGCCATAAGTGCTGATCGTCGCACTATCGGCGAGCACATGAGTGATTGTGACCCGTGTACCCAAGGTCGTGAAGACCGCATCGCTCGAATGTCCGTTCACAGCGAGCGCCGCCGCGCCGCCGCTCTCCGTAAAGCCATCGGTGTGGACGTTTACATAGGCCGCGTTCGCAAACGGCTCGATAATGGTGCGGCCCGCAGAATAGCCAACGCCGACCTCGCCGAACGCCTGCATCGTCCGTCCGCGATAATCGGCTTTCACGGAATCGCCGAAGGTGGAGGCGCAGCACAATTCCCCAGACGAGAACGCGATCGCGCGATCCATCGCGACATCGTGCCATGTCTGGGCGATGCCGGACCGCAAACCGATCATGCCGAGTTGGCCGCCGCCATAGAGACCTAAGTGATAATTGTCGACGGCACCCGTCGATGTCCGGTCGTCGACGTGCAGCGATGAGCGCGTGTAGCCGCCGGCAAATCCAAGCCGCCATCGTTCGTCAAAGGTGACGTCGAAGCCGCTGAAGACGCCGCCGAGGGAGCGCCTTAAGGCGGCGGCATTTCCGTCGCCCTCCATGTCCCCAGGTGCCGACCGCCTGGGCCCACGTCGTATTGACAGAATCCTTTTGGACGGGGGGCATGGTGGACGTTAAGCCTGTTGACGACGCATTGTCCGCAGCTCCATTCACCACCGCCGCGCTGCCCGTGAGGGCGGTCGGCGGTGAACCGGCGCCGCTGCCATAGGTCTGCCGCAGGCGGCCGAACACGGCGTCGCGGACGTAGCGCGAGTCGTCGAGCATCATGCCGAAGCCGCTGGCGTAGATTTCTCCCGATAGCAGGTCGAATGCGGCGCGAGCCTGTTCTGCGCTGCCGAGAACGATCACGTCATAGATGGGATTGCCCGTATCGAGCAATTCGACGGCGGCCCCCGTCGCGACCTGATTGGCAGTTCGGCCGACGTCCGCGAATGTCAGCCCGGTGCTGGTGATATTCAGGTACACATTGTTCGCATCGTAGCTGAGACACGCACAGAGGAAGTCGGATGCCCAGCTCAAGTCCGAAAATGTTCCGTTCACCCCCCCGGCAGCGGTGAGGATGGTATAGGTCGAGTTTTTCGGATAACTGCCGGGGTAGGCAATAACGAGCGCGGTGCCGCTGAGCGCGGCGGTACCGGTAACGTCGGTACGGCCGCTGGCACTGGGCGAAATGCTCACCTGGTACGTGGAGGTGGGCGTGAAACTGAGTATGCCCTGAACGTTAAGTACCCCGATTGGAGTGCCGGGAGAGAGCACGCCACCATTGATCGCCGTACTTGGCAACGTCCCGGTGCCGCCCACCGTGCCGCCGCTGTTGACCGTAACGCCGCTCGAGGATGCAATTGAACCATCCACGAGCAAAGTTCCGGCATTGATGTTGGTTGCGCCCGTGTAGGTGCTGGTCCCGGTCAGCGTTTCGGTACCGCCGTTGAGCGTCAGTCCGCCGCTGCCGGCGAGCACGCCGCCGAAGGTCCCGGCGGCACCCGACAGCGTCAGGGTCTGGCTGCCGAGCGTGACCGAACTGCCGGCCACGCCGGACAGCGACGTGATGCTTGCGCCGGCGGTAGTGCCGGAGATGTTGAAGACGCTGGCGGCGCCGTTCAGGTTGACGCCGCCGGAGTTCGCGATGCTGCCGGTGCTCGCCAGAGCGAGCGTGCCGCCATTGATGTTGGTTGCGCCCGTGTAGGTGCTGGTCCCGGTCAGCGTTTCGGTGCCGCCGTCGAGCGTCAGTCCGCCGCTGCCGGCGAGCACGCCGCCAAAGGTCCCGGCGGCACCCGACAGCGTCAGGGTCTGGCTGCCGAGCGTGACCGAACTGCCGGCCACGCCGGAAAGCGACGTGATGCTTGCGCCGGCGGTAGTGCCGGAGATGTCGAAGACGCTGGCGGCGCCGTTCAACTTGACGCCGCCGGAGTTCGCGATGCTGCCGGTGCTCGCCAGAGCGAGCGTGCCGCCATTGATGTTGGTTGCGCCCGTGTAGGTACTGGTCCCGGTCAGCGTTTCGGTGCCGCCGTCGAGCGTCAGTCCGCCGCTGCCGGCGAGCACGCCGCCGAAGGTCCCGGCGGCACCCGACAGCGTCAGGGTCTGGCTGCCGAGCGTGACCGAACTGCCGGCCACGCCGGACAGCGACGTGATGCTTGCGCCGGCGGTAGTGCCGGAGATGTCGAAGACGCTGGCGGCGCCGTTCAGGTTGACGCTCGAGATATCGCCGGTGGCGCCCAGCGCCAGCGTGCCGCCATCCACCGTGAAGGCAGTGTTCGGCATCATTCCCTGAACCGACAGCACGCCGGCGTTCACGGTCCAATCGGTGATGCTTGCGTTGGTGCCGATCAGGGTCCATGCGCTGGCGCCGACCTTCTCGAACACCTCGAAATCCTGATACTGCGCAGCCGGGCCGATCTGCGAGACATCGAAATTCCCGGCGCCGATCCCGCCCAGGGCCAACGTATCGCTGCCAGGTCCGGCGAACACGGTGCCGTTGATGACAGCGGTCGGATGCAATTCCAGCCGGTCGGCTAGCGCCGACGATCGATGGAAGCGAACCGCGCCGCCTGCACCACCGTTCAGCGTGCCGGCGACCGTCAGATTGGTAGCTCCGTTGACGATGCCAAGGGCCGACGTATCGATGGCAAAATCGTCGGCTCCGATTCCGGTGGATGTCACCTGACTCGTGGACGCCACCGTAACCGCGATTGAGCCGCCGGCACCGGTCCTGGCATATATGCCGTCATCGTTGGTACCAGTGACGTCGCCATTGACGGTGATGTTTAGACTGCCGTTGCCGCTGCTTTGTAAGAAGAGGCCGTTCTCTTGACCGCTGACGGTCGTACCCGTGGCCGTCGTCAGTGTGACGCCCGCATTGCCGCGCGCAACGATAGCTGTATCGATGCCGGTCGTGCCGCTGGCAGTGACATCCCCATTGACTGTCACAGTTGTTGATCCGGTCCCGTAGTTACGGCCCAATATGCCGTATCGCGCGCCGGTCACACTGACCCCCGCCCCCGTCACCACGCTGAGGTCCGTACCGAAATTGATAGCGGAGATCCCACGCGACAGCGTGGTCGTGCCGGCGCTGGTGATGTCGCCATCGGCCGTGATCGACAACGCTCCGGTACCGATGTTTCGGGCGCGAATGCCGTAGTTGCGGGTGTTGATGACGCCGTTGGTGTGGATTGTGATGCTGCCCGGGGCGACGACATTCGTCGACATGTTCAGCCCGTTTCCGGCAACCGCAGTAAGGGGAGAGAAATTCGTGTCGGTATAGAATAGGTCGCCGGACCCGGTTATTGACAGGGCATTCGATGAGGCGGTCGTGACGCTAAAGCCGGGCAGCGTGGAGACATCGGCGTTGGCGGCGGAGATCGACTGGCCCGTGCTAGCGCCGGAGCATATGAAGCTCGATCCGCCGGCAGGGACGCAGGCAGCATAAGCGCGCCGGCCATAGCCGATCACCGCGCTCGCGAGCATCGAGGACGAAAGGATCAGGCGACGGGACAATAACCGATGGGCCATAAGCCTCCAGCAATTGTCAGAATCTAACCTACGCGAATCGCAAGCTGCTAGAATATACTATCAAAGTTTGCTCGGCAGCCAATCCCCGCGACGGTACGACGTCGCCGTCAACATGGATAAGCTCAGTCTCAAAACGCGGCGAGCGCGCGCAGGACGGGACACCAAATACCCAAGCCTTATCAACTACCGGCTTGGTGGCCTGACAAAAGTCAGCTAGCGTGGCCGTTATGCAAGAAAGATGCATGGCCCGAAGCAACGAAGACGCGGCTTCATAGGCAAAAACGTGATCGACCTGCCCGCCGATCAACCAGGCACAGACTCTACGGTGCAGAGGGGGAACCGCGGCGCCGACGCCGTCAAGTATTCGATGTCGCCTGGTCTACCGGCCTTTCTTGGATCGGAGCGCATCGCGATCGCGGTTTCGTCCTATCAATCAGGAAAACTCTATTTGATTGGGCAGAACGTCAATGGCGGCCTTCTTGTGCATGAGCGTTTTTTTGACAAGGCGATGGGAATCTGTGTAGCGGACCGAGACACCATCCTGCTCGCCACGCTATTCCAGATCGTCCGGTTCCAGAACGTGCTCGAGCGCGATCAATCAATCAACGATCTGCATGATGCCTGCTATGTGCCGCGTGAACTGTTCACCGTCGGCGAACTTGACATCCACGACATCGGCCAAGCGCGGGATGGTAGCATCGTCTTCGTCAATACGCTCTATAACTGTCTCGCAACAACATCCCGGCGGCACAGCTTCACGCCTCTGTGGAAGCCTCCATTCATTTCTAGGATCGTTAAAGAGGACCGGTGCCATCTCAACGGGCTGGCCATGGAAGCGGGCGTGCCGCGCTATGTGACGGCGGTGAGCCAATCCGACACCGTCGACGCTTGGCGCGATCGCCGCGCCACTGGCGGCATTGTCATCGATGTACAGTCCGGTGCCGTCATTGCCGGCGGGCTCTCCATGCCCCACTCTCCGCGTATGTATCGCGGTCGATTGTGGTTGCTCAATTCTGGAACCGGCGAACTTGGTTGGATCGAAAATCACCTCTCCGCGCATGATGCCCGATTTCGGGTGCTTGCATTCTGCCCGGGTTTCGTGCGCGGACTCGCATTTCACGGCCGATACGCATTCGTTGGTTTGTCAAAACCCCGCTACGAGCGTTTCGAAGGACTGGCCCTCGACCGCAGGCTCGCCGAAGCCGATTCAGAGCCATGGTGCGGGCTGCAGATCATCGATCTCGATACGGGTGCGTGCCTTCATTGGTTCCGTATCGATGGATCCGTGGTGGAACTCTACGATGTCGGCGTGGTTCCAGATTTGGTGCGGCCGATGGCGCTTGGATTCACCACAGACGAGATTCTGAACCTTATTACTCATGATCCGATCGAGACCGACGGTGACCTGAACCCCTAATCCTCGTCCAGATTTAGGGAGTCCGTCGATCACTGATCCGAGACTCGCCGGGGCAACGCGGCGGATCTCTCGTTTGCGGGCGATTGATCAGGCTGGCCACCGTTCCGGTTCGCCAAGCGCTCCGCCCGTGCCCTACACGGCTTCAGCCGTGCCAGTGCGAGGCGCGGATCACGCTGCAGAAATTGCCGCGGTGGAAATGCGGGTCCTTGTCGGCCAGAACATCCGCCTTCACGTTGCCGAAGGTGGTCTCCGACTTGTGCCGAATGCCGTCGTAGAAGGCCTGGATGATGTCTTCCTTGAACTGCGGCGTCCGCGGAAAGGCGTGCACGACCGCCTCGCGCTCCAGATCCGAATACTGATCATAAGTCAGGCCCAGCACGTCCATCTCGACGCCTGCCGTCACCAGCGCCACCACCGGATGCATATGCTTGGGAATGCCGGGTGTGGTGTGCAGCGCGATGGCGGTCCACACCGTCTCGACGTCGGCCGGGGCGATGCCGTGCTGCGTGAGGAAGTCGCGGGCGGCATTGGCACCGTCGACCTCGAAGCGCTCATGAGGAGAGCTGTAGGCCGTCGTCAGGCCGAGATCGTGGAACATGGCGCCGACATAGAGAAGCTCGCGGTCGAATGTCAGGTTGCGGTGGGTGCCCGCCAGCGCTCCGAACAGATAGACGCGGCTGGAATGGTTGAAGATGAGCTCGGACGCGGTGTCGCGTACGAGCTCCGTCGCCTGCCGGGCCAGTCGGCTGTCGGGGATCGCGGCCGATGCATGGATCGTCATGAGAGGGCTCCTGTCTGGGCTTTCGGCAGTGGTAGACCTTCGGGACTCTGTCCTCTATCGTCGTATTCAGGCGAATAAGGACATTTTGCTTCATGGCGAGACATCGATCGGGGACCCGGACCATCGGCATCGTGGCCTTGCCCGGCGTGCAGATGCTCGATGTCGCTGGTCCGCTCGATGTCTTTGCCGAAGCGAACGTGCAGGCGCGTGTGGCGGCCTATATGACGCGAGTCGTCGCCCTGCAGGCCGGTCCGCTGGCGAGCTCCTCCGGACTGCGTGTGCTTCCGGACCTGACCATCGCCGATGTCCGCCCGGGCACGTTCGACACGCTTCTCGTCGCGGGGGCGCCGCATCTGGCCGAAGTCGCCGTAAATCCCGTGCTGTCGGCCTGGCTGGGCGAGCAGGCGCCGACGGCGCGTCGCTTCGGCTCGGTATGCAGCGGCGCCCTGCCCCTGGCCGAGAGCGGCCTGCTAGAGGGACGCCGGGTCACCACCCACTGGGCGGTGGCCGACACTCTGGCGAAGCTCTTCCCCGGGATACGCGTCGAGGTCGACGCGCTGCATGTGCGCGACGGGCCGGTGCGGACGGCGGCCGGCGTCACCGCCGGGCTCGATCTGGCGCTAGCCCTCGTGGAGGAGGATCTCGGGCGGGACATCGCCAAGAGGGTCGCCTCCCAGCTCGTCATGTTCTTCAAGCGGCCGGGCGGACAGCTGCAATTCAGCCGGCGCGGCGAAGCCAACCCTGCCGGACGCTCCGCGCTGCAGGAGATCCAGCGCTGGGTCTCCGCCAATCCCGGCGAGGAACACGGCCTGGCCGCGCTCGCTGCGCGGGCGGGCCTCAGTCCGCGCCATTTCGCGCGGCTGTTCCGCGCGGAGATCGGGGTGACCCCGGCGATCTGGGTCGAGACGGTCCGTGTCGAAGCGGCACGGCGCCTGCTGGAGGCGGGCGAACGTCCCAAGCAGGTCGCGGCCGCCAGCGGCTTCGCCGACGTCGATACGTTCCGGCGCGCCTTCCAGCGCCAGCTGGGCATGACACCTGCCGAGTACCGGCGCCTTCATGCAGGCCGGGCCTCGCCTCCGGGCAGGATGGCAGGAGTGGCCTGAGCGTCTGGGAGGCAATCACGCCAATCATCTCGCGACGGCGTCGTTCAATGCAGGGCCGCGGAGGCAGAAACATCCTTGTCGTGCCTGGCGAAGCGGTCGACCATGGTGGCGCTCGCCTCGTTGAGGCCGATCACCTCGACCCGCGCTCCCGCCTTGCGGAACTTCAGCACCGCCTTGTCGAGCGCGCCGACGGCGGTGATGTCCCAGAAATGCGCGTGGGTGACGTCGATCACCACCTCCCGCGCAGGGTTGTCGAGGTCGAAGCCGGCGAGGAACACCTCGGAAGAGGCGAAGAATATCTGGCCCTCGACGACGAAGGTGATCCGGTCGGCCGGCTCGTCGATGATCTCGCCCACACTGACTAGCTGCGAGACCTTGCCGGCGAAGAACACCCCCGACAGCAGCACGCCGACCAGCACGCCGATGGCGAGGTCGTGCGTCGTCACCACCGTGACCACCGTCGCCAGCATGACCAGCGAGGAGGAGCGCGGGTTGGTGCGCAGATCGAGGATCGAGCGCCAGGAGAAGGTGCCGATCGACACCATGATCATCACCGCGACCAGCGCGGCCATGGGGATGATGCGCACGAGGTCGTCCAGCACCAGGATCAGGAACAGCAGGAAGGCGCCGGCGACGAAGGTGGAAAGCCGCCCGCGCCCGCCGGACGTCACGTTGATCACCGACTGGCCGATCATGGCGCAGCCGCCCATGCCGCCGATCAGCGCCGAGACGATGTTGCCGGCGCCCTGGCCGACGCATTCCTGGCTCTTGTTGCTCATCGTGTCGGTCATGTCGTCGACGATCTGCGCCGTGAGCAGCGATTCCAGCAGGCCGACGGCGGCAAGCGTCAGCGAATAGGGCAGGATGATCTGCAGCGTCTCCAGCGTGAGCGGCACCTGCGGCAGCGCGAGGACCGGGAGGCTGGAGGGCAACTCGCCGAGGTCGCCGACCGTGCGCAGATCCATCCCGCTCCACCAGGCGAAGGCGGTGAGCACGGCGATGGCGACCAGCGGCGAAGGGAGCGCCCGGATCAGCCGCGGGAACAGGTAGATGATGGCGAGGCCCGCAGCGATCATCGGATAGGTCTCGACCGGCACGCCGACCAGCTCCGGTAGCTGCGCCATGAAGATGAGGATGGCGAGCGCGTTGACGAAGCCGGTGATGACCGAGCGCGAGACGAAGCGCATCACCCGGCCGAGCTTCAGAAGGCCGGCGACGATCTGGATGACGCCCATCAGGATGGTGGCGGCGAAGAGATATTGCAGGCCGTGGTCGCGCACGAGGCTGACCATCACCACGGCGGTGGCCGCCGTCGCCGCCGAGATCATGCCCGGCCGCCCGCCGACGAAGGCGGAGACGCAGGCGATGGCGAAGGAGGCGAAGAGCCCCACCTTGGGGTCGACGCCGGCAATGACCGAGAAGCCGATGGCTTCGGGGATCAGGGCGAGGGCGACGACGATGCCGGCGAGCACGTCGGCGCGGATATTGGAGAACCACTCACGGAAATAGGTCTTGGGAAAGCTCATCGGGATTCTTCGCAAAGAGCGGGCGCCCGCCCGAGGGGGCGGTGGGGACTGCGCTGCATCTGCGTTGTCCGGCGGGTCGGCGGCCGGAAGAGCCACCCGGGTTTGCACCGGGTCCTGACGAATGATCCGGACCTAGATGATTTTCTGCTGCGGCGCAACAAGGATCCTGGGGTTGGCTGTCGCTCCCCATGATGGCGAAAGAGCAGCGCGGGGGCCCATGACGTCCAGCCGGAAACCATCCTTCCGCGTCTGGCGCACGCATATCGAAAGTGACCGATAGGCGATATTGAGGAGTAATCAGCAAGGCGACCGATAATCGATACTCGAAGATGGATAGTATTATGAAGCCGGGCTAGAACCCGATCAGGCGACCACAGTCGCGGATCTACGCCTAGTCGGCAGCGCCAAGGTCACCACCCAGCAGACGAACAGCATAAGCGCCGGTGCCCGGCGCAACACATCTGTTCTCTGAGCCCGGCGTGGTGACCGGGGAGGCCGGAGCCTGATTCGAGCGGCACCTGATCTATCAGTACGGCGGCAGCTGGCGAATTCCGGAACCCATACCTCCCGCCGGGTCGCCCCTCAGTGGGCTGGCTTCCCGGGCCGATCGAGCGCGTCCAGGCGTCCAGCGCCGATGCGGCCATCGACGACCTCGATAATGCGGTCGCATCGGCGTGCCAGCGAGAGGTTGTGCGTGACGATGAGGAAGGTCGTGCCGCGTTCGGCATTGATGCGGCGCATCAGCTCGAACACACCCTCGGCGGAGGCGCTGTCGAGATTTCCCGTGGGTTCGTCGGCCAGCACCAGCGTGGGATCCATGACGAGTGCACGCGCCACGGCAACGCGCTGCTGCTGGCCTCCGGACATGTTGGTGGCGCGGTTGTTTCGCCATCTGCCGAGGCCTACCCATTCGAGAAGCTCGTCGGCCCGGCCTTCCATCTGCCCATCGACGCGCCCCCGGTCGACCAGCATCGGCATCATCACGTTCTCGAGCGCCGTGAAGGCGGAGATCAGATAATGGTGCTGAAACACGAAGCCGATGGCATGACCGCGCAGCCTCGTGCGCTCGGCATCGCCGAGTTCGGTCGTATCGCCACCGTTGATGAGCAGTCGACCGGAGGTTGGCCTGTCGAGGAGGCCGATGATGTTGAGAAGCGTACTCTTTCCGGACCCGGATGGCCCGATCAACGCCACGAACTCGCCGGCCCGCACGGAAAGGTCGATGCCGTGCAGCACCTCGGTTTCGACCGGCGTGCCGATGGCATAGGATTTCCTGATCGCCTCCAGAACCAGCACGTCAGCCACGGATCGCCTCCACCGGATCGAGCCGCGCCGCCCGGAGCGCAGGGGCGAGCGCCGCGAGCACGCCGGTCAGCGTGGCGAGCGCCGCCGAGGCGGCGAACAGGCTAGGTTCCAGGAGCAGCGGGAACAGTTCCGAGCCATCGACCTGTCGCAACAGGCGGTGCCAGATGATGAGCGCTCCGGCCCCGAACGCCGACCCCAGGACCGAACCCACGAAGCCGAGCACGCCGCCCTGGATCAGGAAGACCCTCAGCACCCGGCCCCGTGACGTCCCCATGGCGCGCAGTATGCCGATGTCCTTCGAACGCTGGATTACCGACACCACCAGTACGGCCGCGATTCCGAAGGCGACGGAGAGGCCCACGAAGAGGCGGATGATGGTGTTGGAAGTCCGCTGAGCGCCGACCGCGGTGAAGAATTGCGCGTTGGTGGTTATCCAGCTGTCCGCCTTGACCGGGACGATAGCCTCGATGTCGCTTGCGATGTCCTCGGCGGCGTAGATGTCGCTGACGGTGAGGTCGATGCTTGTGGCGCCGCCGATGAGTTTGAGGAGGCTCTGCGCCGTACGCAGGGCCACATAGGCGAAGCGCTCGTTCACCCCCTTGCTGCCGAAATCGAAAATGCCGGTGATGGTGAGCACCCGTCTCCCGCCGTTCGCGGTGGTGACGATGATCTTGTCGCCCACGCTGGCGCCGAGGTTCTTGGCCAGCTCGGTTCCGACGAGGATATCATCCGTTCCGAGCCGTACCTCGCCCGCCACGACGTAGTCAGGCACCCGCACGATCTGGAAATATTGCGCCGGTTCCATGCCGATGATGGAGATGCTGCGACCGGCATCGCCCCTGACGGCGAGGGCCGCGCCCGAGACGGTTGGAGCGACCACCAACACGTCCGGTCGCGCGCGCATGGCGGCGGCGATGGCTTGCCATTGATCGATTGAAAGGACGCGCTGGGTCGGCTTCTGCACGATCGCGCCTTCGATCACGCCGGGCCGATCGCGGAGCGGCCGTGCCACCTCGTCGGGCGGCAGGAGCTGGATCTGCGATTGGGAGGTAATCACCCGCTTGATGAAGTTGGCCTGAAGCCCCGCCAGCATGGCCGACATGAACACGATCACGCCCACGCCGATGGTCACCCCGCCGAGGATGAAGGCGGTCTGCATCCGGCCCTCTCCGAGAAAGCGCAGGGCGGCGATCCATTCGAAGGGCAACCAGCGGCTCATGGCTGCACCGGACGGACGCGCTGGCCCGCGCGCACGCCGGCCGCTACGGGCACGAGGCTCTCGCCGGGTGCGACCCCCTCCAGAATCTGAACCTTGTCGGCCGCCCTGAGGCCGAGGCGCACCGGCTGATTGCGGGCGCGTCCCTCGCGCACCACGAGCACCCAGGGCGCGGCGGAGGTGGGCTCGTGAACTGTCCGCGTGGGAACGATGACCGCATCCTGCCGGCGATCGACGGCTATATCGACGGACACGGTCATGTCCTGCCGCAGATAATCCGGCGGATCGGGCACGGTGAGCTTCACCTCGACCGAGGCCCGGGCGATATCCACCGATGGGTTGATGTAGGTGAGGGTCGCGGCAAATCGCTCCTCGGGATAGGCGTCGGCGGAGGCGAGCGCA
Organism: Ancylobacter novellus DSM 506; assembly: GCF_000092925.1. Lineage (NCBI taxonomy): Bacteria > Pseudomonadati > Pseudomonadota > Alphaproteobacteria > Hyphomicrobiales > Xanthobacteraceae > Ancylobacter > Ancylobacter novellus. The sequence continues at coordinate 1,239,444 of NC_014217.1, read as the reverse complement.
TCCTCCCCTACCTTGAGCAGGCTCAGATTCTTCTCGTCGATCTGCACCACCAACTGGATATCCCCGGCCGGGGCGAGCACCAGGAGCGACGTCCCCGGTTGCACCACGGCACCACGCTCGACGTTGCGGGTGATGAGCACCCCGTCGCGCGGGGCCGTGATGGTGGCGTAGCCGAGGCGCGCGCGGGCGGTGGCCAGGTTCGCCCGTGCCTGGTCGAGCTGGGTCTGCGCCATGACATAATCGCTGCCACCCGGGCTCGACGTGTAGACCTGCAGTTCGGCGGTGCGCGTCAGGGCCTGGGCGACATTGACGGCTCGCATCGCCTCGTCCAGCGTCGCCTGGGTCCCCGCTCCGGATTTGGCGAGCCGGTCGGCGCGCTCGAAGGCGGACTTGGCATTGTCGAGATTGGCGCGGGCTTGCTTGAGCGCCTCGTCGGCGGCGGGTCTGGTCAATTCCTGCATCTGCCGCATTTGAGCCTCGGCCTGCGCCACGGCCCCAACCGCCTGCACCACCGCCGCATCGAGCTCGGTGGTGTCGAGGACGACCAGGGCTTCGCCCTGCCGGACCGTCTGCCCTTCCTCCACCAGCACATCCTTCACCGTGCCGGTGATCTGGCTGCCAATCTCAACGCGATATGGAGTCTCGACATGGCCGGTGGCGACCACCGTCCGGACCAGTTCGCCCTTCAGCACCGGGTAAACCACGACTTCGGGTCCGACCAGCCAGCGCGGCAGCAACCATGCGGCGGCGGCCAGCAAGAGAGCCGCGGCGCCGAACCACGATTTACGGCGCCACAGGGATTGCAGGAACGCGCCTACGGGTCCTCGCCGCTCCCGCCCACGATAGAACGGTTCGCCGACGCCCCTCGCGATCGCCGGGTCAGAGCCGCCGGGTTGCTGACGGGACGAAGGACCCGGGTCCGATGATTTTCCTTCGTCCAACTCCGTCGTCATGAAGCGCATCCCGGACGACCCGTGGACAAGAACGACCGATGCAGGGCTATCCCGCGCGGAACCGTGTCGCGCCGATAATGAAATTGATCACAGGCGCCGGTTCCATGACATGTCTCAATTGGCCGTCGGCGAAGCGGAATGGCCGCCAAGGCAACAGAGATTCCTGAAATCGAACGTCCGAGGACTGAAACGTCGGCCGTATCGGCTGCTTGGTGGCCCCCGGGCCGCATCGGAAGGTAAGTAATCATTACTACCCTAATGTGTTGGCCCTTCCTGGGTCGATGTATTGCGCCATATCAAAGTCGTCCGAGACTGGAGTATGCTTACCTTCTCTCGCATCAACGTGAAGTCCGAGCGAGCAGACTGAAGCGCGATAACTTCTCGGGAACCGATCACCTCCGCTGCTTGCGCGGCATCGAAGAGGAGAGTGTCATGGCAGAACCGACCAAGCTTCCAGTCAAGAAGGAAACCCGCTCCACCGCTGCCGTCCCAGCGACATGGAGTCCGTTCGAAACGCTCCGCCGCGAGATCGACCAGCTGTTCGAGAATTTCGGTCTCGGCGCCTGGCCGCTGACGCGGTCGGCGCTCCCCTCCGATCCGTTCCGCGACAAGGGGTGGAGCCTGGCCCCGGCCGTCGACTTGGTCGAGAAGGACAAGGAATACGAGGTCACGGCCGAGCTGCCGGGTCTCGACGAGAAGGACGTCGAGGTGAAGGTCGCCAACGGCACACTCACCATCAAGGGCGAGAAGAGGGAAACCCGGGAGGAGCGCGAGAAGGACTATTTCCTCTCCGAGCGTCGCTACGGATCCTTCCTGCGCTCGTTTCGCGTGCCCGAAGGCGTGACCGCCGACAAGATCGAGGCGACCTTCGCCAAGGGCGTACTGACGGTCAAGCTGCCGAAGACCGCCGAGGCCCAGGCCGAGACGACCATCCCGGTGAAGGCAGCCTGAGTGACTCCTTGCGCGGGACCGGACCGTCGGTCCCGCGTTCCGATCGGCCAGAGGAGGAAACGGCCATGCTGGACCAGCAACTCTACGAACGCCTGACCAATGCGGTCGCCAGAAACGGCGACGTGGACATCGCTGTCTCGCCCGAGAAGCGGATCATTACCCTTACCGGCAAGGTCCCCACGCGCGGCGAGCAGATCGCGCTGGAGGACACTGTCGGCGGCCTCGCCGAGGGTTTCATCGTGGTGAACCTCGTCAAGGTTGACCCGCGGCTCGGCAACGTCGGCGCCAACATGCATTGAGCCGCTCAGCGGTCGATCGCGTCCGCTGACGCGGCGCGGCGCACCGACAATGCGAGAACGGATGCCTGTCCCCGCTGCGATCGATGCCGGACATGCAGCTCCGTCAAACTCGGGGGACGGCATTCGCATTCGTTCCGCGCCCATGCCGGAGCCGTTCCTCGTGACGCGCTCCCGAAGCCGGAACCTCGAAGGGAGGAAACCATGAAGGCACGTGACGTAATGACCTCGCCGGTGATCACGGCGAAGACGACCGATCTCGTGGTGCAGATCGCCAAAACCCTGCTCGAGCGGCGCATCAGCGGCATGCCGATCGTCGACGACAAGGGCAAGATGGTCGGCATCGTCAGCGAAGGCGACCTTATCCGCCGCGCGGAAGCCGGCACCGAGCGCCGCCGCTCCTGGTGGCTGCAGGCCTTCGTCGACGACGGCACGCTGGCGGCCGAATATGTGAAGGCGCACGGCCGCACGGCCGCCGACGTGATGCACCGGGATCCGGTGACCGCCGGGCCGGACACGCCCCTGCACGAGATCGCCGCGCTTATGGAATCTCACGGCGTCAAGCGCATCCCGATCGTCGAGAAGGGCCACCTGGTCGGCATCGTCAGCCGCTCCAACCTCATACAGGCGGTCGCCGGCACCAAAATGGGACTGGAGATCCCGCTGTCCGACAGCGCCATACGCGAGAAGGTGATGGAGCGCCTGAACCAGCAGCCCTGGGCGAATACGTGGCGGCTCAACGTCACCGTCGATGACGGCGTGGTGAATCTGTGGGGCATCGCCAACGCCGATACCGAGCGGCAGGCGCTGCGTGTCGTCGCCGAGACCACACCGGGCGTGCGGGCGGTCAATGACCACCTCATGAAGGAGCCGATGGGCCAATGGGCGTGAGCGCCCGCGCCGCTTCGATGTCCCGTGGAGACCTGCAATGAGCGATCCCCATCTCGCCGTACTCGACCATGCCGTCCAGCAGACCAATCTCTGGCTGAAGAATTTGGGCGGGCTGCTGCACGACGATGAACGCCACCATGCCTACAGCGCGCTACGCGCCGTGCTGCACGCCCTGCGCGACCGCCTGCCGCCGGAGAGCGTGGTCCAGCTCGGAGCGCAGTTTCCCCTCATCGTGCGCGGCATCTATTACGAGGGCTGGCATCTCGCAGGCAAGCCGCAGAGGGATCGGGATGTGCAGTCATTCCTCGACCATGTCGCACGGGAGCTGCCGCCGAACTTCCCACGCGATGCGCTCGGCACGACGAAGGCCGTGTTCGGCCTGCTCTGGCGGGAGCTCGACCCCGGCGAGACGACTAAGATCATCGATCTGCTGCCCGTTCCGCTCAAGGCTTGGTGGCCCTCGGCGGCGGCACGATGATCCAACGGCCAGCGAAGCTGTCGCGACAGGAGACGCATCATGTTCGGCCATGTCCTCGTTCCCACCGACGGCTCGCCTCTTTCGACCGTCGCGCTACAATCCGCCCTCGCCTTCGCCCGCGACGCGGGCGCCAAGGCCACGGTTCTGACGGTGGTGGAGCCTTTCCACGCGTTCACGCTCTCGCCGGATCAGATCGAGGCCACCCGTGCCGATTACGAGACGAGGGCGCGGATCAAGGCGGGAGAGTATCTCGCCGCCGCGGAGCACGAGGCCCGGCAACTGGGCGTTCCCTGTGACGTGATCCAGCTGCAGGGCGACGATCCCTATCTCGCCATCATCGAGACCGCCGCCGCCCGCGGCTGCGACCTCATCGCCATGGCCTCGCACGGCCGACGCGGCGTCGCCGCGCTGGTCCTCGGCAGCGTGACCCAGAAGGTACTGACCCACTCGAAGCTGCCGGTTCTCGTCTATCGGTGAGCGCTGCGCGGAAGGACAGGGCCATGTGGAAGCAGGGCGGGGAAACGGAACCCAGGCGACCGGCATCGCGCCGGAGAGGCCAGTACTCGTACACCGAGGACGCCGACGAGGCGCCGAAGGTGGTTGCCGAGGAACCCGTCGAAGTTGAACGAGAGGCGCCGGAGGTTCCGGATCCGCAAGCAATGGTCGATCGTCCGGCTCCTCCGGAACGGTCGCCCGGCTTCGAGGAATAGCGCGATGCAACACGCCTCGGATGCGCTCCACCGTCCCGCCGATCGGACGGCAAAGCTGCGGCTCTTCGCACTGGCCGGAAGCGACGCGTTGGGCCAGGCGGTGGCCGACCGGCTCGGCATCGGCCTCGCCGCGCATGAGGAGCGGGAGTTCGAGGACGGCGAGCACAAGGCGCGGCCGCTCGCCTGCGTTGCCGACGCCGACGTTTACGTCCTGCACGGCCTGCATGGCGGTCCCCTGGCCAGCGCCAACGATAAGCTGTGCCGTCTCCTGTTCTTCCTCGCCGCAGTCAGGGACGCCGGCGCCGCACGCGTCACCGCCGTGGTTCCATATCTGTGTTACGCGCGAAAGGATCGTCGCACCAAGCCCAACGACCCGGTGACGACGCGCTACGTTGCGGCGTTGTTCGAGGCGATGGGCACGGACGCGGTGGTCGCTCTCGAGGTGCACAACGAGAGCGCCTTCGAGAACGCCTTCCGCTGCCGCGCGGTGGCGCTGAGCGCGGCCCCCTTGCTGGTCGAGCGGCTCCGCCCGCTGATCGGCGACGAGCCGCTCTGCGTCGTCTCGCCCGATCTCGGCGGCGGGAAGCGCGCCGACCTCTTCCGCCAGGTGCTGGAAGCCGCCATCGGCCGACCGGTCGGCAAGGCTTTCGCCGAGAAGCACCGCAGCGCCGGGGTGGTCTCCGGCGACCTTTTCGTCGGCGAGGTACGCGATGCCACCTGCATCGTCGTCGACGATCTCATCAGCACCGGTGGCACGTTGGTGCGCGCGGCGCGGGCCGCATTGGATGGGGGCGGTCGGCGGGTGATCGCCTGCGTCGCCCATGGCCTGTTCATGGAAGGAGCGGCCGAAGCGCTGGCCGATCCGGCGATAGAGCGCATCATCGCCACCGACAGCGTGCCGCCCTTCCGCCTGCCGACCGGCACCGTGCGCGAGAAGCTCGATCTGGTCGGCGCTGCGCCGCTCCTGGCCGAGACGATCCGTCGCCTGCACGTCGGCGCCCCGCTGACCGACCTCATGGTGTTCTGAGCATGCGATCGAGCCGCGCCGCGTCCCGGGTCGCAAGCTTCAGATAGGCCCGCGCCTGACGCGGCCACTTATCCGGCGTGCGCGGCGCGGCGTCGTAAAGATGAGCGATGGAAAGCCGCGCCCGCAGCAGGGCGCGATGGCTGCGGTAGAAAAGGAACAGGCCGGAGGATGGGTCATCCCCCAGCCGCGCGGCAAGGCGTCGGCGAAGGCGTTCGCCCGCCCAGCGGGCGCCGAGCCGTTCGCATTCGAGATGCAGGAAGGCGACCTCGTCCAGCGGGTCGAGAGCCCGCAGGCGGGCGTCGAATTCGAGGCAGTCGATGATCGTGATCGGCCGGATCGGCCAGACATGCTCCGGCCGCAGATCGCCATGAGCGTCGACGATCCGTCCATCTCGAACCCTCGCGGCGAGGGCGTCGGCGCGAGCGTCGAGGAAGCGCCGCTGGGCGGCGAGAGTCCTGCCGATCGGACCGACCGGCAAGCGAAATCGTGAATCCAGCAGCACGCGACCGTTCGCCTCGATCGCGTGCCGCCAATCCCCCAGATGGCGCTCCACCGATATGGGGACATGGCGGGCATGACCATAGAACTGCCGCAGCGCGGAGGCGACCTGGTCGATCTGAGCGGGCCGCAGCCGCCGTTCCAGCAATAGCGTTTCCAGGCTCTCCGCCGCGTCGAGCCGCCGCATCACCACCAGCCAGTCGACCGTCTCTCCCCTTCCCCCGACCGTGAGCCCGGAGGCATTCGCCGTCAGCGGCACGACGCCGAGATAGACGTCGGGTGCGAGGCGTCGGTTCAGTCGGTCCTCGGCTTGGCAGATCGCTGCGCGGCGCTCCAGCGTCGAAAAGTCGAGATAGGGAAAGCGCACCGGCTTCTTCAGCTTGTAGACTCGATTCTGCGTGAGGAAGACCCACGACATGTGGGTCTCGCGCGCCTCGACGCTGCCGGGATGATCGGGAAGATTCCGCCCGTCGGACAGGAAGCCGACCTTTTCCGCGAGCCCGAAGCTCGCCTCGCACGGTCGGGGATGCAGCGTCTCGGCCATAAGGCCATCCTGGGAATATCGGCCGATCTCGCTTTTGACGCGGGTCAATGCCCCGATCCGCCATGCGACCACCATACCATGACGGGCAGCCGAGGAGGCCATGATGGAGAAGGTCAAGGGCACGACTGGCGCGGATGGCCCGATCGAGGCCCAGCGGCGCGAGGTACGCATCGGAGCGCTTGGGCTCGTGGGCACGCTCGGTCTTCCGCCCCTGCCGCGCGCGCTGGTCGTTTTCGCCCATGGCAGCGGATCGAGCCGGCTCAGCCCACGCAACCGACAGGTGGCCGAAGCCTTGACCCAGAGGCACATGGCGACGTTGCTGTTCGACCTTCTTCTGCCGGAGGAGAGCGAGGACCGCGCCAACGTATTCGATATCCCGCTGCTGGCGGATCGCCTCGCCGCCGCGCTCGAATGGGTCGACGACGTGGCCGAGTTGAGGGGTCTTCCGGTCGGCCTCTTCGGCGCCAGCACCGGCGCGGCGGCGGCCCTGGTCGCGGCGAGCCTGCTCGGCGCGCGCATTGGTGCCATCGTGTCGCGCGGCGGGCGGCCCGACCTCGCCGGTGAAGCGCTCGCTACCGTGACGGCCCCCACACTCCTGATCGTCGGCGGCGACGATACGCAGGTCATCGAACTGAACCGTGCGGCGCTCGCCCGGCTTGGCGGCGAGAAGGCGATGGTTCTGGTGCCCGGTGCCACGCATTTGTTTTCCGAGCCCGGCGCCCTCGCCGCCGTGACAGCGGCGGCCGGAGCCTGGTTCGAGCGGCACCTGATCCACGGCCATGGCGGGCAGCCCGCAGTTGAGCCAAGGAGGGCGGGCGGATGATGTTCGCGGACCGCGTCGACGCCGGGCGCCGATTGGCCGAGGCGCTCGCGATCTACCGCCAGCGCCATCCCGTCGTCCTGGCGCTGCCGCGCGGGGGCGTCCCGGTGGCCGCCGAGGTCGCGCAGGCGCTCGGCGCGCCGCTCGATCTCCTGCTGGTGCGCAAGATCGGCCTGCCGTGGCAGCGCGAGCTCGCCATCGGCGCGGTGGTCGACGGCGCCGATCCGCTCGTCGTGCGCAACGAGGCGATCATTGCCCATGCCCAGGTGAGCGAGGCCGCGTTCCAGCGGGCGTGCCGCGAGGAGATGGCGGAGATCGAGCGCCGCAAGACCCGCTATCTGGGCGGGCGCGCCCGCGCGCCGCTGGCCGGACGGGTTGTGATCGTCGTCGATGACGGCATCGCCACCGGCGCGACGATGAGGGCCGCCCTGCGGGCCATCCGGCAGCGTGGACCTTCCAGGCTGGTGCTCGCGGTTCCCGTGGCCGCTGCCGACTCGCTTTCGGAATTGAGGCCCGAGGTCGACGACATCGTCTGCCTGGACACGCCCGAGCCGTTCAGGGCGATCGGCTGCTTCTACCGAGACTTCAGTCAGGTGAGCGACGAGGAGGTGATCGCCGCGCTCGAGCGCTTCCCGACCGGCGTGCCGTCGGACGGCGGCTGAACGGCAGTCGGCAGGGTACGCGGGCATCGGCACCACCACCGGACGGAAAAAGGGCAATTTTGCCGATCGACGTCGAGATTCGATGGCTGGATATTGTCATGATCGTAATGATCTGCGGCGAACGATCTCGTGCAGACCGGCGGCAGCAAGAAGTCCCAGGATTTGACCCCGATGAATGCCGTAACCCCGACACGTCCAAAGCTGAAGATCCGCCGCGTCGATCTCGATACCGGCCGCGAAAACGTCGCAGTGATTTCGCGGCGCTCCAGGGCGCTCCGGCCCGAGGTATTCCGGGGGTTCAGCCGTGTCGAGCTTCGAACCGACTCGAAGGAACTGCTGGCGACACTGCTGCTCACGGACGATGATTTGCTGGTAGGCCCCGACGAGCTCGGTTTGGCTGACCCGGCATTCCGACGGTTCGGCGAACCCGCCGGGAGCTACGTCACGGTCAATCCCGCACAACAACCGAATAGCCTGGATGCGGTGCGCGCGAAAATCCAGGGCCATAGCCTGAGCGACGCGGACATCCATGCGATCATCGATGACGTCGCCCACTACCGTTATTCCGACATGGAGATCGCCGCATTCCTGATCAGCTCAGCCAGCTTCATGACCAGCAGCGAGCTTCTCGCCCTGGCGCAGGCAATGGCTCAGGCAGGCACGCAGATCAAATGGGACAAGCCGGTCATCGTCGACAAGCATTGCATAGGCGGAATTCCCGGCAATCGTACGTCGATGATCGTTGTGCCGATCGTGGCGGCACATGGATTGACGATCCCCAAGACATCGTCGCGGGCCATAACCTCTCCGGCCGGGACCGCCGACACGATGGAGGTCCTCGCCCGCGTCGACCTCAAGGTCGACGAGATGAAGGAGGTGGTCGCGGCGTGTCACGGCTGTCTCATCTGGGGTGGGCATGTGAATCTGTCACCCGCCGACGACGTTCTCATTTCCGTCGAACGCCCGCTCAGCATAGATACTCGCGAGCAAATGGTGGCCTCGATCATGTCGAAAAAGATCGCGGCAGGATCGACCCACCTGCTGATCGATCTCCCGGTCGGCCCCGCAGCCAAGGTCACAACAACGATGGAGGCCTTGCGGCTCAAGAAGCTTTTCGAGTTCGTAGGTGACCATTTCGGGATTTCCATCGAGGTGGTGATGACGGATGGTCGCCAACCAATCGGCAATGGGATTGGTCCCGTGCTCGAAGCGCACGACGTAATGGCGGTGCTGTCAAATGATGGCGATGCGCCCCGCGATCTGCGCGAGAAATCGTTGCGGCTCGCCGCTCATCTTCTCGAGTATGATCCCGAACTGCGCGGCGGTACCGGTTACGCGAGGGCTCGCGAACTTCTCGACAATGGCGCTGCACTCAGACAGATGGAGAAATTGATCGACGCGCAGGGTCCTTCGACTTGCCGAACCGATCTGGGCGACCTGACCACGGACATAGCCGCGTCCGCAGACGGAATAGTGTCTTCAATCAACTGCCTGCGTCTGAACCGTCTGGCGCGCATCGCCGGGGCGCCGATCGACAAGGGAGCCGGCATCAAGGTCTTCAAGAAGATCGGCGATCGCGTGGAAAGGGGCGAACCGCTGTATCGCATCCATTCATTCGACCATGCCGAACACGACCTTGCGGTTGGGGCGGCCAGGTCGGAGAACGGCTACGTGATCCAGGATGCAATGTCGGAACCCGATGGGCCGCAGGCATGACCAGTGTCGCCCTTCAATACTTGCCCGGCGCCGGGCGTGACGCCATGCGATTGGCGCGGAGTATGGGAATTGCGGCGCATGAGATAGCGCTGCACCGCTTTCCGGACGAGGAGTTCCTAGTAACCGTTGGCCCCGCCGCCGCGACGACGATAATCTACTCGTCACTCGACCGACCCAATGAGAAGCTTGTGGCCCTCCTCCTTGCGGTGGAGGCGTTGCGGCGGGAAGGGGCGGAGCGACTTGTCCTCGTCGCTCCCTACATGTGCTACATGCGCCAGGATGCGGCCTTCGAACCTGGACAGGCCATCAGCCAACGGGCGATCGGCAAATTGCTTGCCGACGTCTTCGATCGCATCGTCTCCGTCAATGCCCATCTTCACCGGGTCGCCGACATCCAGGCTGTCTTTCCGGGTGGGGACGCCGACGATCTGTCAGCCATGCCGGCGGTCGCGGACACGTTAAGCTCCGTCGGTTACGACCAAGGGACGATAGTGGTGGGACCGGACGCGGAGTCCCGGCGCTGGGTAGCGGATCTCGCAGAACGGCTTCACCTCGATGTTGCGGTCGCAACGAAGGTCCGGCGCGGCGACGAAACCGTCGACATCGGATTTGCGAACGACGCCATGTTTGCGGGGCGGCCGGTTCTCATCGTCGATGACATCGTCTCATCCGGCGGCACCCTGATCGCATGCGCGAAGGCCCTCGCGAGAGCAGGCGCGAGCAAGATGGACGCAATCATCATCCACGCGCTCTTTGACGAGGGATTGGTCGATACTTTCGCGAATTTCGGAATACGAAGTGTCCGGTCCACATCCAGCATTCCACACCCTACGAATGCAATTGCGCTCGATAGCGTCCTTATCGCGGCATTGCATCGAGAGCTTCAGGGAGCCGAGCGTTGAGCGTTACTCTTCGATTTTGCGGCGCCGCGCGGACCGTAACCGGGTCCTGCTTTCTGTTCGAGACATCGTCCAGCCGGGTCATCGTCGATTGCGGCCTCTTTCAGGGCCCGAAGACCCTGAAGGCGCTCAACTACGGAGCCTTCCCATTTCGTCCATCGCAGGTCGACGCCGTGCTTCTCACCCACGCGCATATCGACCACAGCGGGCTTCTGCCAAAGCTGGTGCGGGAAGGATTTCGAGGTCGGATCTTCGCGACGCGCGGCACCATCGATCTGTGCTCCTTCATGCTGCCGGATGCAGGAAGCATCCAGGAATCCGAAGTCGTCACGCTCAACAGGCGTAACGCCGCTCGAGGACGCCCAACGGTAACCCCCATTTATACCCAAGCCGATGCCGTCGCTTCGCTCGCATATTTCCGGCCCGTTGAGTACGAAGCATGGGTGGACGTCGCGACGTCAGTTCGGGCGCGGTACTGGAACGCAGGCCACCTTCTCGGCTCGGCGTCGATAGAGATCGAGTTTATCGAGAAGGGCTCGGACGCGACCCCCTTGCGAGTGCTGGCCTCCGGAGACATCGGCCCCGACGCGAAGTTGCTTCAGCCCAGCCCCCAGGCTCCGGCCGGATTCGACTACGTCATTTCCGAAGCGACCTACGGCGATACCGACCGACCGCCGGTCACCGCCCAGGCCCGACGGCACCGTCTCGCCGCTGAGGTTCTCGACGCGTCGAAGGCCGGCGGCGCGCTTATCATCCCTGCGTTCGCCGTTGAGCGGACGCAGGAACTGATCGCCGACCTCGTCGACTTGATGGAGACGAAGGAAGTTGCACCCGCGCCCATTTTTCTGGATTCCCCGCTCGCCATTCGCGCGACGGAGGTCTTCCGACAACACTCATCAAGCTTGGAAACGGGAATCGATCTGAGTCGCCTGCTCAATTCGTCCTATCTGAGATTCACGGAATCGGTAGATGAAAGCAAATCCATCTCGAGGCTGACCGGATTCCATATAGTCATCGCCGCCAGTGGGATGTGCGAGGCCGGTCGCATCCGCCATCATCTGAAGCGCTGGCTATGGAACGCCAACGCTACCGTCTTGTTGGTAGGCTTCCAGGCCAAGGGCACGCTTGGACGCTTTCTTCGGGATGGTGCTAGATCGGTCCGGATTCAGGGCGATGAGATCAAGGTTGCCGCAAGAATTCGCTATATCGACGAATATTCGGGGCATGCCGACGCACCCGAACTTTCGCGATGGATTTCGTCTCGACGGCCCATCGAACGCGGCATATTTCTCATCCACGGCGAGGAGCCCGCCATAGATGGCTTGTTCGAAAGGCTAGCGGAGCGCACGGTTCCGGAGGCGAAGATATTCCGCCCTGTCCTGGATGACGTCTATGAACTGACTACGAACGTGCCGACGCCCGTTGATGTCTCGCACCGCCGACGTCTCGCGCCCGAAGCCGTGGTCAACCTGGACTGGCACAATGAAATGTCGAAGCTCGTTCTCGACATGAACGACCGTCTCGATGCGGTGGCCGACGACCGTGCCCGAGCCCTCATAATTCGCCGACTGCGCCGAGCGCTGGACGCAAACGACTGACGTTTGGGCACGCCCGCCTGGCGGGCGGCTCCAAGTGCGCCATGGCTGATTGCATGAGTTGAAACGCTGCTAGGCTGGTTTAGCAGTGCATTGCCGCTCGGAGCATGTCGACCATCTGGGAACAAGCATTACCCAGGCGACGCCTGCACGGCGGTCCGGTCTCTTTCGATGGCCGGTGGCGGAGACGCCTTACATGACAGATGTGCGCCTTGGCCAAGCGCGGCACTTCATCTCATAACGGCGAGTGTGGACTCTCAAAGCCCGCGGCTCGCAAGAGCGTGAACGTCCGAAGTGTCACCAATAGAGTGGCCACGTTGCCCATTGGTAAGTGATGATAAGAGAAATCAGGGCGACGACGCGGGTGGTGCCGAATGACGATGCAAAGGCGGGTGCGCGGGGCAGTCTTCGTTTTCCTGGCCGCGCTCATACTCTTGTCTTCCCTTGCGGCCGTTGTGCTCTACGACATCGACAACGAGGCGGAGGACGTCGAGTATCATTGGCTCCCCGCCATCCGCATCGTCGCGGGCATCGGCGATCAGGTCCGCGGCCTTCGGGTTGATCAGGCGATACCGGTCATGACCGAAGGCCCGCTTGAGCCGCGGTCTTCCGAGGAGGCCGTATCGAAGCGAGGCGAGAAGCGGGCTGAGACGATCGAGGGTCTGCTCCGGGAGTTCGGGGCCTTGCCTCCGGCGACGGTCTTTCCCGCCGATCGCGCCCGGGTGGAGACCGCGGTCCGCGCCTTCGTCGCCTCGGCAAGCGCCGCCCCGGCGAGGCCCGAATCCTCTCAGGGAGGCGCAGGCGAGGCAGCCGCGCTTTACGCGGCAGCCGACAAGGCCGTCACCGAGCTCTCGGCCCTCTTCCACGAGCAGGCTTATCTCCATGCGAACCACGTCGATGAAGCCGTCGACTTCGCGGGGCTTCTGCTCGTTCTCATGGTTCTTGCCATTCTGGCCGTCGCGATCGACGCCGGGCGGCGCTTCAATGGGCAAATTATCCGCCCCCTCGATGAGCTGGGCCGAGCGCTGGAAGGTCTCTCGCGCGGCGATCGGGATGTTCGCATCGGCTTCCAGGACCGGAAGGACGAGATCGGCGATCTCGCCCGTGCCTGCGTAGCCTTCCGGGACAGCCTCGTTTCGCTTTCGATCGCCGAGACTGCTCGGGAGAAGGCCGAACTCGAACGCGAGCATGTCGCCGGCCATGACCTGGTCACGGGCCTGCCGAACAGAGCCACGTTCACTTCGCTGCTCGGCTCGGCACTCGATCGGAGCGGTCAGAACGCGTCGACATACGTGCTGGTCATGGCCGTGGACGGCCTGAGATCGGTCGCGGAGCTGCATGGCGCCGCGGTCAGGGACGAGATGGTGCGGGAGATCGCGAGACGTCTGAAGGTGGAAGCGCCGCAGGAAGTCACAGCGCGCCTGGAAGGGGGTCTGTTCGGCGTTTTCACGGCGGGGTCGAGCGGATCCTCGGCAGGAGCGAAGCGCCTCGCCGGGAGGCTGCTGGAGGCTCTCGATCGGCCGATCGTCGTCGGTCCCACGACCTTGGAACTGCGAACCCGCATCGGCATATCCACCCACCCTGCGGACGCACGCTCCGCCAGCGAGCTTGTCCGGCTCGCCGAGCTCGCGCTGAGCCGCGGCGCGGAGGGCGCACGCACGATACTCTTCGAAGCGAGGATGGACCGGGAACTTCGGCTCGAAGCCGCCATGGAGGCCGACGTCAAGGCGGCCGTGGCGGGGGAAGCGATGGTTCCCTGGTTTCAGCCGGTCGTGGAGACGGCAACGGGCGTGATCTTCGGCGTCGAGATGCTTGCGCGCTGGCCCCGGGAGGGCGGGGAGATCGTCGGCCCCGGGGAATTCATACCCTTGGTCGAGCGCCTTGGCTTGATGAACGAGTTGACGCTCTCGCTCATGCGCCAGGCCTTCCGGTCCGCCCGTGACTGGCCCCGGGACATCCACCTGGGCGTCAACTTCTCCGCGTCCCAGCTCAAGGAGGGAACGCTCTCGCCGCGTCTCCTGAGCCTGCTGCAGGAAGAGGACTTCGATCCCCATCGGCTCGAGGTCGAGGTGACCGAGGACGCCCTGCTCAACTACGAGGGCGCGGCCATGAACGCCCTCGACACGTTAAGAAGGTTGGGCGCCTCTCTGGTCATCGACGATTTCGGCATGGGCTATTCCAGTTTCTCCCAGCTCAGGAACCTGGCCTTCGACCGGCTGAAGATCGACCGATCCTTCGTGCAGGGGATGCGAGGCGAGCTCGATGGCCGGATCGTGGACGCCATGATCGGCCTGGCGTCGGGACTCGGCATCGATGTCGTGGCCGAGGGCGTCGAGGAGGAGTGGATGGCGCGGCTGCTCATCGAGAAGGGCTGTCGCTTTGCCCAAGGCTTCCATTTCGCGCGCCCGATGCCGGCCGATCGGTTGGCCCGCCTACTGGCCGGAGGCCGAACCCTGCCCGCCCCTGCCGATTAGGACGACCAAGACAGCCATGGCCGCCTTTCTGAACGACCAGCTCGATTTCATCTTCTTCTTCTATGGCCTGGCCTTCCTGCTGTTGGGGGCCACGTCCTGGGCTATTTCCCGGCGCCGCCCGGACGAGCTCTCATGGAAGATGCTTGCCGCATTCGGACTGATCCACGGCGTGGGCGAATGGCTCGATCTCGGCGCGCTCATCCTCGGCGACAGGCCGACCTATGCCGCCGTTCGGATCGGCGTGATGACGGCCTCCTTCGTCTTCCTGGCCGAGTTCGGCAGGCTCCAGTTGGGAGGCTTGGCTCCGAGGCGCTGGGTCTATCTTCCCGTCATCGGCCTTGTCGTCGTCACGGGCCACCTGGCAGGACCGACCGAGGCCGGCATCGCCTCCCGTTACACGCTGGGCCTGTTCGGATCGCTGGCGGCGAGCTGGGCGCTGGTTCGCCTCGCTGAGCGCCTCTCCGGGACCGGTCGTTTCCACGCCCGGACCGCGGCGCTCGCCTTCGCGCTTTATGCCCTCGCCGCTGGCGTGATCGTGCCCGAGGCCCCCTTCTGGCCCGCCAACGTCGCGAACTACGCGGTCTTCACGAGCCTCACGGGAATTCCTATCCAGCTCATTCGCGGCCTGCTCGCCTGCTGGGTCGCGCTGTCGGTGTGGGCCATCTGGGGACAGCAGCTCGCCTCCGAAGTCTCGTCGCACAGCTTCGCGGCCTACCTGCGCAGGCAGTTCCTATGGGCTTCCGGCATCATGCTCGCGATCCTGCTGCTGGGATGGCTGCTGACCGAGCGGCTCGGCGACGTCTATCGCCGGAACGTGGAGATCGAAGCCGCCGTCGACATCGATCTGCTGGCGAGCCGTCTCGCCGGGGAGATCGATGTCGCCGGCGCCCTGACCAAGGTTCTGGCGGCAAGCCCGATCGTCAGGGAGGCGCTGGAGCAAGCCGAGGGACAGGTGCTCGCCCAGGCCAATGAGATACTGGCAGTCCATGTCGAGGCTGGCCGTGCGCAGGCGGGATATCTCCTGAACGAGGGCGGCGCCACCGTGGCATCGGCGGGCCCTCTTGCTCACCGACCCGCAAGCGAACTCGTGGGCGGAGCGCACGATGACGGGGCTGTCGAACCTTCCGCCGGGTTCCTCTTCGATGCCGCCACCAACATGATCGTCCATTTCACGCGGCAACCGGTCCTCGGCGGAGAGGGCCGCGCCGTCGGCGCCGCGGCGCTCGTGGTCTCCATCGAGGGGTTCGCGGGTGACCTGACGGGTTTGAACAGGCCCTACTTCTTCGTCGACCCGCATGGCGTCGTGATGATGTCGAACGTCTCCGAGGCCGTGAACCGCACCCTTTGGCCGCTCAACCCGGCGACGCTGGCCGAACGGGCGAGCCTTGCCGCACTCGACCTCGAGCCGATAGCCAGCGCCGAGATGGAGGACGCCGCCTGGGTGAACTTCGGGGGATCGCGCGACTATGTCCGCAGGCGGTTCATCGCGGGAACCGATTGGTCGCTCATCATCCTCAAGCCCACGCGGCAGATCTTCGCGACGCGCTTCGTCGGCATCGTCATCACCCTGCTGACGGCGATCGTCGCCCTGATGTACCTGCTCGGGAAGGAGCGCTGGATGCACGAGGCGGCCCAAAGGGAGACCCAGTCGAAGCTTCAGGGCCTCGCGCGCGACATGAGCATCAAGGCCATCACGGATCCCCTGACGGGGCTGTACAACAGGCTTCGCCTCAAGGACGTCCTGCCGCGGGAGATGGCACGGGCCGATCGCACCGGGAGCGCACTCTCCGTCGTGATGTTCGACATCGACCGCTTCAAGCGGATCAACGACAGCTTCGGCCACGCGACCGGGGACAAGGTGCTCGTCGCTCTTTCGCGGGTGGCGGCAGGGTCGCTGCGCGCCACCGATCATCTCGTGCGCTGGGGCGGAGAGGAGTTCCTCGTCGTGCTTCCCGACGCCAACGCGGCGGAGGCGCGTATCGTCGCCGAGAAGCTCCGCCAGGCGATCGCGAACCACCGCTTCGACGAGGCTGGACGGATCACGGTCAGCTTCGGGGTTGCGCAGTATGCGCCCGGAGAGGTCATGGCGGATTTAATCGCGCGGGCGGATCGAACCCTTTACCAGGCCAAGGCGAACGGCCGAAACAGGGTCGAGGTAGCGCCAACGGTACTCAACCTCCCGGGGCCGGAGGTCTAGCTCTGCCGCGGCGGAGCGCCCCACGATGTATCAAACCGTGCGATCGACATCGACGACCGAGTATTCGGGCGATGCCGACCGCGGTAGGGCAATCTTAGCAGCCATTCGCACGATCCCTCTTCGGGTTTGGCGGCCAGTATCTAATCCCGTCGAAGAGGCCTGCGCTGCGTCTGGAAAACATAAAACGGAAAACCCGTGGATGCCCCGGCTGAACCGGTCGGGATGAGAGGGGCTCATAGGGCGATGAGTTGCGAGGAGATGGCGCTAGCGACCGTCGATCTTTACGCTCTGAGCCGTCCCGTCCAAGAAGGAGTAATCCAGATGCCTGATGCCGTCACGCTGATCGAATTGGATGAGCGGATTGCCATCGCTCGTCAAAACCTATCCGAACTGATCGAACAGGCAGCGGCCTTCTCCGGCGGAGCAGACGAAGAACGGGCCGCCGAACGCATCGCAGAGCAGCAGGCCCTCCTGGACAACCTCATCCGCCAAAGAGAGGCCTTGGCTGAGTAACGGCACCGAGGCCGCGAAAGGAGGCGTAGCTAAGTCCGAGCCGCAACAATCGCCATCATAGGCCTGTCGATTTCATTGGCGAGCACTGGCTGCGAGTCCAACTGGGCCTTCGCGCTGAGCAATTACCTCTCCTCGCCCCATACCCGATGAGGCTGCGGCGGCAGGCGCGGTTCATTCCGCCGCCGCATCCGTCATGATCGCCGCTCAGGCGGCCAGCATTTCGTCGGTGGGCCCGAACAGCTCGAAATGGATGCGGTCGGCTCGCACGCCGGCGCTCTTCAGGTCACGCACCAGGCTGCGCAGGAACGGCCGCGGACCGCAGAGGAAGATGTCCGCGGCGTCGAGCGGGGTATTGGCGCGCAGCCAGTCCGCAGTGATGAAGCCGGTGACGTCGTGGGTCTCGCCGGGTGCGTCGCCTTCCCGCGGCTCACTGTAGAAGTTCGCGATCTTGATCCGTCCGTGGAGCTCAGCGAGTGACTTGACGTGGTCCTCCATCGCATGCGTGGCGCTGCTCATGGTGCCGTGGACGTAATACGCTTCGAGCTCGGGATGGTCGGCCGCGATCGTCTCGACCATGGAGACCATCGGCGTCTGGCCGACCCCGCCCGACAGCAGCACCACCGGGCGCTGCGGTACCTCGGGCAGGAAGAACTCGCCGGCCGGGGGCGTCGCCTCGATCACATCGCCGACGGCGACATGGTCGTGGAGGAAGCGCGAGCCACCATTGCCGCCGGCCTCCCGCTTGACCGAGATCCGGTAGTGCTCACCATTCGGCGCGCAGGAGATCGAATAGTTGCGCTTCATCGCCGGTTCCCCGGCCGGACCGAAGCGGAAGGTCAGGTACTGGCCCGGCCTGTGCCGCAGCACCGGCTTGCCGTCGGCGGGGCGCAGGACGAAGGAGGTGATCACGCTGCTCTCGCGCCGCTTGTCGGCGACGACGAACTTCCGCCAGCCGTCCCAGCCGCCCTCGAGTTGCACGATCTCCTCGCGGATCCGTGCCTCCCGGCCCTTCAGTATCTCCGCCAGGAACCAGTAGGCCTCGCCCCAGGCCGTGAGTATGGCGGGCGTTGCCGCCTCGCCGAGCACCTCCGAGATGGCGCCGAGCAGCGCCTCGGCGACGACGGGATAATGCTCGGGCAGGATGTGATAGCCGACATGCTTCTGGGCGATCCGTTCGACGGCAGAGGTGAGCGCGCCGAGATTGTCGATGTTCTGCGCATAGGCCAGGATCGCCCCCGCCAGCGCGTGGACCTGCGTGCCGCTGTCGCCCTGGTTCGCCTGGTTGAACAGCGCCCGGATGTCATCCCGTTCGAACAGGCGCCGGTACATCGTCCGGGTGATGGCCGGACCATGCGCTGCGAGCGCCGGTATCGTCGCCTTGACGAGCGTGATGGTTTCCGTGCTGAGCGGCTGTGTCATTCTCGGTGATCCTTTCAATGTGCGGAGACGATCCGGCCGAAGCGGACGGGCTCTCCGAGGGGGTGGGCCTGTCGAGCCGCATGCGCGCGCAGGGCGTCCTGCAGCGTCTCGGCGATCCGGCGTGCCCTTGCCTGCATCGCTGCCGCCACCGCGCCGGGAAGCATCTCCGACGTGGTCTCCGCCCACAGGCCGAGCCAGCGCTCGAACATCTCCGGCGTGATACGGGGCGCATGCGTGAGGTGGACGGCGACTGGGTTACCCTTGTAGCGCCCGCTCGCCAGCATGACCGACGACCAGAACTCCCCGAGCCGCTCAAGATGGCCGGGCCAGTCATGGATGGCATCGTCGAAAAGCGGACCTAGGTCCCCGTCGCGCCGGACCTTCTCGTAGAATCGCGCGAGAAGCGCCGGGAGCGCGGCTTCATCCAGCATTGGCGCGGCGTTCATGGCTCATCACAATCATTCATTCTATATGAATGTATCGGCGCAAACGAAATCATGCAACAAGGATGAATGTAATGAATGCGCCCTCGCGCCAGAGCCGACCGGCATGAAGCTCACACGCTACACCGACTACGCGATGCGGGTGATGATCCACCTCGGCACGCATGACGACAGGCTGGCGTCGATCCCCGAGATCGCGCGCATCTATGACCTGTCGCACTCGAACCTGATGAAGGTGGTCCAGGATCTCGGCCACGCCGGCTATGTCGAAACCGTGCGCGGCCGCCATGGCGGAGTCCGGCTGGCGCGTCCGGCCGATCAGATCAATCTGGGCGAGCTCGTCCGCCACACCGAGGCGGGTTTCGATCTCGTCGACTGCCAGGGCTGCCTGATCGCGCCCGCCTGCGGGCTGCCGGGCATCCTCGCCGAAGCCACGCGCGCCTTCCTGAGCGTGCTCGACAAATACACGGTCGCCGATCTGCTCGGCCGCCGCTCGGCGCTGCGCCAGCTCTTCGCCATCGTGGAGCCGGAAATCAATCGCGCCTGATGTAAGGGTAGATTCAGCCTCTCTTACAGCCCAACGGAACGGAGACAGCTGCAGGCTGACCATGCTCCCTGTTTTCTGCCGGTCACAGGGTAAGTCCGGCTGGCTCTTGGTCCTTATAGGACCGGCCGTGATCGAAGCGGCGACCGAATACGAGGTTCTGATAAAGGGTGCGCGGCGCTTCTCATGCGGCGCACCGCCATGCTTGTGAGCGGAAAATTCTCCGCCGTCGACGTCACATCGACGAGATAACCAGCGCAAGCTGGGCGGTCAGCCAGAGTTGGCTTGCTGCCTTTCCATGCGCTAGCCTTGTGACAAACAAGGTAACAAACCGTGGAAACGCCCGAGTTGCCGGCCCTGCGATCCTATCATTCATGGATCGCCAATGAGACGCTTGAGGATTACTCGCTGCGCTACACAGCGCGTTCGTTCCGTCGCTGGTCGCCCTTTGTGATCGCTAATACGGCGCTGGGTGGAATCTCCTTCCTGGCGCTGGAAACCATCGGCGGGTCGATCACGCTGAGCTACGGCTTCGTCAATGCCGGACTCGCCATCCTCGTAGTGTCGCTTTTCATCTTCGTCACCAGTCTGCCGATCGCCTATTATTCCAGCAAGTACGGCATCGATCTCGATCTGCTCACCCGCGGAGCCGGCTTCGGCTATATCGGCTCGACGATCACGTCGCTGATCTATGCGAGCTTCACGTTCATCTTCTTCGCGCTCGAAGGCGCGATCATGGCACAGGCGCTCAAGCTCTATGCCGACATCCCGCTCGTGCTCGGATACGTCATCTCCTCGCTGGTGATCATTCCGGTCACGCTCATGGGCATCACCATGATCTCGCGACTGCAGATGCTTACCCAGCCTCTCTGGCTGGCCATGATGATCCTGCCCTTCATCATGATCGCCGCGAAGTCGCCGCAGGAACTCGCAGAATGGACGCGGTTTGCCGGGTTTGACATCGGCGTGGACGGGTTTGACGCCCTCGCCTTCGGGGCGTCCGTGAGCATCATGTGCTCGCTCGTGGTCCAGATCGGCGAGCAAGCGGACTATCTCCGCTTTCTGCCCGAGAAAACGGGCTCGAACCGCCTCGCCTGGTGGAGCGCGGTGGTGCTGGCCGGACCGGGCTGGGTCATCATCGGTGGGCTGAAGATCCTCGCCGGCGGCTTGCTAGCCGTCCTGGTATTGTCGAGCGGCCTATCGCGGCAACAGGCGCTCGAGCCGATCCACATGTTCATCGTTGCCTATGGATATGTGTTCGAAAACCCATCACTGGTCCTGTTCAGCGCTACACTGTTCGTTCTGCTGTCGCAGGTGAAGATCAACGTCACCAACGCCTATGCCGGATCGCTGGCATGGTCGAATTTCTTCTCGCGCGTGACCCATTATCATCCAGGACGAGTTGTCTGGCTGATCTTCAACATACTCATTTCCCTTCTGCTGATGCTTCTGGGCATCTTCGAGACACTGGAAGTGGTGCTCGCGGTTTATTCAAACATCGCCATGGCCTGGGTCGGCGCCATTGTCGCCGACCTCTGGGTGCTGAAGCCGCTGAAGGTCAGCCCGGGCTTCATCGAGTTCAAGCGCGCACATCTGCGCGACTTCAATCCGGTCGGATGCGGAGGAATGGCCTTCGGCTCGATCGTCGCGATCATCGCCTTCACCGGCGTATTCGGGGATGCCGCGCAGGCCTATTGCGCACCGCTTTCCTTCCTCCTCGCCTTCCTTGCCGCAACGCTGATCGGGGTGGCGACGCGCGGGCGCTATTATCTCGCGCGTCCCCCGGTCGCGCATTTCGGCAGGGACGCGGGTCCGGTCATACGCTGCGAGATCTGCGATCACGGCTATGAGCGGGACGACATGGCCTACTGCAGCTTCTATGAGCGCCCAATCTGTTCGCTGTGCTGCAGCCTCGACGCGCACTGCCACGACGCCTGCAAGAAGTCGAACCAGGACCTCGCGACGTCGCGGTCACATTATCTCGGCGAAGGCATCACCAGCCGCATCGCACCCCATATGCCCCAGCGCCTGTTGAAGGTTGGCGGCGTGCTGATTGCGCTCACCGTCGTGACGGCGGCATTGTTCCTCCTTACCTATCGCCTCATCGAGCCGGGAGCGGAAACGCCACATCTCGATAATGGCTCGCTATTGCTGCGCGTGTTCCTCGCCCTGTTGCCACTCCTGGCGATCAGCGCCTGGTGGATCGTGCTCTCCAACGAGAGCCGCGAGCTTGCACAGCGCAATCTCGTCAGCTCGCTGGAGAAGCTGCACGCGACACGCGCCGAACTGACGCGCACCGAGCGGCTTGCCGCCATCGGCCAGCTCACCGCCACGGTCAGTCATGAATTGCGCAATCCGCTCGGCACGCTGATGAGTTCCGTTGCGGTACTCAAGCGCACCGGCAAGTTCGACAGTCACGACGTGCACGATGAGATCGACCGCATCCAGCGCAATGTACGGCGCTGCGTGCGCATCATCGAGGATCTGCTGGAATTCTCGCGCCGGCCCAACGTCTCCATGGTCCCGCTTGCCCTCGATGCCTGGATCATCGAGCACTTGACCGATCTAAAGAGCCTGTCCCCCGTCCACCTCGAACTCCACCTCGGATGCGACCGCATGATCGAGGCGGACGGCGAGAGATTGCGCCAGGTGCTGGTCAACGTAGTTCAGAATGCCATGCAGGCGGTACAGGAGTGCCCTTCCGCCGCGCGTCCGGGCAAGGTGACGATCGCGACCGCCTGTGAGGACGACCGCGTGTGCATCACCGTTTCCGACAACGGAATCGGCATGAGCGAGGAGGTGCAGGCGCGGCTGTTCGAGCCGCTCTTCAGCACCAAACCATTCGGGCTCGGGCTTGGCCTGGCGCTGGTGCGACGCATCGTCGAGCGCCATGGCGGCAGTGTCCGCATCACCTCGGTCGAGCAGGAGGGCACCTGCGTCGAGATCCGCCTGCCGGCCGCGAGCGGGGAATGGGCCGATGTCGCCTGATGCCCTCCCGCAGACGGCGCCGCGGCGTCGGCTGCTGATTGTCGACGACGATCAGGATTTTGCCGCCAGTCTCGCCCGGTTGCTTCGGATCGAGCACTACGATGTCGCCGTTGCACATGACCGATCCGGCGCGCTGTCTGTTATCGATGGGATCGACGTAGCGCTGGTCGATATCCGGCTCGGCCATGAGGATGGGGTGCAGCTCGCGAGCGAGCTCACCCGTGCCAAGCCCGAGCTGCTGGTCGTGATGGTGACGGCCTACGCCTCGGTACAGACAGCCATCAAGGCGTTGCAAGCTGGCATTTACGACTATGTCTGCAAGCCGTTCGAGCCCGACGACCTGCTCGCCACCATTGCGCGCTGTTTCGACCGGCTGCGTCTCGCCCGGGAACGGGCGGAGACTGAGGAATTATTGCGCCAGAGCCGACGGATGGAAGCCGTCGGCCGACTCTCGGCGGGCATCGCGCACGACTTCAACAACCTTCTGGCGGTGGTCGGCGGCAATCTGCGGCTGGTCCAGGAAGAGCTGGCGCGTGGACCGCAGGGCGATATCGCCATCCTCGGCGAGCTCGTCGAGGACGCGTTGAGCGCCGTGCAGGAGGGCATCGCGACCAATCGGCGGCTGCTCGCCGTCGGCCGGGCGCAGCCGCTATTGCCGCGCCGCATCGAGCTGGGCGCAACTCTCGCGGAGATGGCGCGGAATCTGCGGCCCGCCCTGGGCGAAGACATCGTCGTGCAGTTGCGCCTGCCGGAGGCGCCCTGCCTCGCCCATGTCGACCCGCATCAGCTGGAGGCCAGCCTGCTGAATCTGGCGCTCAACGCACGTGACGCGCTGGCCGGCGCGGGAACGATCCGGCTCGGCATAGGTCTCGTCGATCTGCCGGGAGGTTCGCCGAGCCTCCTCGACGACATGCCTCCCGGCACCTACGCCAGCGTCGCAGTCGAGGACGACGGTTGCGGTATGACTCCGGAGGTCGCCGAGCGCGCGCTGCATCCCTTCTTCTCTACCAAACCGGCCGAAAGCGGCAGCGGCCTGGGTCTTGCCACCGTCTATGGCTTCGTCCGGCAGAGCGGCGGGAACCTCGTGATCGAAAGCGAGCCGGGCGTCGGCACACGCATATGCCTGCTCCTGCCCACCGCTCCCGCTCTCATCAGGCCGGAAGAGTAATCACCAGCAATCATTGGCGCGACGGCGGGGTGAAGACATAGCCTTCGCCGCGCACGGTCTTGATCAGCTGATCGCCGGCATCGTCCAGCTTGCGGCGCAGCTTGCCGATCAGTACGTCGATGCTGCGATCGAACGGCGCCCATTGCCGATTGGCCACGAGATCGAGGATCTGGTCGCGGGTGAGCACGCGGCCGGGACGTTGCGCCAGCGTGACGAGCAGCCTGAACTCGTGACTGGTCAGCGCGACAACCGCCGCGTTGGGACGCGTCAGTTCGCGGCGAGCGAGATCGAGACACCAGCCACCGAATTCGAGCCGGTTTTCCGCCGATGCGGATTTCTCGGACGAAGGCCGGCGCTCGCCCTGCGCGCGCCGCAGGATGGCGCGGATTCGCGCCAGCAGTTCGCGCGGCTCGAAGGGTTTCGTGACATAGTCGTCTGCACCGATCTCAAGGCAGACGATCTTATCGATGGTCTCGCATTTGGCAGACAGCACCAGAAGCGGCGTGTCGAGGCTGGTGCGGACGTTGCGCGCGAGCGAGAGTCCGTCCTCCCCGTCGGGGAAGGTCAGATCGAGAATGATCAGGTCGAAGCGCGTGGTTGCGAGCGCGTGGCGCATCGACGAACCGTTCAACGCGAATTCCGCCGAATAGCCCTCGCGGCCAAGGAACTTGGTGACGAATGCGCACATTCGGCGGTCATCATCGACCATGAGGATGCGCTGAACGCGCATCATTTCATTCATCATTGCGCCCCGTGCATTCTCGCTACGAGACGACCCGTTGCGTCGCCTGATGCGATCTTAGACGGCCGGACCGTCGATGTGTGCCCAACAGCGCGAGAGTTACAAAAAATTACATAACCGACCCAATCGCACCGCTACGACGATTACATGCGCCACCTAGCCTTCTCCGACGGGTGCGGGAGCGTCGTTTCAATTACGGCGCACCTTCGGAACGGCGAGAACGCCGCAGCACCCTCACTGGAGGAAAGCTCATGGCGAAGACCGTCTTCAAGATCGATCTCAGCAAAGCCCCCGAACAGCAGGACATCAAGACCCACAACCGCTGGCATCCCGACATCCCGATGGTCGAGACGTTCAAGCCGGGCGACGAGTTCCGGGTCGAGTGCTACGACTGGACCGGAGGCCAGATCGGCAACAATGACAGCGCCAACGACGTCCGCGACGTAGACCTGACCAAGGTGCACTATCTCAGCGGTCCCTTCGGCGTCGAAGGCGCCGAGCCCGGCGACCTCATGGTGGTGGACATCCTCGACATCGGGCCGATCGAAGGCTCCGAATGGGGCTTCAACGGCCTGTTTGACAAGAAGAACGGCGGCGGCTTCCTCACCGAGCACTACCCCGAGGCGGTGAAGACCTGCTGGGACTTCCATGGCATCTACACGACCTCGCGCCACGTTCCGAAGGTCCGCTATCCCGGTCTCGTCCATCCCGGCCTGATCGGCTGTCTGCCGGACCACAAACTGCTGGCGGAAGCCAATCGCCGCGAGGCCGCCCTGGTCGCCACCAATCCGAACCGGGTGCCGCCCCTTGCCGCCCTTCCCTATAGCGACACGGCGCTGATGGGCCAGATGAGCGGCAGCGCCCGCGACAAGGCGGCGGCCGAGGGCTGGCGCACGGTGCCGCCGCGCGAACATGGCGGCAATTGCGACATCAAGAATCTGTCGCGCGGCTCACGCTGCTATTTCCCGGTGTATGTGAAGGGTGGCGGCCTCTCCATGGGCGACATTCACTTCTCCCAGGGCGACGGAGAGATCACCTTCTGCGGCGCCATCGAGATGGCCGGGTGGATCGACATCGGCGTCGGCCTGATCAAGGGCGGCATGGCGAAGTACGGCGTCATCAACCCCATCTTCAAGCCGAGCCCCATCGACCCGCATTTCGACGACTACCTCATCTTCGAAGGCATCTCCGTCGATGAGCATACGGGCGAACAATATTATCTCGACGCCCATGTCGCCTATCGCCGCGCCTGCCTCAACGCGATCGAATACCTGAAGAAATTCGGTTATTCCGGCGAGCAGGCCTATTCCATCCTGGGCACCGCTCCGGTCGAGGGTCGCATCGCTGGCATCGTCGACATTCCCAATGTCTGCGCGACGGTGGCGATCCCGACCAAGATCTTCGAATTCGACATCAACCCGAACTCGACGGGCCCGACCCGGCAGGTTTCGGGCGTCGACGTCGCCCGCGCCAGCTGAACCTCCAATCAGATCAACGCCGGGTTCCGGTCGTACCGCGGCCGAACCCGGCAACGGAGATCAGCGATGCTGTTAGGTCTTGGACTTCTGTATGTAGGTGCGGTGCTCGTGCTCAATGGTCTTTGGTTGCTCGGACAGATCGAGGACCGCGAGATCGTCGTCGTCAACGTCGTATCGGGCGTCGTCACGCTGGGCATTTCCATCTTCTGGGCTTTCAATCCCGCCGCCGACGCGGGATCGATCAAGGCCGCCGCGCTGACGCTGCTGTTCACCGCGACCTATTTCTGGGTCGCGCACAACCGGCACGTCGAGGTGGACGGGCGAGGGCTCGGCTGGTTCAGCCTGTTCGTCGCCATCACCGTCACCCCGGTGGCGCTGCAGTCGCTGGAGACGGCTGCCTCTCCCATCGGCACCTGGATGGGATGGAACTGGGTTGGCTGGGGTCTGCTCTGGTTCTGCTATTTCCTCCTGCTCACGCTCCGCCTGCCGATCCTGCGCTTCACGGGTGCCTTTACCGTGGCGATCGGCGTGCTGACCGGCTGGGTGCCCGGTCTGTCACTCCTACAGGGCTGGCTGCAACCCTGAACCCCAGGCCGACACGGATGGCCTACGGGCCATCCGTCAACTTCCAGAGAGAGAGAGAGAGAGAGAGAGAGAGAGAACATGCCCCTCTACACCTATTCCTGCGAGGAATGCGGCCCCTTCGAGGGCTGGAGCGCCATGAGCGAGGCTGACAAGTCGGCGTGCTGCCCGGAATGCAGCGGCGAGGCGGCGCGCGACATGTCCATGCCGCGTCTGAGCACCATGAGCGGCACGCTGCGCAAGGCACTGTCGCGTTCCGAGAAGACC
The DNA here is from genome assembly GCF_000092925.1 of Ancylobacter novellus DSM 506. Taxonomy (NCBI): domain Bacteria; kingdom Pseudomonadati; phylum Pseudomonadota; class Alphaproteobacteria; order Hyphomicrobiales; family Xanthobacteraceae; genus Ancylobacter; species Ancylobacter novellus. The sequence continues at coordinate 1,212,589 of NC_014217.1, read as the reverse complement.
GCCTCGGAGCCCAAGGTGGTCTCGCGCGAGCACCTCGCCGGCTGCGGCTGCTCGCTGTGCTCCTCGCGCAAGAACAAGCCGGCTCCCATCGAGCGGCGTTGGTCGCTCGGTCACTAGAATAAATCGGCAAGATTGAACACGGCGAGATCGTGCACCCGATTGGCAGTTGCGCACGACGCGACTTGCCCTTGCGGAGGGATCCGCGCGCTGTCATCACGCGCCATCTGCGCGACCGCGACCGCCGTAGGCCCGTTTCCGACTAAGGTCAGCCTCCGGTGGTCAATTCAAAGGTCCGCTTATTGGCTCCCAGCCAACTTCCGCTTGTGGCGCGCCTACGCCGTCAAGGGGCCGAAACGGCAGCGATAATGCCTACATCAAGGCGGTGCCATCGCCCACCGTCACCAGCCTGACGCTGGCCTCGAAGCCTGATCCCCTACCGGGCCTCGGCGAACGAAGCGTGAGCGGGCTGCCTAGGCGCTCGGCGATGGTCGACACGATCGACAGGCCGATCCCGCTGCCGCGAGCCGAGCTTCCGGCCCGCTCGAAACGCCCGGCCAGCCTCTCCAGCGTCTCGGACGGGACGACGGGACCATCATTCGACACCGTCAGCAGCCCGTCGGGGTCGAGGATCACCTCGACGGGCGACGACGGGCTGCCATGGCTGAGGGCATTCTCCACGAGGTTGCGGCATAGGATCCCGACGGCATCGGGATCGATGTCGGACATCACTGGTGTTTCCGGCACGCGCAGGGAGAGCCTGTCCTGCGGCACGTTCCTGCGCATGTCGTCGATCACGACGCGCAGGGCGTCGCGCAGGTCCGACGTCCGGTCGAGCCGAAGGCGGCCGCCTTCCGCCCGGGCAAGCTGCATGAGGCGCTCGGCGCGCGCCGTCAGCCGCTTGAGCGTCGCCTCGATGTGGGCGCCGCGCCGGGCGACGTGAGGCTCCCCGGTCTCCTTCTGGATGCGCTGGGCCTGGGCGATCGCCCCGGCGAGCGGGTTCCTGAGCTCATGGGCGGTATTGGCGGCGAGGCTTCGTTCCGCCTCGAAGGCCGCCCTGAGCCTGTCGAGCAGCGCGTTCAGCGTGGCTGCGAGCGGTAAAACCTCGCTGGGCAGGTCGTCGGAGGCGACGGGCCCGAGGTCCTTCTCGTTGCGGGTCTCCAGCCGTTCCCGGAACGCCCGCAGCGGCCGCATGCTCCGGCGCACCGCGAGCATGACGGCCGCGAAGGCGGCCGGGATGACCAGGAGGATCGGCAGGCCAAGGCCGATCTGGATTTCCCGCGCGACCCCGTCCTCATGGGCGAGCGGCTCCGCCACCGTGATGCGGATGGTGCCCTGCAGGGCCTCCTCGCTGTACAGGCGGTGCGTCGCGGTCCGGCCGAATCCGGGACCGCTGTAGGGCGGGAAGACCGATAGGTCGGCGGCGTGGGACTGGAGCAGGACCTTGCCCTTGTCGTCGCGGACCACATAGGTGAACAGCTCGTCATGGCCGTGGATGGCGCCGAGCCGCTGGCTGGCGACATCCCCCTCCTCGCGGCCGACGATGTCCATGACCGCGAGCGGAAGCAGGCGTTGCGCCGTCTCCTGCAGGGAGGAATCGAAGACCTCTCCGATCTCGTGCCGCAGCAGGACGGCGGTCGTCCATGCCGCGCCGACCCAGATCACCAGCAGCACCGCCCCGAGCGAGAGCAGGAGCCGGCCCTGGAGGCTTCGAGGGCACCTCATGCCGCCGCCAGCCGGTAGCCGAGGCCGCGCTCGGTCTCGATCAGGTCGGCGCCGAGCTTCTTGCGCAGCCGGCTGACATGGACCTCGATCGTGTTGCTTTCCACCTCGGCATCGAAGTCGTAGAGCTTTTCCTCCAGCTGCGCCTTGGAAAGCACCTGCCCCGGCCGCGCAAGGAACGCCTCCAGCAACGCCCATTCGCGGGCCGTGAGCTGCACCGGCCTGCCCTCCCGGCGCACGCTCCGGCGGGCGATGTCGATGTCCAGCGAGTGATGCCGGATGATCGGGTTGGGATTGCCGGAATAGCGGCGGGCGACCGAGCCGATACGTGCCGACAATTCGTCGAGGTCGAACGGCTTGACCAGATAGTCGTCCGCCCCGGCGGTCAGGCCCTCGATGCGGTCCGACACCTGGTCGAGCGCCGTCAGGATGATCACGGGCGTGACGTTCCCCGCGGCACGCAGGGCACGCAGGAACACGATCCCCCGGCCGTCGGGAAGCATCAGGTCGAGCAGGATCAGGTCGTAGGCGGCGCCCGCCATGGCGTCGCGGGCCGCGTCGATCCGCGTGACCCAGTCGGCGGAGTGACCGTCGCCCACGATCTGGTCACGCACCGCCGCGCCCAGCACGCCGTCGTCCTCTATGAGCAGGATTCGCATCGTCCTTCGCCTTTCGCGGCTCCTGCCTTCCTTGACGGTGCTTCCTGACACCGCGCTTACGCAGATCGCAAGCGAGCTTCAGGATGCCGTCAGCTTCGCCCACCAGGCTTGTCGCAGATCAAGGTGGAAAGGAGTTCCGGCCCGTGCGGCTCGCCCTGACAATTCTCGCATGTATCGCGGTCCTCCCGGTGGGGCAGGCGCTCGCCGACGACGACTGCTTCGCGCCGATGGCGGACTGGAAGCCGAAGGAGGCCGTCGCCGCCCTCGCCACCCGCAACGGCTGGACGGTGCGCCGGATCAAGATCGACGACGGCTGCTACGAGATCGACGGCACGGACGCCGAAGGCCAGCGGATCGAGGTGACGGTCCATCCCTCCACCCTCGACGTCATCGAGATCGAGCGCAAGGACGGCACCGGCCGCCGCCGCGACGAGGAAGATCGCGGCGGCGATTGAGCTGCACCGTCGGGCCGGACCAGAAACTGAGGCCAACCGGCCCCGTCTCTCGGCGGGGCCTTTCGATTCCTGACGGCAGGCTGAAGCAGAAAATCCGTTTGCGTCAGGAACGGATCAGGCAGGGCGCCCAGAACGGTTCCAGCAGAGAAAGGAGACCCTGCCATGAGAAAGACCCTTGCCATCCTCTTCGCCTCGACCGCCCTGACCGCCGGGATCGGCTTTCCCGCGTGGAGCGCGATGCACGAGGCCGCCCGCTTCGAAGGGCTGCGTGACGCCGTCCTGGATGCCGGCCGGGATCTCGGCGTGGTGCTGGCCGGCGACGACGGGGACGACGACCGCGACCATGGACGCCAGTTCCGGCGCGGGGACGATGACGACGAAGACGACGAGGACGATGACGACGACGATACCCGCGGCGGCAGCGTCTCCGCGCCGGCGCCGGCGGGCAGCGTCGCTCCCCCGAACAACGGCCTCTTCGGCAATGGCACGGCGCCCAAGGCCCAGATGAACTGAGCCGACCGCCCTTCATCCATGCCAGATCGAGAGAACCCGACGATGAGAAGCATCCTCGCCGCCCTGGCGGTGACCACGGCGCTCACGCTTCCCGGCATCGCCATGGCGCGGCCGGTGACCCTGACCACGACGCTGAAGAACTATGGCGGCAACGGCGCCTACCTCGCCATCTACGTCACCGACCCGAAGGGGGCCTATGCCGGCAGCCTGTGGATGGCCGGAACCAAGTCCAAATACTACGGGCACCTGTCCGACTGGTATCGCGCGACCGGCGGCAACACCGCCGAGATCAACGGCATCACCGGGGCGAGCGTCGGGGCGGGCCGCCGGTTGGCGATCACCCTCGATCTCGCCGATGCGCTCTTCGACGCCGGTTACACGCTCCATGTCGATGCGGCGGTCGAGGACATGCGCGACAGCCCCAATGAGATCGCCGTGCCGCTGACCGCGAAGGGCGCGGGACAGCCCGTCCAGGGCCGCCGCTACATCGCGAATTTCAGCTACGGCATGTAGGGGGCGAGCATGATCCGCGCCCTCCATCGCTGGCCGGGCCTGCTGGCCCTGGCCCTGGTGACGCTGCTCGCGGTGAGCGGCGCGGCGCTGTCCGTCTTCCCGGCGGCGGAACGGATCGCCGCGCCGCAGGCGGCGGAGGCCATGAGCGTGGCCGACCTCGCCACGCGGATACGGTCCGCCCATCCGGGGGTCGAGCAGATCAGACGCTCCCCCTCCGGGCGCATCACCGCCTTTTGGTTCGACGGCGGCACGCCGGGCTCCGCGGTCATCGACCCGGCGACCGGAGCCGACGTAGCTTCGGCCGATCCCAACGCATTCCAGCGCTGGCTCACCAATCTGCACCGCTCGCTGTTCCTGGATGATGCCGGCCGCATCGTCATGGCGGCGGGGGCGGCGGCGATGCTTGTCCTCGCGGTCTCCGGCTGCGTGCTGGTCGCGCGGCGCGCGGGCGGATGGAGACGCTGGTTTGCGCGGCTGCGCGGGCCCTTGGCGGGGCGCGTCCATGTCGAGCTTGCGCGAGCCGCCGTGCTCGGCCTTCTCATGTCGTCGGCCACGGCCCTCTGGATGACCGCCTCGACCTTCGGCTTCCTTCCCGACGAGGGAGCCCCTCCGGAACCGCCTTCCGCGGTGAGCGGGAGGGCTGGCGCCCCGCTGGCCTCCATGCCGCTGCTCGCCGCGACGCCCGTCTCGAGCCTGCGTGAGCTGAGCTTCCCCTATCCCGACGACGCCACCGACGTCTTCACCCTCAGGACCGACGAGGGGGCGGGTTATATCGACCAGGGCACCGGGGCGACCCTCGCCTGGGTGGGGCTCAGCGGCTGGGAGCGGGTCTCGGAGACCGTCTACATGCTCCACACCGGGCAGGGCGCCCCGCTTCTCGGCCTGCTGCTCGGGCTCACGGCGCTCGCCGTCCCGGCGATGGGCATAACGGGCCTCTCCATCTGGCTGGCGGGTCGCGCCCGTCGTCCCGGGATCCGCGACAACGCCGCGCCGGGCCGCGCGGAGACGATCATCCTCGTCGGCAGCGAGGGTGGCAGCAGCTGGGGATTTGCCGCGACGCTGCACGCGGCGCTGACCCGCGTCGGGCAGCACGTCCACACCACGCCAATGTCGGCATTCGATCCCGCCCACTTTTCCGGGGCCCAGCGCTACCTCGTGCTGGCCGCAACCTATGGCGATGGCAACGCTCCCGCTTCGGCGAAAGGGTTCCTTGACCGCCTGGCCGGGCTTTCCACGGTACCTGAGGCGCCGGTGGCGGTGCTGGGCTTCGGCGACCGGAGCTTTCCGGCCTTCTGCGCCTACGCCAAGTCGGTTGTCGCCGCGGCGGAAGCCAAGGGCTGGCGGCTCCTGCTCCCCTTCGAGACGGTGGACCGCCAGTCGCCGCAGGAATTTGCACGCTGGGGCCACGCGCTCGGCGAGGCGCTCGGCATCGCGCTGGAGCTCGACCACCAGCCCATCCGGCCAGAGACAAGCGCGCTCACGCTGGTATCGCGCCGCGACTACGGCCACGACGTCCAGGCCCCGACCGCCATACTGCGCTTCGCGCTGCCGCGCCTCTCCATGTGGCAGCGCCTGACGGGGCAGGGATTTGCCCGCTTCGAGGCCGGGGACCTCATCGGCATCGTGCCGGAAGGATCGCCCATACCTCGCTTCTATTCGCTCGCCTCGGGCCGCCGGGACGGCTTCGTGGAGATCGTGGTGCGCCGGCATGTCGGCGGCCTCTGCTCGAGCGCGCTCACGACGCTGGAGCCCGGCGGGACGGTCGCCGCCTTCATCCGCCGCAATCCCGGCTTCCACGCGGCCCGCGACCGCACGCCCCTGATCCTGATCGGCGCCGGCACCGGCGTCGGACCGCTTGCCGGCTTCATCCGCGCCAACGGATCGCGACGCCCGATCCACCTGTTCTTCGGCATGCGGCATCCCGACAGCGACTTCCTCTATCGCGAGGAACTGGAAGATTGGGCGGCCGGGGGCCGGCTCCGCCATCTGTCCACGGCGATCTCGCGCGGAGCGCGGCCGCGTTATGTCCAGGATGCGCTGATCGCCGAACAGCTCGAGGTCGTGCGCGCGATCCGGGATGGCGCGCATGTCATGGTCTGTGGCGGGCGACAGATGGCGGCAGGGGTCGCCGAGGCGATGACACGGATGCTGGAACCGCTCGGCCTGTCGCACCAGCTTCTCAAGGCTGAGGGACGCTATGTCGAAGATGTCTACTGATCTCGCGCGGTACGCCCTCAACGGCCCGACAATGGGGACGCGCTGGTCCGTGCTCTTCCATGCTCCCTCCGGCTTCGATGCCGGCGTCGTTCAGGTGGATCTGCAGGCGGCGATGGACGAGGTCGATACGCAGATGTCTACATGGAGGCCCGACAGCGAGCTGATGCGTCTGAATGGGACTCCGGCGGGCGAATGGGTGAGCGTTCCGGCACCTCTTCTGGATGTGCTCCGGCTGGGGCTGGCGATCGGTCGCGCCTCGGGCGGCGCGTTCGACATCGGCATGGGAGACGCGGTCACCGCGTGGGGCTTCGGCGCCGAGGAGGCCAGCCCGGACCGCATCCGCAGCGCGATGGAGGCTCGGCGCGTGCCGGCCCATGACGCGCTCGAGATCGACGGAACCAGGGTCCGCAAGCGCGTGCCGATCACGCTTGACCTCAACGGCATCGCCAAGGGATATGGCGTGGACCGCCTCGCCGGGATACTTGGCGTCGCCGGCATCCGCGACGGGCTTGTGGGGATCGACGGCGAGATGCGCGCCATGGGCCTGAGACCCGACGGCGAGGCCTGGACGGTCGCGGTGGAGCAGCCGGACCCGGAGCGCCGCGCCCCGCATTCACTCCTGTCGCTCCAGGATTGCGCCGTCGCCACCTCCGGCGACTATCGCCACTGGACCGACGTGCAGGGCCGGCGCCTCTCCCACACCATGGATCCCGCCCGCGGTGCCCCGCTTGCGCAATCCCCAGCCTCGGTCACCGTACTCGCGCCGACATGCGCGGAGGCCGACGCCTGGGCGACGGCGCTCATGGTGCTCGGCGCCGGCAAGGGGGGCGAACTCGCCCGGCGGGCGGGGATCGATGCCCTGTTCCTGCTTCGCAGCACCTGTGGCATCCGTAGCTGCGGGATCGGACGCCTCTTCGGGGACGCAACGACGGCGGTTCGGGCGTGGGAAGGTTGAACGCGGTGAAGCCTTCGAACGGGGACAGGCTGAAGATCGCGCTGCTGCTGGTAGGGTTCGGCGGCCTCGCGACCGGCCTCATCCTCCATATCGCGGGAAGGCCGGATCTCGCGCAGACCGTCTGCTTCGCGGGCGTCATTCCCGTCCTGGCCGCGCTTCTGGTGGAAATCCTGCGCGGCCTGGATACGCCGCCATCTGCATCGGCTCCCGTCATCACTCAAACCAGCCTTCCAGGAGTGCATCCGAAATGAGCCGTCTCTCGCATTCGGAAATCCACATGGTCCACCGGATCGGCTGGCTCCGCGCCGCGGTGCTCGGCGCGAATGACGGGATCGTCTCGACGTCGAGCCTCGTCGTCGGCGTCGCGGCGGCCGGATCGGGATCGACCGAGATCCTGATCGCGGGGCTGGCCGGCCTCGTGGCAGGTGCGATGTCGATGGCCGCCGGGGAATATGTCTCGGTCAGCTCCCAGACGGACGCCGAGAACGCCGACCTCGCTCGCGAGAGACGTGAACTCGCCGAGACGCCCGATGCGGAGCTGGAGGAACTGACGCAGATCTACGTCGACAGGGGGCTCGACCGCACGCTCGCGGAACAGGTCGCCGCGCAACTGACGGAACACGACGCGGTGGGAGCCCATGCGCGTGACGAACTCGGCATCTCCGAGACTGTCGCCGCCCGTCCGGTACAGGCGGCCATCGTCTCGGCGCTCACCTTTGCGGCGGGAGCCGTCGTGCCGGTGCTCGTCGCCCTGATGTCACCCGCCGAAAGGACGAGCGTCCTGGTCGCGGCCTCGACGCTGGTGGCGCTGGCCATCCTGGGCGGCCTCGGCGCCACCGCGGGAGGAGCCGGCGTGGTGCGCGGGGCCCTTCGCGTCACCTTCTGGGGTGCGCTGGCCATGGGCGTGACCGCCGCGGTCGGGATGATTTTCGGGGTCCAGGCCGGATAGCGAGCCTTCCGTCTACGACCTCGTCGTCCCTCTCGCGATCGCACCCCGCCTTGAGGCCGCTCAATGCGGCAAGCGGGGCGCCGGGTATCTGTTTCGCGAGCCTAGCCATTCGGATCGCGAGCAGCTTGGCGCGGAAGGAAGAAAGCCCGAGACATGCGACACATCAAGCTGGCCCTTTTCGCCCTCCTCGCCGTTCTCTCCGTGCTGTGGGTCGCGGCCGAGCCTGGGGTGTTCCAGTCGAGCGGCTTCTTCGCGGCAAGAGCGGCCGCCGTGCAATATACCGGCGTCCTCGCGATCGCGGCCATGAGCGTGGCGATGATGCTCGCGCTGCGCCCGCGCTGGCCCGAGCGCTGGATGGGCGGGCTGGACAAGATGTACCGCCTCCACAAATGGCTCGGCATCACCGCGCTCGTCGTCGCCATCATCCATTGGCTGTGGGCGCAGGGACCGAAATGGGCGGTGGGCTGGGGGTTTCTGGAACGGCCGGTGCGGAGCGGCGCTCGCCCGGCGCCTGCGGACCCGGTGGAGGCCCTGTTCTCAAGCCTGCGCGGCACTGCCGAGGGCGTCGGCGAATGGGCTTTCTACGCGGCAGTGGTGCTGATCGCGCTGGCGCTGATCCGCGCCTTTCCCTACCGCTGGTTCTACAAGACCCACCGCCTGCTCGCCGTCGCATATCTGGTACTGGCGTTCCACGCGGTGGTGCTGCTGAATTTCGCCGACTGGATGACGCCGCTCGGCGTCGCGACGGCTCTGCTTCTGGCCGGCGGCGCCTACGCGGCCGGGATCGTGCTGCTGCGCCGCGTGGGCGCCGCGCGACAGGTGAAGGGGCGGATCGCCGAATTCAGATACTATCCGGGCGTCAAAGCGCTCGAAACCATCATCGATGTGCCCCGCAGCTGGCCGGGGCATCGGCCGGGCCAGTTCGCCTTCGCCATGTCGGATGCGTCCGAAGGCGCGCATCCCTACACCATCGCCTCCGGCTGGCACCCGGATCATCCACGGATCACCTTCATCACCAAGGAGCTCGGCGACCACACCGGCCGGCTGCGCGAGAAGCTGCGCGCCGGACAGGAGGTGCAGGTGGAAGGCCCCTATGGCTGCTTCACCTTCGACGACGATTGCCGCCATCAGATCTGGATCGGCGGCGGCATCGGCATCACGCCGTTCGTCGCCCGGATGAAGCATATGGCCCTGCGCGGCGACGCGCCCGACTGGCCGGAAGGCCAGACGGCGGACCTGTTCCACGCCACCGCCGATGTGGACGAGGTCGCGCTGGCGAAGCTCGCGCGGGACGCGGGGGCGGCCAATGTGCGCCTGCATCTCCTGATCAGCGCCCGCGATGGCCGGCTCACCGGCACCCGCATCCGCGAGGAAGTGCCGGATTGGCGCGAGGCAAGCATCTGGTTCTGCGGCCCCGCCGGCTTCGGCGAAGCACTGCGACGGGACTTTGCGGCTCAGGGCTTTCCCGTCGAGGAACGCTTCCATCAGGAACTCTTCGACATGCGGTAAGCGCCAGTTCCGACCGAATCCCGCGACAAACTGCGGACATATGCATGGCCGACCTGCCGCCGCCTCCATTGTAGCGGCCGACGCGGGCTGTCCGACGGCAGCCTGGGCCACACGGATCGACATCGCCGCGGGTTCACGCTACTTTCTTATAAGAACTACAAACTGGCTTTGCTTGTGCGTATCGAGGCCGCCAATGGCTCCGAATACCTCCGAAGACCATGCTTTGGCCGGACACACGGTCCCGCCGCCCTCCCGGCGTGAGGAAATCCTCGCCTTCGTCGTGCTCGCCGTCCTCATCTGGCCGATCCTTGCCGTCGGTGTCGTCGGCGGCTACGGCTTCCTCGTCTGGATGTTCCAGCTGATCTACGGGCCGCCCGGCCCGCCGGCCCATTAGGTGATGCCATGGGCGGATCCGGGCTCGACCGGCGCACGTTCCTGAGCGGACGCTTCGCGACCGCGCATCCGGTGCCGCGGCCGCCGTGGAGCCGCGAGGCGGCTATCGTCTCGGCCTGTTCCGGCTGCGGCGCCTGCGTCGAGGCCTGCCCGCAATCGATCATCGCGTTGGACGACCGGCAGAAGCCGTTCGTCGATTTCAAAGCCGGCGAATGCACCTTCTGCGGAAGCTGCGCCGATGCCTGCCCGGAGCCGGTCTTCGACCGCACACTCACGCCGTTCCCACACATCGCGGTCATCAGGCACGCCTGCTTTGCCGGCCGCGGCATCGTCTGCGAGAGCTGCGGGGATGCGTGTCCTGAGGCGGCTATCCGTTTCCAGATGAGACTTGGTGGCCCTGCCCTGCCGAGTCTCGCCGCAGATCGATGCACCGGCTGCGGCGCCTGCATCGCCGCCTGCCCGGCCGACGCCATCGCCGTGAGCCTCGCCGATGCCGCCGTGATGGAGGCGGGCCATGGATGACGTCCGCCACATATCCAGCGCGGTGGTGATCGCCTTCCCGCATCGCTGCGCCGAGGTCGCGGCCCGGCTGGAGGCCCTGCCGGACACCGAGGTCCACTACGTCCAGGACGGCAAGATCGTGATCGTGCTGGAAGGCGCGAGCACGGGCGAGGTCGGCTCCCGGCTCGCCGCGATCGGGCTGATGGACGGTGTCCTCGCTGCCAACCTCGTTTTCGAACAGATCGACATCCAGGACGATCCCGGAGCTGTCCCATGAGCCCGTCACGCCGCGAAATCCTCAAGGCGCAGGCCGCTGGCGTCGCCGCGCTTGCCGCCAATATCAGCCTGCCGGCGGTCGCCCAGCCGGTGACCGGCGGCGTCGAGGCGCTGAAGATCCAATGGTCGAAGGCGCCCTGCCGCTTCTGCGGCACCGGCTGCGGTGTCATGGTCGGCGTCAAGGAGGGGCGCGTCGTCGCCACCCATGGCGACGTGCTCGCCGAGGTCAATCGCGGCCTCAACTGCGTGAAGGGCTATTTCCTCTCCAAGATCATGTATGGCGGCGACCGCCTCACCCAGCCGCTGCTGCGCAAGAAGAACGGCGCCTATGCCAAGGACGGCGAGTTCACGCCGGTGAGCTGGGACGAGGCGTTCGACGTCATGGCCGCCCAGGCCAAGCGCGTGCTGAAGGAGAAGGGGCCGACCGCCGTCGGCATGTTCGGCTCGGGGCAGTGGACCATCTGGGAAGGCTACACGGCCACCAAGCTGATGCGCGCCGGCCTGCGCTCTAACAATCTCGATCCCAATGCCCGCCACTGCATGGCGTCCGCCGCCTATGCCTTCATGCGCACCTTCGGCATGGACGAGCCGATGGGCTGCTATGACGACTTCGAGGCCACGGACGCCTTCGTGCTCTGGGGCTCGAACATGGCGGAGATGCATCCCATCCTGTGGACCCGCGTCGCCGACCGGCGCCTCGGCAATCCGCATGTGAAGGTGGCGGTGCTCTCCACCTTCACCAATCGCAGCTCGGACCTCGCGGATATCCCGATCGTCTTCAAGCCGGGCACCGATCTCGCCATCCTCAACTACATCGCCAACCACATCATCACGACGGGCCGCGTCAACAAGGACTTCGTCCGCGACCACGCGGCCTTCGTGCGCGGAGCGACGGAGATCGGCTACGGGCTGCGGGACGACGACCCGCGCGAGGTGGCGGCACGCAAGGCCAAGGACGTGGCGGCGACCGAGCCGATCGACTTCGATGCTTACGCCGCTTTCGTGAAGGACTACACGCTCGACAAAGTGTCCAAGCTCAGCGGCGTCGAGCCCGGCTTCCTGGAGCAGCTCGCCGAGCTCTATGCCGATCCGCAGCGCAAGGTGGTCTCGCTCTGGACCATGGGCTTCAACCAGCATGTGCGCGGCGTATGGGCGAACCAGCTCGTCTACAACCTGCATCTGCTGACGGGGAAGATCTCCGAGCCGGGCAACAGCCCGTTCTCGCTCACCGGCCAGCCCTCGGCCTGCGGCACGGCGCGCGAGGTCGGTACCTTCGCCCACCGGCTGCCGGCCGACATGGTCGTGACCAATCCGAAGCATCGCGAGCACGCCGAGGAGATCTGGCGCATCCCGCACGGCATCATCCCGGAGAAGCCCGGCTACCATGCGGTCCAGCAGGACCGCATGCTGCGCGACGGTAAGCTCAATTTCTACTGGATACAGGTCAACAACAACCTGCAGGCCTCGCCGAACAACACGCACGAGGCCTATCCCGGCTACCGCAACCCGGAGAACTTCGTCGTCGTCTCCGACGCCTATCCGACGGTGACCGCCATGGCCGCCGACCTGATCCTGCCGGCGGCGATGTGGGTGGAGAAGGAAGGTGCCTACGGCAATGCCGAGCGGCGCACCCATTTCTGGCAACAGCTGGTGCAGGCGCCCGGCGAGGCGCGCTCCGACCTCTGGCAGATGATGGAATTCTCCAAGCGCTTCACCACCGACGAGGTGTGGCCGGCGGAGATCCTCGACGCCAATCCGAACTATCGTGGCAAGAGCCTGTTCGAGGTGCTGTTCAAGAACGGTAACGTCGACCGTTTCCCGGTGAGCGAGCTCAATCCGGACTATGCCAATAACGAGGCCGCGGATTTCGGTTTCTACGTGCAGAAGGGGCTGTTCGAGGAATATGCCGCCTTCGGGCGCGGCCATGGCCACGACCTCGCGCCGTTCGACACCTATCACCAGGTACGCGGCCTGCGCTGGCCGGTGGTGGACGGCAAGGAGACCCGCTGGCGCTACCGCGAGGGGCTCGACCCCTATGTGAAGGCCGGCAAGGGCGTCGAGTTCTACGGCAATGCCGATGGACGGGCCAAGATCATCGCCGTGCCCTATGAGCCGCCGGCCGAGGTGCCGGACGCGGAATACGACTTCTGGCTGGTGACCGGCCGCGTGCTGGAGCACTGGCATTCCGGCTCCATGACCATGCGGGTGCCAGAGCTGTTCAAGGCCTTCCCCGGCGCGCGCTGCTTCATGCATGCCGAGGATGCGCGCAAGCGCGGGCTCAACCAGGGCGCCGAGGTCCGCGTCATCTCGCGGCGCGGCGAGATGCGGACGCGGATCGAGACCCGCGGGCGCAACCGCATGCCCGAGGGCGTGGTGTTCGTCCCGTGGTTCGACGCCAGCCAGCTCATCAACAAGACGACCCTCGACGCGACCGACCCCATCTCCAAGCAGACGGATTTCAAGAAATGCGCGGTCAAGATCGTCCCCGTCTGAACGCCTTGTCGCTCCTGCTGATCGCGTTTGCGGCCTGCGCCGGTTCCTCGCTCGCCGTGCTCGGCGCCCGCTCGCAGGAGACGGGGCCGGTCACGCTGGTGCCTCGGCTCACCGGGACCGCCGACCCGATGGCGCAGAACTCGATCCCGCCGCTCGACCGCCCGGTCGTCGACGACATGCGGCGGATGCGGAACTATCCCGAGCAGCCACCGATCATCCCGCATTCGATCGACGGCTATCAGCTCACGCTCAACGCCAATCGCTGCCTCGACTGCCACAAGCGCGAATTCACCGAGGGCTCGGGCGCGCCGATGATCAGCGTGACGCATTTCCAGGACCGCGACGGGCAGGTGCTCGCCGACGTTACGCCGCGCCGCTATTTCTGCACCGAGTGCCATGTCCAGCAGACCGACGCGCGGCCGCTGGTGCCGAACAACTTCGTCGACGCCGACGATGTCGGCCGCAACAAGTAGGCCGGCGCGATGGGGAAGCTGAAGGCTCTCATCCTCGCCGCCTGGCGCCTCGTGGTGCGCTTCTGGCAGATCATCAGCCGGCCGAGCGCCTATCTTCCGCTCGGCTTCCTGACCCTGGGCGGCTTTATCTGCGGCGTCATCTTCTGGGGCGGCTTCAACACCGCGCTGGAGATCACCAACACCGAGAAATTCTGCACCTCCTGCCACGAGATGCGCGACAACGTCTATCAGGAGCTGCAATCGACGGTGCACTTCACCAACCGCTCAGGAGTGCGCGCCACCTGCCCGGACTGCCATGTGCCGCATGAGTGGACCGACAAGATCGCCCGCAAGATGCAGGCCTCCAAGGAGGTTTGGGGCAAGATCTTCGGCACCATCTCGACCCGCGAGAAGTTCCTTGACATGCGGCTGACGCTCGCCAAGCACGAATGGGCGCGGCTCGAGGCGAACGATTCCCTGGAGTGCCGCAACTGTCACTCGTCGGTCGCCATGGATTTCACCAAGCAGACCCGCCGGGCGGCCGAGATCCATGGCCGCTATCTGCTCACGGGGCAGCGCACCTGCATCGACTGCCACAAGGGTATCGCCCACCAATTGCCGGACATGACCGGCGTGGAGCCGGGCTGGAAGGAAGCGCCGGAACTCCAGGGCAAGGACCAGTCCTCCCTTCATCTGGAACACGAGTTGCGGGCCTATACCGCCTCGCTGCCCTAGCCGTTCGGTTCAACGCTCAAAGGGAATATGAGGGCCGCGGCGCCGCCGCGGCCCTCGTCGCGAGCGCGCATGCGCTAATCCCCGCCCGGTAGCCGGCTTCGCCCTCTGCGCGGAAGTTTGTTCCCCGACAACGTTCGCCGCCTCGCCGCACCCTAGGAAGGGAGCAGCGCCGGCATCCGCACGGCCGAGGGAGACTCTCAATGTCCGCAAGCCACGGGGGCGCGGCCGCATGAGCGAACGCTTCACCAAATCCGCCGCCCGAAACGTCTTCTATGGCGGCTCCATCTTCTTCTTCGTGGTGTTCGTTGGCCTCACCGCCCAGAGCCACTGGCACATCGTCACCACGTCCACCGACGAGGCGACGCTTTCCGAAAGCGTCATCCGCGGCAAGCATGTGTGGGAGAAGAACTCCTGCATCAACTGCCACTCGATCCTCGGCGAGGGCGCCTATTTCGCGCCGGAGGTCGGCAATGTCTGGATCCGCTATGGCGGCAAGGACGACCCGCAGGCCGCGCGCGAAGGGCTGATCGCCTGGATGCGGTCGCAGCCCTCGGGCGTCGAGGGCCGGCGGCAGATGCCGCAGTTCCACCTGACCGACCAGGAGCTCAACGACCTCGTCGACTTCCTGGAATGGACGAGCCGCATCGACACCCAGAAGTGGCCTCCCAACGACGCCGGCTGAGCGAGGAAACCCATGAAATACGCAAGCCAACGCGTGGCGTACTGGTACTTCACCTGCGCCATGGTCCTGTTCGGGGTCCAGATCCTCGCCGGAGTGCTGGCCGGAACCGTCTACGTGCTGCCGAACGTGCTCTCCGAGCTGCTGCCCTTCAACATCATCCGAATGATCCACACCAACGCGCTGATCGTCTGGCTGCTGATGGGCTTCTTCGGCTGTGCCTATTACCTCGTGCCGGAGGAGGCCGAGCGCGACATCGAGAGCCCGCTCCTCGCCTATATCCAGCTCGGCCTCCTGATGTTCGGTGCGCTGTCGGCGGTCGCCGGCTACACGCTCGGCGTCCATGAGGGCCGCGAGTTCCTCGAGCAGCCGCTCTGGATCAAGGTCGCCATCGTCGTGGTCGCCCTGATCTTCCTCTACAACGTCTCCATGACCGTCCTGAAGGGACGCCGGACCGCGGTGACCAGCGTGCTGCTGCTCGGCCTGTGGGGCATCGCCCTGTTCTGGCTGTTCGCCTTCTATGCGCCGGCAAACCTCAGCCTCGACAAGCTCTACTGGTGGTACATCGTCCATCTCTGGGTCGAGGGCGTCTGGGAGCTGGTGATGGCTTCCGTGCTCGCCTTCCTGATGATCAAGACCACCGGCGTCGACCGCGAGGTGGTCGAGAAGTGGCTCTACTCGATCGTCGGCCTCGCCCTCTTCTCAGGGCTCCTCGGCACCGGCCACCACTACTACTGGATCGGTGCGCCCGGTTACTGGCAGTGGGTCGGCTCGGTGTTCTCGGCGCTGGAGATCGCTCCCTTCTTCGCCATGGTGATCTTCGCCTTCCGGATGGTGTTCAAGGGCCGCAAGGACCATCCCAACCGCGCCGCCGTGCTGTGGTCGCTCGGCTGCACCGTGGGCGCCTTCTTCGGCGCCGGGGTGTGGGGCTTCCTGCACACCCTGTCCTTCGTGAACTACTACACGCACGGCACCCAGCTCACGGCGGCGCACGGCCATCTCGCCTTCTTCGGCGCCTATGTGATGCTGAACCTCGCGCTGATCACCTATGCGATGCCGTATCTCAGGGGGAAGGCGCCCTATCACCAGGGGCTCAACATCCTGTCCTTCTGGCTGATGACCGGGGCGATGACGGTGATGACCTTCGCCCTCACCTTCGCCGGCGTCATCCAGGTCCATCTGCAGCGCGTGCTCGGCATGCCCTACATGGAGGTACAGGACCAGATCGCGCCCTTCTACTGGCTGCGGCTCGGATCGGGCGTGGTGGTCGGCATCTCGGCGATCCTGTTCCTCTGGTCGGTGTTCGGTCCGGTCCGCGAGCGCAAGGCCAGGCCCGCAAAGGTCGCGGTCCAGCCCGCGGAATGAACCGGGACCGGGCGGCGCCGTGCCGCCCGGCTTCCCCCGCCGATCCCACCCGAACATCCCGGAGGCCTTCGATGCCCGCCCTTTCCGACGCCGCTGCGAAGATGGCTCCCGCGCCGCTCGACCCGCTGCCCTTCTACGCGCCCTCCGGTGCGGAATGCGCACTGTTCGAGCACGCCTATCGCAACCAGCTCCCGGTGCTGCTCAAGGGGCCGACCGGCTGCGGCAAGACCCGCTTCGTCGCCCATATGGCGGCTTGGCTCGGCCGCCCGCTCTACACCGTCTCCTGCCATGACGACCTGACTGCCGCCGACCTCACCGGCCGCCATCTGCTCAAGGGCGGCGAGACCGTGTGGGTAGACGGGCCGCTGACCCGCGCTGTGCGCGAGGGAGCGATCGTCTATCTCGACGAGGTGGTCGAGGCCCGCAAGGACGTCACCGTGGTGCTGCACCCGGTCACCGACGACCGGCGCGTGCTGCCGCTGGAGCGCACCGGCGAGTTGCTGGAAGCGCCGGCCGAGTTCATGCTCGTCGCCTCCTACAATCCCGGCTACCAGAACGTGCTGAAGACGCTGAAGCCCTCCACCCGGCAGCGCTTCGTCTCGATCCAGTTCGACTTTCCCGACCCCGAGGCCGAGGCCGCGATCGTCGCCCGCGAGAGTGGGCTCGCAAGGGACCGCTGCGTCCCGTTGGTCCGCATCGCCAACGCGCTGCGCGACCTCAAGGGCCAGGACCTGGAGGAAGGCGCCTCGACCCGCCTCTTGGTCTATGCCGCGACGCTGATCCGCGACGGCGTGAAGCCGGAGATCGCCATCGAGGCGGCGCTGCTGCATCCGCTCAGCGACGATCCCGAGGTGCTGAAGGCGCTGGCCCGCATCGCCGACCTCGCCTTCGGCTGAGGAGGGCGCGATGTCGATCCTCGAGCCGGAAGAGTTCGTCGGCGAGCACTGGCACCGCCTGGTTGGCGGCGTCAGCACCTACAGGCGTCACCCTCGGGCGGCGGTGAGCCTCGCCACAATGCGGACGCGGCTCGGCGTCCTCTACCGGGCGCTGGGCGGCGATGGCGCAATCCGCATCGCCGAGAGCGCCCCCGTCGCCTCGCGCCACCGCCTCAGCCTCATCGAGCGGATCGGCCTCGGCACCGAGAAGATGAGCCTGCCGATCCTCGACGCGGCGACGCTTCGCCTGCCGGGGACGATCGACGTCTTTCCCGACCGGGCGAACAACGAGGCGCTCTACGAATGGCTCGCCGCCTGGTTCGCCCATGCCGTCCCGGTCGTGGAGGACGACGGCGATCCGCTCCGCAACGACCTGTGCCGCCTGCGGGCCGCGGTCGGGACCACGCGGGCGACGCTTACCGCCTGGCCGGGGCTCGGCCGGCACTACCAGCGCCTGCGCGAGGCGACGCTCGCCGTCCGGCCGGAGCGGTCGCTGCCGCCGCATGAGGCCAACCTTGAGGACGCGATCCGCGCCGTTCTCGGCGGGCGGCGCGACGTGACGAATCCCTATCTGCATGCCATCGAGGATCCCGCCTTCGACCTTTCCGACGTGAAGGCGCCGCGCGGCTATCGCACCTTCCTGCCGGTGCCCCTCTTCGGCGACATCCATGGCGGAGCCGCCGCCCCCTCCCCCGACGATGATGGCGAGGCCGAGGGCCGGTCCGTCTCCGTCGACGCGAAGCGCCGCCGCGCCGAGAGGCGGGAGACGGACCAGAGCGACCGCAGCGATCCGCTGTGCTTCCACCGCTTCGAGACCATCTTCGCCGTCGCGGAGATGGTGAACGTCAACCGCAAGGTCGACGACGATGACGAGGAAGGCGCCCGCCAGGCGGCCGACGACCTCGCCGAGCTGACCATCGGCGCGAATCGCCGCCGCTCCGCGGTGCGCCTCAAGATGGACCTCGACCTCGCTCCCGCCGAGGCGGATGGTGCGGCCCTCACGCAGGGCCTCACCTATCCGGAGTGGGACTGGAAGAAGGCGGCCTACCGCCCGGACCATTGCCGCGTATATGCCGGCCCCGCCGCCGAGCAGGGCGAGGACTGGGAGCCGGACGCGGCGATGCAGCGCCGTATCGCCGCCGTCCGCCGCCAGTTCGAGGCGCTGCGGCCGAAGCGGCTGGTGCTGCACGGCCAGCCCGACGGCGACGATCTCGACCTCTCCGCCCTGGTCCGCGCGGTCGCCGACCGCCACGCCGGTGGGATCGGCTCGGAGCGCGTCTTCACGGCAGCGCGCGCGCTGGAGCGGGACCTGTCCTTGGCCGTGCTGATGGACGTCTCGCTCTCGACCGACGCCTGGATCGGCGCGCACCGCGTGCTCGATGTCGAGAAGGGCGCGCTGCTGGCGCTGACGCACGGGCTCACCGCCTGCGGCGACGAGCACGCCATCTACACCTTCACCTCGCGCCGGCGCACCTCGGTGACGGTCTCGACCGTGAAGGGCTTCGAGGAGCCGCTGAATCCCGCCATCCTGCGCCGCATCATGGCGCTCAGCCCCGGGCAATATACCCGCATGGGCGCTGCCGTCCGGCACGTCGCCAAGGCGTTGGCCGAACGGCCGCAGCGGCATCGGCTGCTGCTTCTCCTCACCGACGGCAAGCCGAACGACATCGACTATTACGAGGGACGCTACGGCATCGAGGATACGCGGGCGGCGATCCGCGAGGCCCGCAAGCAGGGCCTCACCGTGTTCGGCGTGACCGTCGACGGCGAGGCGCGCGATTATTTCCCCTATCTGTTCGGCAAAGGCGGCTACGCCATCGTGCCGGATGCGGAGCGGCTGCCGACGGCGCTGCCGGCCATCTACCGCCAGCTCATCGGGTGATCCCCCGCCGGATCACGGCTTGTCCGGCGATCCGGTGACCTGGGCGGCGAGGAAGGCGGTCCAGGCCAGCGCCCAGAGCACCGCCGACATGGCCAGCAGCTCGACATAGCGGTCTGCCAGAATCGGCGCGGCCACCCTGGCCAGCGCCGCGAGATTCACAGCCATGAGGGCGAAGCCGCACAGCGATGCACTCGCCCGTGCCCCGGCGCCGCGCGTCGTGCTGAGGCGGGCCATGACCGCCATCGTCATCGTGCCTATCGCCCCCGCGGTGAAGACGTGCAGCGCCGCGTCCGGCGGGACGAGGGAAAGCGGCTCGGCGGCAAGCGCGGCGAGACCGGTGCCGGCGACGAGCCAGAGATATCCGGCATGGAGCGCGGCGACGTCGACCTGCCGGACCAGCCAGCCGCGCCAGCGCAGCAGCCGTATCGCCTGAAGCACGGCGGCGGCGCCCATCAGCACGGCCGCCGCCCGCGAGGTCGGCGCGGCGGCCCAGACGGCCAGCGCCGGGAAGATGGCGGCGAGCACGAAGACGTCGTAGCGGCCATAGGGCTCGGGCACCTTTTCGGCGCCGCGGGCGGCCAGTGCATTGCGGGTGAGGCTGGGAACCAGCCGCCCGCCCACGGCCGAGATCAGCAGCGCCGCGACGGCGACGCCGATGCGCGCCAGCAGGGCGGCGAGCTCGTGATCCCCGGCGACGAGGCGGTGCGCCACCGCGGCGAGCGCGAGCAAAGGGAACAGCATCAGCCCATGGCGGGACTGCTTGGGCGGCTTCACCCGCGCCTCGCGCAGCAGTGCCGCGGTGATGGCGAGGGGGAAGGCGGCGTCGGCGGCGAGCGCAACCGGCAAGGGCGCTACCAGCGGTACCACTCGTCCGGCGACCCACACCGCAAAGAGCAGCGCCAACGGCGTTCCCGAGGCTGGAAGCTTGCCGGACCAGTTCGGCGTGGCCGAGAGCAGGTAGCCGGCCATGACCGCCGGGAGGAAGCCGAACACCATCTCATGGGCGTGCCAGATCATGGCCGGCATGCCCCCGACCTCCGCGACCCCGGTCAGGAACAGGAAGACCCAGAGCGGCACGGAGGCGGCGGCGAGAGCGGACGCGCCGACGAAGAGCGGCCGGAACGAGGCGGCAAAGAGCCATCCGGCATTGGTGCGGGCGCGGCTGGCGGCGAGCGAGGGCGAGGGTGACATCGTCGATCCTTTCGGCGCGACGATGTCATGGCCGGCGTAGCCCGACTTTGCTCGGGCGCAAGCTTGCGAGAGCCTCACACCGCCGTCGAATGGCGGCCGCCGCGGCCGAGATAGGCGTCGAACTCGGCGGCGACGACGCGCGCGATCTCGTGGCGGTGCCGGCGGATCGCAACGCGGCTGCCGCGCACCTCCACCCATCCCGCATTGACGAGGGGCGCGAGCCTGCGGACATCGTCTTCGAAGCCATCGACGCTCGCGCCGTGCCGCGCTGCGACCTCGGCAAGGTCGACCTCGAAGGCGCAGAGCAGATCCTCGATGACCGCCGCCCGCAGAAGGTCGTCTCCCTCATAGGCCTTGCCGCGCACCGTCGGCAGCCGCCCTGATTCGATGGCCCGCCGCCAGCCGTGGTTGTCAGGAGCGTTCTGCGCGAAGCCCCAGGGCGTCCGGCTGATCGAGGAGGCGCCGATGCCGATCAGCGTGGTCGCGGCGTCGTCGGTATAGCCCTGGAAATTGCGGTGCAGCCTGCGTTCATCCTGCGCCAGCGTCAGCGCATCGTCCGGCAGCGCGAAGTGGTCGATGCCGATCTCGACATAGCCGCCACGCTCGAGGATCTCGCGCGCCAGCGCCGCCTGGCGGATGCGCTCCACGGCGTCCGGCAGCGCCGCCTCGTCGATCAGCCGCTGATGCGCCTTCATCCACGGCACATGGGCGTAGCCAAAGATGGCGAACCGGCTCGGCTCCAGCGCCAGCACCCGTTCGGCGGTGTCGCGGATGGTGTCGAGCGTCTGCAGCGGCAGGCCGTACATCAGGTCGGCATTGATGGCGGTGATGCCGGCGTTCCGCAGATGCGCGAAGGAAGCTTCCACCACCGGAAGCGGCTGGATGCGGGCGATCGCCTTCTGCACCGCGGCGTCGAGCGTCTGCACACCAAGGCTCGCCCGGTTGATGCCGAGGTCGGCGAGCCGCCGCGCGCCCTCCGCGGTCACATGGCGGGGATCGAGCTCGATCGCGTGCTCCATGTCGGGCCGGAAGCGGAAGCGATTGCCGAGGTCGCGCACCAGCGCCTCGAAGCAGTCCGGCGGCAGGATGTTCGGCGTGCCGCCGCCCCAATGGATGTGCGAAACCTCTACCGGCCCGAGCCGCTCGGCAAACAGGGCGATCTCGTCATGGATCGACGCGGCATAGGCGCGCACCGGGTCGTCGCGCAGTGCCGCCTTGGTGGTGCAGCCGCAATAATTGCAGATGGTCCGGCAGAACGGGACGTGCAGATAGAGTGAGATCGCCTCCCCGCGGTCCCGTACCTTCTCTAGCCAGCCGCCATAGGTCTCGGCCGTGACGGCCGGGGAGAAATGCGGGGCGGTCGGGTAGGAGGTGTAGCGCGGCACCATGCGGCGCGCGACGTCGATGAGGGAAGGCGTGGGGATGAAGGGCGCGTTCATGGGCTCAGCTTTCCGCCGACCGGCCTTGCGGGATGGAGCGGCCGTCCGGGTGCCGGCATCGATAGGCGGAGAAACGCCCGCCTTCGTTGCGGCGGAGCAAAGAAGACAGGATGCCGCAGGTCTAGGTTCCGCACGAGAAGGAGACCCGACCATGTCGACGGTCCTGACCGCCCCCATAACCGCCGAGACGATCCTCGACGACCTGATGAGCACCTACAAGGTGACGATCCCGCTGTTCATCCGCCGGAAGATGATGTGCATCGGCTGCCCGGTGGTGCGCCTGCACGACGTCCGCGAGGCCTGCCGCGAGCACGGCGTGCCACTCGACGAGTTCCTCCGGGAAGTGAACGCCGCCATCGCGCAAGGGGCGTGACGGCCACCGGTGACCGTCGGAAGCTTCCCTCAACATGACGCCGATCCTCCGGGTTGAAGGAGGACCGGCGTCGGTGCGGAAGTGGTGGGTGGCGCAGGCCGTCAGCCGCAGCCGCCGCTGGAGGAGCCGCAGGTGCAGCCCTCGTCATGGACGTGGACGTCGGCCGATGCCGGCGCCTGTGTCCGGCCGATCAGCACGCGCCACTCGTCAGGCCCCTGCCGGAGATAGTCCCAGGTGAACAGGCCGGGCACGATCTGGCGGAACTGATGCAGGAGGCCGAGCGGATCGTGATCGTTCACCAGCTCGAAGGCCTCGCCGGGTGCGAGGAGCTCGAACTGGCGGAAGATGAGAAGATGACGGTGCGGCCTCGCGAGAGGACGAACGTCGAGGGTGACCGGCTCGGCGACGGTCGGGTTTGCCGGTTCGGCGGGGATGATCGCTTCGGTGATCTGGGACATGTGCTCTCCTTCGCAAAGCTGCGCGGGAGAGCCCTACCGGGCCGGCGGCACCCGAACGTTGTTCCCGGACAAACTCCCTGTCACTCCGGCTTCTCCGCCAGCACGTGAAGCCCGTGCGCGTCCTTGACCACGACCTTCTTGCGGCCGCTGGCCACCAGCCCCTTGGATTCCCAGCCGGTCATCACCCGGCTGACCGTGTGGAGCGTGGTGCCGGTCATCTCGGCGAGATCCTGCCGCGTGACCGGGAAGTCGATGAGGATACCTTCCTCCGTCTTCCGGCCCGCCTGCCGCACCAGCCGCAGCAGCGCATGCGCGACGCGGCGCTCGACTTCCTCGGTCGAGAGCTCGCGGATCCGCGTATGGGCGTCCTGCAGGCGCTGCCCCACGGTCTGGAGCGCGTTCATGGCGAGCACCGGGCTGCGCGCGATGAAGGCCTCCCACTGGCTCGACGGCCAGGCAAGCGCCAGGCTTTCCACCACGGCGATGGCGGTGGCCGGAAAGTCGGGACGGCGCATCGCGCGGGCGATGCCGAATATGTCCCCCGGATTGACGTGCCGCACGACGACCTGCTGCCCGTCCGGCGTCGTCTGCACGACCTTCAGGCGGCCATGCAGCAGCGCGAAGAACTCGGTGGCGATCTCGCCCTGCGAGAAGGCGGCCTTTCCCTCGGGCAATTGCCGGATCGAGGCCATGGCGAGGACGGCGTCGAGATCCTCCTCCGACATGGACTGGAAGATGCTCAGATCCCGGATCAGCGAGCGGTCGAGCTTCTTCATAGGCATGGCGACGTTCCCGTTTCGCCGCGAGGGTAATCCGGAGGGGGCGTCGCATACAACCGACCGGCCGTTTGCCCCTGCGACGCCCTGCGTCACGGCCGCCGCCGACAACGTGATTCATCTTTGCCTTTTAGCAAAAAGGCCGGCGCGGATCGGGCGTCTATTCGTCGCAACGGCAAGCAAGTCATGCAAGAGGAAGGAACCTGGACATGTTTACCCGTCGTACCACTTTGCTCGGCGCTGCCATTGCCGCCCTTGTGGCGGCGGCGCCTTCTCTCGCCGAGGAGGGCCTCAGCCCGGCCCCCAAGGTTCTCGGCCAGGCGGACCAGACCGCCGGCCTCAAGCATGTCAAGGCGGAGCTCGTCGCGCCGCCCGCGGTCATGCAGCACCAGCAGGTGGACACCGGCGCGCCGAAGGTCGTCGAGTTCACCATGACGATCGAGGAGAAGAAGGTCGCCATCGACGAGGGCGTCACCCTCCAGGCGATGACCTTCAACGGCTCGATGCCGGGCCCGACCATGGTCGTCCACGAGGGCGACTATGTGCAGCTGACCCTCATCAATCCCGAAACCAACACGATGCCGCACAATATCGACTTCCACAGCGCGACGGGCGCGCTGGGCGGCGCGCAGCTCACTCTGGTGAACCCCGGCGAGCAGACGACGCTCCGCTTCAAGGCGACCCGCGCCGGCGCCTTCGTCTATCACTGCGCCCCTCCCGGCATGATCCCCTGGCACGTCGTCAGCGGCATGAGCGGCACCATCCTGGTGCTGCCGCGCGAGGGCCTGAAGGACGAGGCGGGCAACCCGGTCAAATATGACCGCGCCTACACGATCGGCGAGTTCGACCTCTACATCCCGAAGGACGAGAACGGGAAATACGTGGACTACGAGACCCCCGGCGAGGCCTATGCCGACACCGTCGAGGTGATGAAGGGCCTCGTTCCCACCCACGTCGTCTTCAACGGCCGCAAGGGCGCGCTGACGGGCGAGAACGCGATGACGGCGAAGGTCGGCGAGACCGTGCTGTTCATCCACAGCTCGGCCAACCGCGACACCCGCCCCCACCTGATCGGTGGCCATGGCGACCATGTCTGGGAGCGCGGCAAGTTCCACAATCCCCCCGCCAAGGACCTCGAGACATGGTTCGTGGCCGGCGGCAGCGCGGCAGTGGCAACCTACAAGTTCCTGCAGCCGGGCATCTACGCCTATGTGAACCACAACCTGATCGAGGCGGCCGAGCTCGGTGCCACTGCCCATGTGAAGGTCTCGGGCGAGTGGAGCGAGGACCTGATGAAGCAGGTCGCCGCGCCCGGGCCGATCGTCGGCCAGTGAGCCGGCCGACTGCGGCCCGGCCATTCCGGGCGAGCCGCCCCTCCTTCCGGGAGACTTAAGATGCGCAAGCGCCGCCTCGTCTTCCTCACGGTCCTCGGCCTCGCCGGCATGGCCGTGCTCCAGGGTTTCGCCCCGATGCCGGAGGATGGCAGCCTTGTCCGCATCGAGCGCGCCTCGGTGCGCTACCGCGAGCCGGGCGAGTTCATCGACGGGACGAGGCCGGTGAACGGCCCGATCGGCGAGATTGCTGCCAAGAAGCCCTTCGCCATCATGAAAGGACAGGTGACGCGCGGCGACTATGACCGCTGCGTCGCCGCGAAAGGCTGCAAGGCGCTCGACGGTGCGGGGGATTCCGCTCTTCCCGTCGTGGGGATCAGCTTCCACGATGCCGTCGCCTACGCCGAATGGCTGTCGCGCGAGACCGGGCAGAACTGGCGGCTCCCCACCGACCGCGAATGGGCGCTGGCCGCCGGCTCGCGCTACCGGGACGATGCCTATACCGAGATCAGCGACCCGGCGAACCCCTCGCGGCGCTGGATCGCGACCTATGACGCGGAAGCCGCTGCCGAGCAGGCGCTCGATCCCACGCCGAAGCCGGCCGGTGCGTTCGGCGCGAACGAGCACGGCCTGCTCGACCTCGCCGGCAATGTCTGGGAATGGACGAGCACCTGCTATGTCCGCCACCGGACCGATCCGGCGACAGGCGCCGCGACCGAGGTCGAGAATTGCGGTGTCCGCATCGCCGAGGGACGCCACCGGGCCTACATGACCGGCTTCTTCCGCGACCCCAAGGCAGGTGCCTGCTCGGTCGGCATCCCGCCGGCCAATCTCGGCATGCGGCTCGTCCGCGGCGAGGGCCGGCTGCGCGAGTGGTTCGGGCTCTGAGACGGCGATGGAAACCCCGGTCGCAACCCCTCCGACAGCCGACAGCGCGCTGCTCGAACGTCTCGCCCGCGTACTCCACGAGATGGGCCTGCCCTGCGCCTGCCAGGAAGAGGTCGAGCGGACGCTGGCCGCCTTCGCCGAATTCGAGGCCCGGCGCGCACGCCGCCGCCTGCTCGGCGCCGCGCGGGAGCGCGCGAGGCTGCTGCGCGGCTACGTGGCCTGTCTTCCGGACATCGACGGCGAAGCCTCCTCGAACCTCGCGCCCGAGGAGATCGCCGAGTTCGCCGACATGTTCCGGGTAATCGCCGCCGCAGCCGCGGAAGGGGCGGCCAGCCTCGAAATGCTCGCCGACAGCCCCTGCGAGACCCGCCAGTGACGGCGCGGCTGGCCGACGCCGGCAAGGAGATGCCGATGCCTCATGCAAAGGACGGAATCGAAGCCGAGATCCTCGCCGCGCTGCGAGAGGTCGACGACCCCGAGCTCGGCGTGAACATCGTCGATCTCGGCCTCGTCATCTCCTGCGAGATCGCGCCGGGCGACATCTCGATCCGCCTGATAATGACCACGCCGACCTGCCCGCTCGGCCGGCTGATCGCCGAGACAGCCGCGGCCGCGGTCGGCAAGCGCCTTGGGCCGGACTACACGGTGCATGTTCAAGTCGAGCGCGACGCCCACTGGTCGCCGGACCTCGCCTCGCCGGAGGTGCGCACGCGTTTCGCGCCGAGTCCCTTCCGGCCGCTGTCGGCGGCCAAGGCATGGCTCGCGCGCCTCGCGGGCGCATCATGAGCGCCTCCGGCCGGCTGCGCGCCGCGCTGGTGCTCGCGGCAGGCGCCTCCATCGTGGCCGGGCTTGCCGGCGGCCTCGCCCGGCTCGGCCTCGTCCCGCCGCTGTCGACCCCGGCCGAGCATCACGGGGCGCTGATGATCTGCGGCTTCTTCGGCACGCTGATCGCCGTCGAACGGGCGGTGGCGCAGGGCGGAACGCTGGCGCTCGCAGTCCCCGCGCTCGCGGCCGGCGGGGCGCTTCTGCTCCTGCTCGGCTTCACCGGACCGGCGGCGGCCGCCTTCCTGCTGGCGGGCCTCGGCCTCTTCGCTATCACCGCCACGGCCGCCTGCCGGCTGCCGGCCCTGTTCACCGCGGTGATGACGCTCGGCGCCGCGCTCTGGCCGCTCGGCACCGCCCGCTGGCTCGCCGGTGCGAGCGTCGCCGAGGTCGCCTATGCGTGGCTCGGCTTCCTCGTCCTGACGATCACCGCGGAGCGGATCGAGCTTTCCCGGCTGACGCAGCCCGGCCTGGCCGCGAAGGTCCTCCTCGTCGTGATCGTGACGGTCTTCGCGGCCGCGCTGGTGGTCGGCCAGCCCTGGACCGGATCATGGCTGCTGGCGGCCTCGCTCGGCGCGCTCGCGCTCTGGCTCGCCGGCAAGGACATTGCGGCATGGACCATTCGCGGTTCCGGCGCCGCGCGCTTCAGCGCGGTCTGCCTGCTGCTCGGCTATGGCTGGCTGCTGGTCGCGGCGCTGGCGCTCGCCTGGTGGCCGCCGGCCGGCTCGGCGTTCGGCCATGATGCGGCGGTGCATGCCATCGGGCTCGGCTTCGTCCTGTCGATGGTGTTCGCCCATGCGCCCATCATCCTGCCCGCCGTCGTCGGCGCGCGGGTCCGCTACGTGCCGGCGCTCTATGCACCCGTCGTGATGCTCGAACTCGCCGTTGCCGCGCGCATGGCCGGCGATGTGCTGCAATCGACTGGGCTGATCGCCGCCGGCGCCTGGCTCACGCTTGCGAGCCTCGTGGCCTATGCCGCGACGCTGGCGGCGACATCGGCTGACTGGTCACGCCCGCGCGAGTCGTGAAGCGGCGCCAGTTTGCGCTGGCACAACGTTGCCGTGGCTTCGCGCGGCTAGAACCTCCCGCAACGGGCCGCGGTGGTCCGCTTCGGAGAAAGACCATGAAGACCAAGAGCTTCTCCCTCGCCCTCATCGCCGCCGTGACGCTGGCCGGAACGGCCGCCATGGCCGCCGACCACGAGGTGAAGATGCTCAACAAGGGCGAGAAGGGCGCGATGGTGTTCGAACCCGACCTGATCAAGGTCGCGCCCGGCGACACGGTGACGTTCAAGGCGACCGATCCCGGGCACAATGCCGAGACCATCAAGGGCATGATCCCCGACGGCGCCCAGCCTTTCGAAGGCAAGATGGGCCAGGACATCACCGTTACCTTCACCCAGGCCGGCGTCTATGGCGTGAAGTGCAAGCCCCACATCGCCATGGGCATGGTGGGCCTTATCGTCGTCGGCGACCCGGTGAATCTCGATGCCGCCAAGGCCGTGAAGACCAGCGGCGCGGCGAACAAGAAGTTCACCGCGCTGCTCGGCGGGCTCTGATCGCGCGGCGACACTCCTATCCTTGCGGGCACAGGCAAATGACCACGCCTCACTGGCTTTCCGGCGGCTTCCGTCCGTTCTTCCTGCTCGGCGCCCTCGCCATGGCCGGCTCGGTGCTCGGCTGGATCCCTGTCTATCTCGGCGGGCTCGAAATCCCGACCGCGCTTTCGGCGCGGGACTGGCACGTCCACACCATGCTGTTCGGCGGGGTCATGGCGATCATCGCCGGTTTCGCCCTGACCGCCGTCAGCAACTGGACGGGGCGCCCGCCGGTCGCCGGGCGCGAACTGCTCGGGCTCGTCGTCCTGTGGCTCGCCGGGCGTGTGGCCGTCTCCACCTCCGCGCTGATCGGCGCCGATGCGGCGATGGCGGTGGACCTCGCCTTCCCGCTCGCGCTTGCGGCCGTGTTCGCCCGCGAGGTGGTCGCGGCGGGGAACTACCGGAACCTACGCATCGTCGCCGTCGTCGCGGCGCTGGGCTTCGCCGACCTCGCCTTCCATCTCGAGGCGCGCCTTGCCGGGGCGGCGGACTATTCGCTGCGCGCAGCGGTCGCCCTCGTGCTCGTCCTCGTCCTGCTGATCGGCGGGCGCATCGTCCCCGCCTTCACGCGGAACTGGCTGACGGCCCGCAAGGTCACCGAGCTGCCCGCCGCCTTCTCCCGCCTCGACATGGTGTCGATGGTGGCGTGCGGCCTCGGCCTCGCCGCCTGGACCGCCCTCCCCGACGCACGCGCCACCGCCGTTCTACTCGGCCTTGCCGGCGTGCTGACGGCGGTTCGGCTCTGCCGGTGGCACGGCCTCGCCACTCGATCCGAGCCGCTGCTCCTCGTCCTGCACATCGGCTTCGCCACCATCCCCCTTGGCTTCATCGCTGTCGCCGCCTCGATCGTCGCGCCCCGCCTCGTCGATCCGGTCGCGGCCGTGCATGTGTGGACCGTCGGCACCTTCGGCGCCATGACGCTCGCAGTGATGACGCGCGCCAGCCGCGGCCATTCCGGCCGGCCGCTCGCCGCCGGACGGCTGGAGGTCGCGATGTTCGCCCTCGTCCTCGTCGGAGCTGCCGCCCGCATCGCCGCCCCCTATGCCGGCGGGTGGATGACGCACGGGCTTGCCTGCGCCGGCCTCGCCTGGGCCGTGGCCTATCTGCTCTTCGCGGCGGGCTATGGGCGGATGCTGCTCGTACCCGCGAGGCGGACGTGAAAGCGGCTCGGATCAGCCTCGCCGCCGGCGGCCATTTCGCCGTCCTCTTCGCCGTCTATCTCGTCACGGGACCTCTGCGGGCGACCTATCTTGATGGAGCTGTCGGCGCGCGGACGGGGGCGCTGGCGGAGGCAGCAGCATTTCTCATCGCTTCGCTCGTCACCGTGTCCGTGGTGATGCCGCGCATCTCCCACCTCTGGCCGCCCCCCGAAGCTCTCGCGGTCGGCATCGGCGCCCTGGCGCTGTTCGTCATCTGCGACATCGCCGTCGCCGTGAGCCTGTGCGGCGTCCCGGCCGCGCGCCACCTCGCCCGCTTCGGCACCGTGCCGGGCGCCATCCAGGCTACGGCGCTGGCCTTCTACACCTGCGCGCCCCTCGCATGGTGGTGGGACGGTCCCCGCGTCGAAAACTCAGCGCCACGAACATTGAGATGATCTCTCTGCGCTGACTCAGAAGCAGTTGGTTCCAAAATCAGCACTCCGCATAGTGAAATCTTTCACGCTGGGGAGGCTCGCCCCGGACAGCGCGATCGGCAACAAGCCGCCGACCGACTCATGAACGGCTCTTCCGCACCCACGCCGACCTGAGCCATCACTCCCGGAATTCTCCAACTCCTGCTGGATCAAATTCGGGAAGCACCTCACTTCGTGGGCCATGGCCGGAAACTTCGGCAACACCGGATCGTTGCGCTATCCTGCGGCCAAGCGGGATTCTGCCGCCACAACAGGAATGCGACATGCTGTTCCAACTGCATATCCCGAAGACGGCCGGAACCTCGCTGTTCTCGGTTCTTTCCGCGGCCGTCCACCCGGGGCGCTACCATGTGGCGCTGTCGGAGCAGGAGTTGCGCGAACGGACGACGGGCTACGCGCTCCTGTCGGGCCATTTCGGCTGGGATGTGCTTGCCCTGTTTCCGGAGAGGCCACAGGTCCTCACGGTCCTGCGCGATCCCGTCGAGCTCATATTGTCCTTATACGGATATTGGCGGGCACACGCGCATGAGGGGATATTCAGCCCTGAAACCCAGCGGGGCGCAGACGAAGCCGCGTCCCGCCCCGTCGACGAGCTCCTGCTCGATCCGAGTTCGCAGTTGCGGGCGAATTTGGGGATGATGATGGGCTACCTGGCGGGCGGCGAGGCCGTTGCCGCCGGTCGCGGGCTCGACGCGGCCTTGCAGCATCTCGATTCCTGCGCGTGGGTGGCAACCACGCTGACGCTCGATCGGGATGTGCGGGTGCTTCCAGCCATGTTCGGGCTCAAGCCGATGGCGGAGGTACCTCATCACCTGGTCACGCCCGAGCGCCCCCAACGAATCGATATAGGCAAGGAAGCGCTCGGCGTCATAGAGACGCTCGCGGAAGCCGACTGCATCCTCTACGACCGCGCGCGGGCCATCGCCGAGGAGCAGCAGCGCCTGTATGGCTGACAACCCGGCCGGATCCGTGGCAGGCCGTCGGCCGATCGTCAGGCCGGCGCCGCGGCCTTCCGGTCCTCGATTGGGGCGGCGCCCTGCTGCACGGAGGCGGCACTTGTCGCGCGCGCTTGCCACCTGCCGTCGATCCAGTCCGCCGGAGGAAGTCCTGCCCGGTGGCGCTCCCACGACCGGGCGATGAATTCCGCGAACGCGCCGACGCTCGCGGCGCTTTCGATGAACAGCCCAGCCTTCTGCCGCAACTCGGCGCCCAAACCGTTTCGCCACACAGGGTCCTTGGCGAGCCTGAGGGCGATCTGCAGATATTCGTCCTCGTCTCTCGCCGTCAGGCCTGACACGCCGATGTGCTCATAGATCGTCGCTGTCCATTTCCCGAAAGGCATCTCCGAGGGAAGCGTAACCGTGGGCACGCCCACCATCGCCGCGTCGAAACTCGACGACATGCCGCAGAGCGGAAACGAATCCAGGCAGCAGTCGACCGCCAGCAGCAGGCGATGCGCATCCTCCTGCTTCAGCGTGGGCAGGAAGACGACCCTGTCGATCAGCGTGCCGAGCTTCTGGTGCAGCCTGAACCGCAACGTCTTGGAAGGAGGATATTCGCCCCGCAGGAAGACGAGCGTTGCTTCGGGATCGCTCTCCAGCAGCCGGCGGAACATGTCGTCCATGTAGGGATGGATCTTGGGCGGCGTGTTGGCGCAAAGATAGACGCGCCCCGCGGCGCCCGGCCCGAACAGCCGCTGCCTCAACTCCGACTTGGTCGACTCGGCGATCTCGTCCACCGAATGCCGTTCGATGTAATAGGGCGGGTGCTTCAGCAGGGCGACCTTCGACCTGTAGAACTCTGCGAAATCGACCGGCTCGGCGGGTTTCCAGGAGATGTAGTAGTCCGCATTGGTCAACCCGTCGGTCCAGTTCGGCTCGAGCAGGACCATCTGCAGGTGCGCGAGCCGCGCCATCATCGGAAAGAACACCGCTGCAATGGACGGACCCGACACGATGATGTCGAACTGCTCGGCCGCGATCGCTTCGATTGCCGAATAGACATCCGTATCGGAGACTTCGACTACTCTTTCCGTCCGCAGAACCCAGTCCTGCGCCGCCCTGCTCAGCCCCATTCTTCCTGGTCGAATGAAGACAGTCTCAAAGACGGTCGGCTCCAGTCCGCTCAGCAGACCCGACATCATGGGCATGGAATCGTGCACCATGAAACCGATGCGGATCCGCCGGCCCGGAACAGGTCGCAGCCTCTCGTCGGAGATGTGGCGCGCGGTCTGATTGAGCTTCGGCCAGGTCTTGAAGGCGATGCTTTCCAGGGCGGCGACGGCGGAGTTGTAGGCGTCGATGGCACCCAGGCAGAACAGGTACTGCCACGGCGTCCAGTTGTTGGACATGTCGCTTATCGGGTCCGCCAATTCGACCGGTGAAAGAGCGAGGGAATGGCACGCGTCGATGAACTGGTGCATCTGCGCCTCGGCCCGGCCCGCCGCGGACGGAACCATGGGCGGGGTCAGCTGGAATAGCATGTCGATCACACGCTCTTCTTTCTTCAGCGTGTCGCTGACTTCCACTCCATCATCGGTCCGACATCGAACCATCTGCCGCAGCGTCGCCGCGAAGCTCTCGTCCAGATCCAGATACCTGCAGAAGAAGATGAACAATCTCGCCTTGTGACTAGAGAGATTCGCCCTTCCTATAATTTCTAGCGCCTTATGAACGAGACCGCCGAAGGTCTCGACGGCGCATATTCGTTGAAGATCCTTGTAGTTCAATATGACAGCTTCGGCGATCAGGGGATCCAACTGCATCGCATAGATGTAAAATTCGGCGACCGATCGGCCTCCATGATCAGAATCGATCGATAAGCTCTCCATGAAGGAGAAATATCGCTCATATTTAAGCTGATGAGCACACATCTGAAGATAAAAATGACGAAGCTCAACCGCTTCCGGATATTTTCTCAGCCCCTCTTCAAGAACCGTCAGGCAAGCAGCGATATCGCTCAGCCTCAGTGCGGACGCTCCCGCGAAATAAGCATCCCACATGCTCTCGCGCGGCCGGGTCATCA
Source organism: Ancylobacter novellus DSM 506 (assembly GCF_000092925.1). Classification (NCBI taxonomy): domain Bacteria; kingdom Pseudomonadati; phylum Pseudomonadota; class Alphaproteobacteria; order Hyphomicrobiales; family Xanthobacteraceae; genus Ancylobacter; species Ancylobacter novellus. The sequence goes on along the minus strand of NC_014217.1, from coordinate 1,179,857 downwards.
AGGACTGGTAGATTTCACGGGCTTCGGCCGCAAAACCCTTGCCTTCCAGCCGATCGGCGATGTTCCAAAGCGAACCGCTTGGGTCGGGTTCATCGCCGGGAGCCTGGCTCAGCTTGCGCTTGACACGGGATATGTCTTCCTTGTCGATATAGTATTCTACAATCTTCAGTTGTTGCCTGCGCTCTGAAAATTGTTCGAGTGCGACCTCTATCGCTTCAGGATCATTTGCCTCGGCATCTACGAACCTGGCTATCCTGTCAAACAGTCCATTATCAAAGGAAATACGCAGGAGATGCTCACGAATATAGGGCACGTCCGGGTATCGGACGAGTTGTGCTTCGAGCCGATCGGCGGCTTCTTGAGGCGCCAGGAGCCGCTCAAAGGACAAGGAGCAGTACAGCGCTGCCTCGGGTCCGTCGATGACGCGCTTGGAAAGCTTTTCGTAGATGGAGGCCGCCTCATCCTTGCGGCCGAATGCCAGAAGGATGTCCGACAGTCTCCACAACGCGATTACATTGTCGCACGTCCAGATGATCTCCTCGATCTTCGCATCGGCAAGTTCCGGCGAGCCCGTTTCCAGATGGAGGGCCACCAGGTCTACCTGCGCGTTCCAATCGGTGGATTGACTGACCGGTTGTTCGAACGCCGCACTTCCCGCCCGCGCGTTAAGGGCCTCAAGAGCCGCCTCTATCGCTTCGGGACCGTTTGCCTCGCCATCTACGAGCCTGGCTGCCCTGTTGAACTGCCGGTTATCCAGGGAAATACGCAGGAGATGCTCACGCAGATAGGGCACGTCCGGGTATCGGACGATTTCTGCTTCGAGCCGATCGGCGGCTTCTTGCGGCGCCAGGAGCCGCTCAAAGGACAAGGAGCAGCACAGCGCCGCCTCGGGCCCGTCGGCGACGCGCCTGGAAAGCCCTTTGTAGATCGAGGCCGCCTCATCCTTGCGGCCGAGTGCGAGAAGGATGTCGGACAGTCTCCACAACGCGGCTACATTGTCGCTCGTCCGGATGATCTCTTCGATCCTCGCATCGGCCAGCTCCGGCGAGCCTGCTTCCACATGCAAGGCCACCAGGTCGACCTGTGTGTTCCAATCGGTGGATTGACCGACCAGTTGCTCGAACGCGGCTCTTCCGGCCCGAGCGTCGAGGATCTTGATCATCCAGCCGAGCCGCCGCTGCTCGACGCAGATGCGAAGGCAGTTTTCAGCCAGCGACAGAGCGAGGGGATAGCGGCTGTGGCCTTCCGCGAGGAGCTCCGCCGCACGCGTTCCATTGCCCAGCCGGTAATTCGCCAGTCCCACCAGGAGAAAGTCATGCGAGGTGGTCGGCCTGCGTCGGACGAGGACGCGGTAGATTCTATGGGCGGTCTTCGCATCGCTAACCGAGAGGGCGATGTCTGCCCTTGCCCAAGCCTGATCCGTAGGCTCCCTTCGCAGACGGAGCCACTTTGCGAAGGCGGTACGCTGGAAAACGGTTTCCATACCGGAAACGAAGGCACTGGTCATAGCAGTGGCGTGCTCCCCAAAATCGGGACGGCGGGAGGCAGAAAAAAAATCGGAACTGAGGCACGTGCCGGCGAGACGTTAATGAGTACGAACCGCAGCTTGCCGCAGATCGTCCCGTGCGAAGCGCCCCCCGCTTCGTCTCTGCGCCCAACCTCCATTCCCGCGCCCGCGACGTCAAGTTTCATCAACCGACGGATGCATTCCGGCCGCCTGCGTGTCCGTAGGACAACGGGTCCCTGATCCCGGTCGGGGGATCGAGACCCCGCTCGACCGGTGGTCGGAGCGGGGGCGAGCATGTCAATTTTTGCTTCGCGGGAAGGCCGGGCGCCCGCCGCTCAACCCGCGACATGGGCGAGAAGATTCGGGCTCTGCCGGTCGAGCGCGCGGGTCAAGGCCGTCACCACCCTTGCCAGATCGGCATCGCCGAGCTGCGGATAGGACGGCAGCGAGATCCCCCGCGCCGAGATGTCCTCGGTCGTGCGCAGATGGTCATGGGCCAGATGCGCGTACATCGGCATCTGATGCGCGCCGTAGAATACGGGCCGGGTTTCGATGCCGTCGGCAGCCATATCCACCATGAGGCGGTCGCGGTCGCAGTAGCGCGGCAGCAGGCAGGAGACGAGCCATTCGCTGCTCACGACGCCTTCGTCGAGGCGCTGGAACGTCACGGGAGCGTCGGCCAGCAGCGTACGATAGCGCTCTGCGATGCGACGCTTGGCTGCGAGGATATCGTCCAGCCGCTCCAGCTGCGCGAGGCCGATCGCGGCCGCGATATTGGTCATGCGGTAGTTGAACCCGAGTTCTTCGTGCCAGTAGCGCCGCACGAAGCTCTGACCCTGTCCCTTGACCTTACGCATCCGCGTGGCCAGCGCCGGGTCGCGCGTGACGACGGCGCCGCCCTCCCCCGTGGTGACGGTCTTGTTGCCGAAGAAGGAGAACGTGCCGATATCCCCGAAGCCGCCGGGATGGACATTGTCGCGCGAGGCTCCGAGGCACTCCGCGCAATCCTCGATCACCTTCAGGCCGTGCTTCCCGGCGATCTCCATGATCGCCGGCATGTCGCACACGGCTCCGTAGAGATGCACCGGCACGATCGCCTTGGTCCGGGAAGTGATCAGCGGCGCGATGTCGTCAGGTCCGATCTGCCAGTCGCGGGCGCGGCAGTCCGCGAAGACGGGCGTGGCGCCCGTCAGCGCGATCATGTTCACCGACGCGATGTAGGTGAAGGACGGGACGATGACTTCGTCGCCGGGGCCGATGTCGAGGCAATGCAGGGCGAGATGAAGAGCGGTCGTCCCGTTGCAGATGCTGATCGCGTGCTCGATGCTGGTGAAGCTCTCCAGCGCGCGTTCGAACTTGTCGACATAGGGGCCGATCGACGAGATCCACGAGCTCTCGATGCAATCGACGACGTAGGCCTTCTCGTTGCCCGACAGGTCAGGACGATAGATCGGTATCCTTTCAGGCATCGCCCGACTCCGGATATTCGCCGAACATGGCGGACAGTTGCGATTCCAACCGCCGGGCCGTCTCGTTGTCCGCCGGAAGCCCGAGGCCGCCGATCTGCTTGCCGAGATTGCGCGCCGATCGGACCATCGGAGCCGCTGCTGCCGCACGCGCGAGCGCGGGCAACAGCCCGTCCACGTAATGCCGCGCGGAGTTCACGTCGAGCGAGTAGCTCCGCGCGCGCACGCCCCTGGCAGCGGCTGCCGCGCGGTCGTTCATGATCGCGAGCAGATGCTTGGCGACATCAAGTGCCTCGGCTCCCGGGCTACAGCGATAGACCAGATCGCCGGGGACGTCCGCATAGCCTCCGTGGTCGGAAACCAGAACCGGACGGGCCGACCGCATGGCGGTGATCAGAGAGGCCGAACCGGTCTCGAGGATCGGGTAGCGGAGGCAGCACAGGACGTCGACCGTGGCCATCAGGCGGCGTAGCTCGGCGTCTTCCACCCATCCCGTGAAGCTGGGCCTGCGCAGTCCGAGATCGAGGGCCAGGCTTTCGAGCGCCACCCGGGTCTCGGATGTGACGGGCCCGATCAACCGGAACTCGCACCGCCGGCGCAGTTCGCCATGGCTCGCAAGCGCATAGAGCACTTGTTCGGCCTGCCTGTTGGGATTGACATAGCCGATGCTGGCCACGACCAACCGATCGTCACGCGGCTCGGGCGGGGGCGGCATGTTGTCGTCGGGCATGGCCAGCGGCCGGACCAGCACGTCGCCCGGACAGCTCTCGCGCAGCCGCGCCGCCCAGGAGTTCGAGTGGACCACCGCCCCGGAAACCATGGGGGAAAGCCATTCGAGCATGGAGCGCTCTTCGGCCATCTTGACGAGCGGCAGCCAATAGGGACCCGGCCCCAGATCGCCATATACGGCGCTTGCCAGCTGCGTGGGCGTGATGTTTCCGCCGTTCGTGCCGTCTGCCCAGGCCGCGGCGAAATCCGCGAGGAAACCGTCGTGGAATATCCCGAGGACGGGATGCTCGTCCATGAAGCCCGGCAAGGCGCCATGGTAGGGAAAGTAATTGCCGATATTGGCCACGAGAGCGTCGCAAGCGAGGCTCTCGGGAGCGATGTGTGCGAGAGACAATACGGGCTCAATGTCGTCGAGCGGCGCGAGCGCCAGGCCCTCGGCGCTCTCCGTGCGAACAATCTGGACGCGGCAGCCCCTCTCGCGCAGTTCGCGCACGATATGGGCACTGAAATTCGCGATGGCCGACCGGCCATTCCAGGGCGTCATCCAGGCGATCTTGGAGATCATGAGAGGAGGCTATCCAAAGTCTTCGGCCAACTATAGCGCTGCTCCTCCAGAATTTGACGAGCGCCCTCGCCGAGCTGCGCGGCCTGGCTCGGATTCGAATAGAGGGTGGCCATGGCCGTGCCGAGCGCCTCCGGCGTCGGTTCGACGACCAGGCCGGTCCGCTGATCGCGAACGATATCGAGGACGCCACCGGCGTCGGTCGAGGTGATGACCGGTTTGCAGGCCTGAAAGGCCTCCATCGTCACGTAGCCGACGCTGTCCTCGTCATAGGGAATGTAGGCTGCGGCGCGGCAGCGGTTCACCAGCGCCGCGATTTCCTCACGCGGCAGGAATCTCAGGTCGAACCGGACACGATCCTCGACGCCGCAGCGCCGGGCGAGATCGCGCAGCTCGGCTTCCGTCCCTGCATGCTCGGGCGGTCCGGCGATGACGAGCCGCACGTCGGGCGCATGCTGGAGGGCCTCCACCAGGAGCGCCTGGCGCTTGCCGCCATCCACCCTGCCGCCGGCAAAGATGTAGTCGTCCGACGCCTCGTCGCGGAAGAGCTCGGGATCGTTGAGCGGGGCGGACAGTGTCTGTGCATCGACGCCGTTATAGCGTCGCAGACGCCGCGCGGCCTCCTTCAGGGCGAACATGCGATGGGCCGAACGAAACGCCTCTTCATCGACGTGGCGGATGGCGTGGCGCAGCATCCGACCCTCGGCATCGTCGCCCAGATCCGACATACCGGCGTCATACAGGTCATAGGCCTGGCGGAACTGGTGCAGCAGCCAGATCACCTTGCGGGGGTGAGGGACGAGATACACTGGGAACCTCAGTGCGATCACCCTGTCGACATTGGCGACGCGCAGGTTGCGGGCGATGAGCATCTCGTCCACGAGGCGCTCCCTCGGATTCCACGAAAACGGGATCCGCATTTCCTCGGCTTCGTGCCCGGCGATGAGCAATTGACGGACAAGATGCCGCGACAGTTCTTCCGCACCGCCGCGGATGAACGGCACTCGGGTGTTCAGAACGAGTACCTTCATGCGAGCAACTGTCCGATGACCGTATCCCAGTCGATGCCAAGCTCGCGGATGCGGTCGTTCGCCGCCTCCCCCATCCGCGCGGTTTTCTGCCTGTCGAGATAGAGGCTGTCGAGCGCGGCGCCGATCGCCTCCGGGTCGGGATCGACGACCAGGCCGGTGACGCCGTCGGTCACGAACTCCGTGACGCCGCCGCCATCGGCGAGAACCAGCGTGCATCGCCGTGCATGGGCAGCCTCGAGGGTCGGATAGCCGTAGGAATCCTCGTCGAAGGGCACATAGGCCGCCGCCAGCGATCCGGCGAGCTGCTGCGCCTTTTCCTCTTCCGTGATCCACCTGTTCTCGATGATCACGCGATCCTCGCCCGCCTGTGCCGCAAGCCGGCGCAAGTGAGCGACATAGCCCTCGTCCAAGGCGACCCCGCTCAGGCGCAGCCGCAGGGGCGAGCGCACATGGCTCATCGCCTCGACGAGCAGATGCTGGCGCTTGTGATGCTCCAGCCGGCAAATGCAGACGACCTCGTCGCCGAGCCCGGCATCGAAGAACAGTTCAGGCGACAGTACCGGCGGATAGAGCACAGTGGCATCGAGGCCGTTGAAGGCCTTGACCCTGTTGGCCATGACCCGGCTGTTGGTGAAGAGGCGGTAGGCGCCGGCAAGGGCGGCGGTGTCCGCCGCATGGATCACGTCGCGCAGCGCCTCCCCCGCAACCGTGCCGTGAAGCGGGTTGTAATCGGGACTGTCCCACAGATCGTAGAAGTGGCGGATGTGGTGGATGAACCAGCAGACCTTCCGGCGATGGCACACCATATGGGCCGGCGGCCGGAAGGTGATGACGCGGTCGAAATGGCTGTCGAGATCCATCAGGCCGAAGGCGAACATCTGGTCCAAGACGGAGTCCGGCTCTTCCGTCGTCGGGATGAAGATCGTCTCGACTTGATGCCCGCGCTCCCGCAGCTTCTCCTCGAGCCATTCGACGATGAAACGGCCGCCGCCGAGCACCATCGGCCGCGCGGACGAAATCAGCCCGATGCGTTCCGGGACTGCCGTCACGACCGGCTCCCGAGAGGACGGGCCGGTGCGCCGGCAACCCGTGCGCCATCCTCGATGTCGCGCACGACGGCCGACCCGGCGCCGATGACGACATCCGCTCCGATGGTTATCTCCGGCCGGACCGAGGAGCCGACACCTATCAGCGTCCTGGCCCCGACGGTCACGTTGCCGGCGAGCGCACAGCCCGGCGCAACGTGACAGGCGATGCCAAGATCGGCGTCGTGGTCCACGATGGCGCCGGTATTCAGGATGGCGAAAGGCGCGAGCCTCGCATCCGTGCCGACGACCGCCCGCGCCATGACGAGCGCACCTTCCGACACGCGAGCGCTCGGCGCCAGGAAGGCAGTGGGATGAACCAGCGACGGCTGCTCCATGTCCATGCGCCGCAGATCGTTTCCTATCCGCTCGCGCAGAGCGTTGGCCCCGACGGCGGCGAAGGCGTGCCGAACACCCTGTCTGTGGAGCTCCGGCAGCATGTCGTCGCCGCCGAGCACGCGCACGCCGCCCGGTCGTAGGCCGGGCTCGCCCCGATCGAGAAAGCCTACGACCTCGTAGATGCCGAGGGCACGGATCAGTTCCTGAACCACGCGGCCATGGCCGCCGGCGCCAAGGATGACGATGGGCGTCATGACCTGACCCTCAGCAAGGGCCACCGCCCCGGCTCGTCGGGCAGCATCAGGAGATTGATGGAGTCCATGGATTCGATCGCCGAAAGCCTGGCCGCAGAGATCGAGCCGTCGGTTTCGTCGATCATCCAGGGCGTGAAGCCGTGCCGGACGAAGGCATCCAGCCAGTCGGCGGAGGCAATGCCGCTGCGGCGAAGATGGCTCGGACCGAATTCGACGATCAGCGCAACCATGGGCGCGCGGGCAAGGATCCCCTCCATGCCCCGCAATACGTCCATCTCATTGCCTTCGACGTCGATCTTGACGAGCCGAGGAACGACAGTTTCCGGCACCAGCGCGTCGAGGGGAGCGACCGGCACATCGACCGAACCCTCGCCCTCGGGAACGGGCAGCAGGCTGTTGTGCCCCGAGGTGAGCCCGAGATGAAGACGGCCGGTCCCGTTGGCGGCGCCGACGGCCGTCTCGACCACGGTGATGACTTGGTCGAGGTCGTGCAACTGCACGGACTTGCGCAGCAGCTCCGCGGTGCGCGGCGTCGGCTCGAAAGCCATCACACGGCCCTGCCTGCCGACCTTGGCGGCCATGACGAGGGTAAGGGTGCCGATATGAGCGCCGACATCGAGGGCGGCGTCACCTTCGCCGAGAATGTTCTGGATGACCTGCGAGGTGCCAGGTTCGAGGGCGTCGCCGGCTTCAGCCATGGCCGCTATGAGCGGGAGATCTTCGCCGTCGGCCAGCAGCCAACCGAAGGAGGTGCGGCAGAGGACTTCGTGGGACAAGGGGATAACCCGGCGGCGCAATGCGTGCCCCATCAGGTCGATGGACGCACGGGCCTGCCGGCAAAGGGCGTTCAGACTCTCGTCGACAACATCGAACCGCCGGTGGATCGGACCGAACCCGCCGGATATCTTGTCAAAGCGCGCGTCGACGGCATCGAAGCGATGTTCGGTGGCCAGCTGGCGGACTATTTCATGGGCCCGGAGCAAGGACAGCGACGCGGACAGGTTCTTCAGTTGCGAATCCGCGCCTTCGGTCAATATCCGCAGTTGTCGCTCTATGTTTTCAGTCGACGCTCGCAATTGCACGTCGATGGCGGCCGCCGATTCCCGCAGGCTGGCATCGAGGGTCGCGCCGAGTCGGGACGCATCCACTCCGGCCGCGATCCGCTTCAGCATGCTCGCGCGAATGCGACGTTCTATGGGACGCAGGAACCCCAACAGTTTGCGAAGGGGCCTCTTACGGCGAGGCTGGGGAACTTCTTCGTCCGGCATAGCCGGCTGCATCGACGTGTCTGCCGCCGAGACGTGCAATGCCGGCTTTTCAGGGGCGCCGAGCGCAACCTCACCATGGGCCCCCGCGGCGCGCGCGCAATCGCGCTGGCGAACGAGCAAACCTTGCTTGCGTCCTCCCTCGAAAGCCTTGTGAAGGTCCATTGGCGATGTGCTTCTTATTTCGTATCTCCACCTGCAGTAGCCAACAAAATGGCAACGAACAAGTGTCGGCGCGTCTCGCCACGGACGCGGCGACATCCCGGCGTGACGCGGCGAATTCCAAGTGCTCACGACGATTGCGCGGCGAATGTCGGGGCGACTGGCAAAGTCCCGAGCTATCGCCGCCGACGACCAGGCCATGAACGCCCTGTAGCTTCGTCACGCTTCGAGGCAACCCGGCGGTTGCTGTTATTTTTCCATGCTGCCGGTAATCTAAAATCATAAATGGAACGGGGAGCTTTCCGATGCGCTGGATGATGTTGGGGTTTGCACTGGCGATTTCAGGCATGGCGGCGGCTACCGGCTTCGTGCAAGAGGCGACGGCAAAGAACTATCTTTGCAACCAGCAATTTGCGCTTTGCACCTCGGCCCCCTGCGTCCCGCAGCCCGGCAATTCGAATGTCTCGATCTGCGTTTGCGACGTCCAGGAGGGACCGAATCTCGCAACCGTCGAATGTGACACGGTCAAGCCGAGTACTGACGCGGAGGGGGTTCGCACGGTCTACTCGCAGTTCGCGCTCACGCAGTTCGAAGGCGGCAAGAAGGCGCTGAAGTGCGAAAGCGGAACGCCCTGGTCGCAGTGCCTCAACAAGATCTGCACAGTCGATCCCGCCAATCCCGACAAGGCGATCTGCGCCTGCGACGTGGTGCGCACCGGCGAATGGCAGACGGCCGGCGGCAATTGCGACACGGCGACGTGCAAGACCGCCTACTGGTCGGGGGCTCTCCTGGCCGATTCCAGAAGCAATGCCGAATTCATGATGGAGCAGCTCAAGATCGCGAAGTCACCGGCAGAGGCTTGCCCCGTACCCAAGTAATCATCCCGGTTGCAAGAAGCCCTCATACGAGCTGGGAAGCGGGTATGCGCAAGATCGCCCTCGAAGAGCACTTCACGACGCCAGAGCTCGCCGGAAAGTACGTGGCCAGGCCGACACAGAGCGACGCGCTCTTTGCCGATATCGAACGTCGTCTGGCCGATTTCGACGAGTTGCGGCTCGAAATGATGGATCGGGCCGAGATAGATCTTATGGTGCTTTCGGTCACCACGCCGGGGGTTCAGGGCGTACGCGACACCGGAGAGGCGATCCGGCTCGCCCGCGGCGCCAACGACTTCCTCGCACGCGAGGTGCAAAAACGACCGAGCCGCTACGCCGGCTTCGCTCATCTCGCGATGCAGGACGCCGAGGCGGCCGCTACGGAGCTCGAGCGAGCTGTCAGGGAACTCGGGTTCCGAGGCGCGCTCATCAATGGCCAGACCAACGGGCATTATCTCGATGAGGACCAGTACGCGCCGTTCTGGGAGCGCGTGCAGGAGCTGGATGTCCCGGTCTATCTGCATCCCGGCAACATGGCCGACAGTCCGGCGATGTTTGCACACCGCCCGGAATTGGGCGGCCCTATCTGGGCCTGGACCGCGGAAACCGCGGCACATGCGTTGCGGCTCGTCTTCGGCGGCACCTTCACGCGCTTTCCTGGAGCGAAAGTCATTCTTGGCCACATGGGCGAGACCCTCCCCTTCCTTCTGTGGCGCCTCGACAGCCGGAGGGAATTCGACCTCGGAGAGAAGCTCGCGCCGGATGCGCTTCCATCGGCGATCATCAAACGCAACATTGCCGTCACCACCTCCGGGGTGTGCGACCCGGCACCGCTCGTGGCGGCTCTTCAGGCGCTGAGCGACGACAACGTGATGTTCTCGGTCGACTATCCCTATGAGGATCCGCAGCTGGCCTCAAAATTCATCGAGACCGCCCCGATCGGCGAGGAAACGCGCGCCAAGGTTTGCCACGGCAATGCCGAGCGATTGCTGGGCCTTTAGGTTGGCGGGGCAACGTGCACAACTGCCCAGAGGAACAGAAGCAAAACGCGCGGCGTTCCTCCCACCAAAGCCGCCCCGACGTGCCACGTCGATGAAATTGGGGCGGATGGGAGGACAGAATGCCGACGATCCGTGAACTTCTGTTGGTAATCGATATCGAGCTTGAGGAGTACGCTCACCTCGTCTCGATGGCACGCAATCCCGCGCTCACCTCGAAGGAGCGGCGCAACCTGATCAGCGTTTCGCAGGCGACGTGGCGGCGCCTGGAAGCGGCGCATCGGGATCTGGAGAACAGCTTGATCGTTCCCGCGAATGACAGCCGCGCGAGACGCACGCCGCCTCGTTCCGAGCTAGTGACCCGCTGATCGAGACCGGAAGCCGCGCGGCCGCCGCCTCCTCTTCCCTCGTGGGCTGGCAATGCTGCCGAGCTTGCGGATGATGCTTCTCAGATAATTGGCGGACATGGCGAGCCTTCCGGCACGGCGGAAGCGCTCGCTCTCCCAACCACCGGAGCCCATTGGCCTCGTTCCGGCGACTCTTCCATAACTAGCGTCCGGATCGTCGGCGGGAAGATAGCGGCGACTGTGAACGAGGGCGGTGACTGGCAGCTCAACCGCTTCTGCCGGCGATGCCGGACATCGCGCAGGTCGCCGTGGAGTTCCCCTCTCCGCAGCCGGTGTCAGAGGCCGTCGCGTGGGTCGTTGGCGCGCACAGCGGCGTGCCTCAGCAGCATGCCGAACAGATCGCGCGGCTCGTCAGGGTCTGCCAGCAGATCGAGCCTGTCATAGAAGTTGGTCGATCGGATCTTGTCGCGCACGTAGCGCAGGGCCGAGAAATCCTCGATCGCGAAGCCGACCGAGTCGAACACGGTGATCTGCCCTTCGTCCCGGCGCCCGGCCGGAAATGACCTGCCACAGCTCGGTGACCGGGTGGTCGGCCGCCAGTTGCTGGATCTCGCCCTCGATCCGCGTCTGCGGCGGATACTCCACGAAAATCTCGGCCCGCATGAGGATGTCGCGGTGCAGTTCCGTCTTGCCGGGACAGTCGCCGCCGACGGCGTTGATGTGGACGCCCGCCCCGACCATGTTGTCGGTCAGGATCATGGCATGCTGCTTGTCCGCCGTGACCGTAGTGATCACCTGCGCCCCCTCGATGGCCTCCTGAGGCGAGCGGCAGATCGCGACGTCGAAGCCATAGGCAGCAAGGTTGGCGGCGCATCGGCGCGGGGCCGACGCGTCGATGTCGAACAGCCTGAGCCTGTCGATGCCAAGCAGGGCCTTGAACGCCATCGCCTGGAATTCCGACTGCGCACCGTTGCCGATGATCGCCATGCAGGAAGCCCCGGCAGGCGCCAAGTATCGCGCGGCAACGGCCGACATGGCTGCGGTGCGCAGGGCCGTCAGAATGGTCATTTCCGTAAGCAGCATTGGATAGCCGCTGCCGACATCGGCAAGAACGCCGAAGGCGGTCACGGTCTGGCGGCCGCTGCGCGTGTTGAGCGGATGGCCGTTGACATATTTGAAGCCGTAAAGCTCGCCATCGCTGGTCGGCATCAGTTCGATCACGCCGTTGCTGCTGTGCGACGCGACGCGCGGCGTCTTGTCGAAGAGGGGCCAGCGGCGGAAATCCTCTTCGATGTACGCGGCGAGCTCGACCAGAAAGCGTTCCATGCCGACATGCAGCACCAGCGTCATCATGTGTTCGACGCTGACGAAAGGGACGATATTCAGGGCGGGGTTCTTCATCTCAATAGCTCCGCGTGGGCCGGTCCATGATGCGGCGGCCCATGAGGCTCGCGACGAGGTCGACCATCAGGGTTGCGGTACGCCCGCGCTCGTCGAGAAAGGGATTGAGCTCGACCAGGTCGAGGCTGGCGACGCGACCGCTGTCGTGCAGCATCTCCATGACGAGGTGCGCTTCGCGGAACGTCGCGCCGCCGGGGACGGTGGTGCCGACGGCGGGGGCGATGGAAGGGTCGAGAAAATCGACGTCGAGGCTGACGTGCAGCAGGCCCTCCTCCGCGCTCACCCGCCCGAGGAAATCGCGCAGCAGCGGGGCGATGCCGTGCTCGTCTATGGCGCGCATGTCGTGCAGGGTCACGCCCGCCTCATCGACTGCGATGCGTTCCGCCGGATCGATGCTGCGAACCCCGAAGGCGCAGACGCGGGTCGGCTCCACCCGGGCGGCGAGCGGCGGGAAACAGCCCTCGAAGCCCGGCTGGCCGGTGGCATAGGCGAGCGGCACACCGTGCAGATTGCCGCTCGTCGAACTATCGAGCGTATGGAAATCGGTGTGCGCATCCAGCCAGAGCACGAAGAGCGGCCGCCGGGATTCCGCCGCACGCCGCGCCACGCCGGCCAGCGTACCGGCGGAGATGCTGTGATCGCCGCCGAGGAAGATCGGCATCGCGGCGTCGCTCGCGCGATAGGCGGCCTCGGCGAGCGCGGCCGTCCATCCCGCGATCTCCGGCAGGGATTTCAGGCGGGGATTGGGATGAGAGGCGGGTACGGGCGTCGACGCCAGCCTGCCGAGATCGTCCACGGTGTGACCGAGTTCGCGCAACGCCTCCACCAGTCCGGCGACGCGCAGCGCGCTCGGGCCCATCTCGCATCCCTTGCGCCCGGCGCCGTCCTGAACGGGCGCCCCTAAAATCCTGCAGTGCATTCGCTCCCTCCGATTCGGCCGGGTCGATAAGAGCGTAATGCGGCGGCACTTCCCACACCCAGAATTGGCAAGTCAGCTACCGCGCTTTATCATTTCGATAGGCATGAGGGATCGAAGTGGACGTTCGCTTGGACGAATTGGACGAGAGATTGATCACCTTGCTTCGGCAGAACGCCCGGCGGAGCATTTCCGACCTCGCCGGCGATCTCGGCGTTTCCCGCGCGACGGTACGCGTTCGCCTCGAACGGCTGGAGCGTAGCGGCCAGGTCGTGGGCTACACGGTCGTCCTGCGTGCGGACGCCGTCGACCAGCCCGTCCGCGGCATCACGATGATCGGGATCGAAGGGCGCGTGACCGACGGGGTGATCCGGGCTCTCGGAGGCCTGCCCGACGTTACCGCGATCCACACGACCAATGGCCGCTGGGACCTGATCGTGGAGCTGGGCACCGCAACTCTGGCCGACCTCGACGCGGTGTTGCGCCGGATCCGCCTGATCCCCGGCGTAAACAACAGCGAAACGAGCCTTCTGCTGGCGACACCGCGCAGTGCGCGGGCAAGGCTGTGACGCGTTTTCTTAAATGCAAGCCATATCAATATGTTATTGGCGTGCGTGACCGAGATTCAGTAACGCGTCAAGAGGGGTGTTCAGCCCAGCCTTCGACGGACTAGGATGGACAGCAACGGCCGGGTTCGCCCGGCCGTTATCGTTTCCGGACCACGGGGTCGGCCCGGAATGCGATCCGACGGCAAGGGGAGGAACCGATGGAGAAGGATCAGGGCGCCGGCAATGGCTCCGGCGGCAACGGAAAATCGGAAGCGGCGACGGCACAGAGATTCACCGGCGGCTGCCATTGCGGGGCGGTGCGCTTCGAGGCGAGCCTCGATCTGTCGCACACCGTCGCCTGCAACTGCTCGATCTGCTCGACCAAGGGGCTGATCCTCGCCTTCACGCCGGTGGAGAGCTTCACCCTCGCCTCCGGCGACACGCAGCTGCGCGAATACCGCTTCAACCGGCACGTCATCAGCCATCTGTTCTGCGAGACCTGCGGCGTGCAGGCTTTCTCACGCGCCACGACGCCGGAGGGCAAGGCGATGGTGGCGGTGAATGTGCGCGCGCTCGAGGGCGTCGATCCCGCGACTCTCACGCCCTCCCCCTTCGACGGGCGGTCCGCGTAGAGCATTTCCCGATCAGATGGAATCATCTGATCGAAGAGGAATTGCTCCAGTCTATTGAATCTAGAGCACTTTCTTATCGTTCGGATGTTCCATCCGAACGGAAAGGGCTCTAGACGGGCAGCCGGCCGCGCGCGGACATGAAAAAGCCGCTGACCCGGCGGGGTCAGCGGCTTTCCATTCTGTGCGAAGGCCGCAGCCTCCGGGACGGCTATCAGCCGACGCGCAGGTTGACCGCGGAGGTCTTGCCCGAACGCTGGTCGGTCTGCAGCTCGAAGGACACCTTCTCGCCGTCGCGCAGGCCCTGCAGGCCCGAACGCTGGACCGCGCTGATATGGACGAACACGTCCTTGCCCGCGCCATCCGGCTGGATGAAGCCGTAGCCCTTCTGGTCGTTGAACCACTTAACGGTGCCGGTCTGGGTAGACATAGTCGGTAGTCTCTCGCATCGATGTTGCACATTCAGCGGGGACACGTCCCCGCCGCTGGGTCGAATTTGGAAGAAGAGCTGAACGTGCACCCGCGCGTGACAGGTGAAACGGCCCAGAGTCCAGCCAAAGTCTGGGGCAGGAGACTAGCGCCTGCCGCCGTCTTTGCAAGGGGCGCCGATGGTATAAGTCGGCCACTCAAAGCAGAAATGTCGCCGTTTCGCGAAGGAACGGCGACATTGTATTCAATCAAAACGGACAGAACAGTCCGCTCTCGCAGTCGAGCCGGCCGTTACAGCGGGCGCAGGTTGACCGCCGAGGTCTTGCCCGAACGCTGGTCCGTCTGCAGCTCGAAGGAGATCTTCTCGCCGTCGCGCAGGCCCTGCAGGCCCGAGCGCTGCACCGCGCTGATGTGGACAAACACGTCCTTGCCGCCGCTGTCGGGCTGGATGAAGCCGTAGCCCTTCTGCTCGTTGAACCACTTAACCGTGCCGGTATCCGCCATTAGATAAGAACCTTCGAGACCCAGGATGTGACAGCCGGCGAGCCCGTGGACCCGCCGATTCCAGCCGACTTTTGGGAAGAAGCTGCTCGCCCAAGGGGCGGCCCAGTCATTCGGCCAAACTCGTGCTGCGCACAGCTTGGTCAAGAATGTGGCAATTCCACGGCAACAATGGCCACAATTCGATCACGATACTCGGAAGTCATCTTCGGTTCCGTTGCGGCACGGGGTTTTGCGCCGCCGCCTCCGCCCACCGGAAAAATTAAGGCGGGCGGCGGCACTGTGGCGAAGGCGCGGCGCGCGGGCGTCAGGCGCCCTGCGCCTCGACGACGGCGATGGCGGTCATGTTCACGACGCCGCGCGCCGTCACCGACGGGGTGAGGACGTGCGCCGGCCGCTTCGTGCCGAGCAGGATCGGCCCGACGGGAAGCGCATCGCCGAACACCTTCACCATCTGGTAGGCGATGTTGGCGGCGTCGAGATTGGGCATGACCAATATGTTGGCGACGCCCTGCAGCCGCGAGCCGGGCAGCACGCGCTCGCGCATCTCCGGCACCAGCGCGCTGTCCCCTTCCATCTCGCCGTCGACCATCAAGTCGGGCGCGCGCTCCAGCAGCAGGTCGAGCGTGTGGCGCATCTTCTTGGCGCTGTCGTCGTCGCGGCTGCCGAAATCGGAATGCGAGAGCAGCGCAACCTTCGGTTCGATGCCGAAGCGGCGCACATGCGCGCTCGCGAGCTGCGCCATCTCGGCGAGATCTTCGGCGGTGGGGTCGGGGGTCACCTGAGTATCGCAGAGGAAGAAGGCGCCCTTCTGCGTCAGCAGCATGGACAGCGCCGCAACGTCACGCACGCCGGGGCAGATGCCGATGATGGTGCGGATGTGGCGCAGATGCCGGATGAAGCGTCCCTCGACGCCGCACAGCATGGTATCGGCATCGCCCCGCACCACGGCGAGCGCCGCGATCACGGTGGGGGTGGTGCGCACCAGCGTGCGGGCGAGCTCCGGCGTGATGCCGCGGCGCCCGGAAATATCGACATAGGTCTGCACATAGTCGCGGTAGCGGGGATCGTCCTCGGGATTGATGAGGTCGAACTCGCGGCCCGGCCGGATCGACAGGCCGAAGCGCTCGAGCCGCGTCTCGATCACCGACGGACGGCCGATGAGGATCGGACGGGCGAGCCCCTCCTCCACCACCACCTGGGCGGCGCGCAGGATGCGCTCATCCTCGCCCTCGGCATAGATGACGCGCTTCGGCGCCTGCTTGGCGAGCGCGAAGATCGGCTTCATCACCAGGCCGGAGCGGAACACGAACCGGTCGAGCTGCTCCTGATAAGCGTCGAAATCAGCGATCGGCCGGTTGGCGACGCCCGATTCCATAGCCGCCTTGGCGACCGCCGGGGCGATGCGCAGGATCAGGCGCGGATCGAAGGGCGAGGGAATGAGCGAGTTCGGCCCGAACACCGGCGTCTCGCCGCCATAGGCGCGGGCGACGACGTCGGAAGGCGTCTCGCGCGACAGGCCGGCGATGGCGTGCACCGCGGCGATCTTCATCTCCTCGTTGATGGTGGTCGCGCCCGCATCGAGCGCGCCACGGAAGATGAAGGGGAAGCACAGGACGTTGTTGACCTGGTTCGGGAAGTCCGAGCGGCCGGTGCAGATCATGGCGTCGGGCCGCGCCTCGCGGGCGAGGTCGGGCATGATCTCCGGCGTCGGATTGGCCAGCGCCATGATCAGCGGGCGCTCGCCCATGGACTTCAGCATTTCGGGCTTGAGCACGCCGCCGGCGGAAAGGCCGATGAAGATGTCGGCGCCGACGATGGCCTCGGCGAGCGTGCGCTTATCGGTCGGCTGCGCGAAGGCCGCCTTGTAGGGGTCCATCAAGACGTTGCGGTCGGTATAGACCACGCCTTCGATGTCGGTGACCCAGATGTTCTCGCGCTTGGCGCCCATCGACACCAGGAGGTTCAGCGTGGCGATCGCCGCCGCGCCGGCACCGGAAGTGACGATCTTCACGTCCTCCAGCTTCTTGTCGCCGAGGAACAGTGCGTTGACGATGGCCGCCGCGACGATGATCGCCGTGCCGTGCTGGTCGTCATGGAACACCGGGATGTTCATCACCTCGCGCAGCCGGGTCTCGATCTCGAAACACTCGGGCGACTTGATGTCTTCGAGGTTGATGCCGCCGAAGGTCGGCTCCAGAGCCGCCACCACGTTCACCACATGGTCGGGCTCGAGCGCGTTGATCTCGATGTCGAAAACGTCGATGCCGGCGAACTTCTTGAACAGGACCGCCTTGCCTTCCATCACCGGCTTGGAGGCTTCCGGCCCGATATTGCCGAGGCCGAGCACGGCGGTGCCGTTCGACACGACGGCGACGAGGTTCTGGCGGGCGGTGAGTTCGCCGACGAGCGGCTTGTCGGCGGCGATCGCCTCGCAAACGGCGGCAACGCCGGGGGTGTAGGCAAGGGCCAGATCGCGCTGATTGGCGAGCGGTTTGGTCGGCTGGATCTCCAGCTTCCCCGGACGCGGCAGACGGTGGTAGACCAGCGCGCCCGAGCGCAGATCATCGGAAATATACGAGGCCATGACATTCCCTTCCCGGAGTGCCGGCGGAGCATAGGGATTCTCGCCCGCGGCACAACGCCTTTCCCATTTTGTAATGCCCGCCTTCCGGCGGTGGTTTATTGTGCCCTCCCAGGCGGTGCGGCTCTGTCGGCCGCCCCTCGTCCTTCTCAGGTCGGACCCGTATGCGCAAGACATTCGTCGTTGCTTTCGTCGCTCTCCTTGTCGCCGGTGTCGGCGGCTACTTCGGCTTCAACCTCCTCGTCGGCCATCTCGCGCGCAGCCATGTCGAGGCGGTGCTCGCCAACCTCAGGGCGAACGGCATGGAGGCCCAGGCCGGCGAGGTCGATTACGACGTGTTCGAGGGGCGCTTCGAGATGCACGACCTCGCCGTTGCCGCGCCGGGTCAGGGATCGCTGAAGATCGCCTCCTTCCTCGCCACCGGGGTGGAGCGCCCCTCGCCGAGCCGCGTCTTCGCCAAGCATGTGGCGATCCAGGGCATCGCCTTCGACGGGCCGCTGCCGCTGGCCCCGGCCATCGAGGCCAGCTACCGCGCGCCGCGTCTCGACATCGCCGCGCTGGAGATGCCGGCGGAGGTGCCGGGCGGGGGCACGGCGTGGCAGGTGGCACTTGGCTTCTTCGAGAAGGTTAACGCCGACCGGATCATCATTCCCGAATCCACCGTCTCCACCCGTTCGGGGGCCGGCGATTCCTGCATCGAGACGGACGTGATCCATGGCGCCGTCGGCCTGGAGCGTCTGGCGGACGGCCGCTTCGCCACCGCCGGCATGGAGCCCTCGCGCTTCACCATCGGCGGCGCGCCGACGAATGCCGGGCACGGCTCGCTCGGCCGCATCAGCGCCGAGGGCATCGATGTCGGCGCCATGCTGCTGATGCTCGATCCCGAGCGCCGGCAGGCGGTGGACGAGTTCCGCACCGTCTACGGTGCGATCTCGGTCGACGGCTACGAGGTCGTCACCGATGCCGGCCTGCGCCAGAGCTGGCGTTCGCTGACGGTGCGCGACGTCGCCATCCGGCCCTCGGTCATCCCGGCCGAGGAACTGCTGGAGATGGGCCGCCGCATTCAGGAGTTGGCGTCGCGCGACGAGAATCCCTCGCCTGAGGAGACCGCCGAGCTCATGCGCGCCATGGCCGGCCTCTATGACGGTCTGAATATCGCCTCCATCACCTTCGACGGCATGGAGGGCACCGAGCCGGACGGCAGCAAGGCCACCCTCGCCTCGCTGCAGGCCGGCCCGCTCGATTCCGGCCGCCTCGAAAAGCTGTCGCTGGAACGGCTGGAGGGCACGGAGGCGGACGGCAAGCCGTTCCGCGTCGAGCGGCTGCTGATCGGCGGGCTGCGGCCCGGCGCCATGATGGAGGTGGCAGCGGGGCTGACCACCGATCCGCGCTCCCTCGTCGGCTGGCCGGCGCCGCTGTTCAGCATGGTCGGCACGGTCGAGCTCGACGATGCCGAGGCGCCGACCGGCAGCGGCGAGCCGTTGACGGTCGACAAGCTGGCGGTCTCCTGGACCGGCGAGACCGACGCCCTGCCGACGAGCCTCTCCGCCACGCTGCGCATGACCGGCCCGACCACCGCCGTCGACCCGGGCAACACCGCCTTCGCGCTGGTGCCGGACCAGATGAAGCGGGTCAATGTCGCGATGGACGTGAACGCCCGCTGGAACGAGGCCGAGCGCACTGCCACGCTCGACCCGTTCTACCTCGAAGTGTCGGATGCCTTCGCCGTCTCGGCCAAGCTGTCGCTGAACGACGTCGACGATTCCGTCTTCTCGCCGCAGCCCGACGAGGCGCTGGCCGGCGCCGGCGCGGTCAATCTCGGCTCGCTGGACATCACCGTCACCGATTCCGGCCTCTACGAGCAGAAGCTCGAAGAGGCGGCGCGGGAACAGGGCATCAAGCCGGAGGAGATCCGCCAGCTCTTTGCCGGCTTCGCCGAACTGCTGCTGTCGCAAACCGTGGCCGACCGGCCCGAGCTCGGCCCCGCCGTGCAGGCCTTCGTCGGCTTCATCCAGCAGCCGATGAGTACGCTCGCCTTGCGCATCACCCCGCGCGCCGAGCCGCTGCCGCTGATGATGATCCTCGAGGCGCTGCAGAGCGACGATCCGCTCGGCATCGTCGACGAGGTCGACGTGAAGGTGCTGGAGAAGTAGCGAGGGGAGATTCTGCCACTTTCCCTCATCCCCGGGCTTGACCCGGGGACCCAGGTGACCGGGCGCGCCCAGTCACTGGGTGGCCGGAACTCGGGCCCGCCCGAGTTCCTTATCGAGGCGGCCGAAGTCGGCAACAGCTGACTTCGGGGTCAGGCCCGGCCATGAGGGTCATCAGGTGGGAGCCGTCATCCCGGAATTGCCAGAGGCAATATCCGGGATCGCTCTCAGTTGGCGGCGCGCGATCCCGGCTCTCGCTGCGCTCGGCCGGGATGACGAAAGCCCTCACTTCTCCTGGATGTTCGTGCGGATGTGCAGCTCGCGCAGCTGCTTGGGGCTGGCCTCGTTCGGCGCGCCCATGAGCAGGTCGAGCGCCTGCTGGTTCATCGGGAAGATCGAAATCTCGCGCAGGTTCGTGGTGCCACAGAGCAGCATTACGATGCGGTCGACGCCGGCCGCCATGCCGCCATGCGGCGGCGCGCCGTACTGGAAGGCGCGGTAGAGACCGCCGAAGCGCTCGACCACTTCCTGCTCGTCATAGCCGGCCAGTTCGAACGCCTTCACCATCGCCTCGGGGCGGTGGTTGCGGATGCCGCCGGAGGCGATCTCGTAGCCGTTGCAGGCGATGTCGTACTGGAACGCCTTGATGGTCAGCGGGTCCTGCCCGTTCAGCGCGTCGAGCCCGCCCTGCGGCATCGAGAAGGGGTTGTGCGAGAAGTCGATCTTCTTCTCGTCCTCGCTCCACTCGTAGAAGGGGAAGTCGACGATCCAGGCCAGCTCGAAGCGGTCATGATCGACGAGGTTCAGCTCCTCGCCCACCTTGGTGCGGGCGGCGCCAGCGAACTTCACGAACTTCGCCGGGTCGCCAGCGACGAAGAAGGCGGCATCGCCCTCCTTCAGGCCGAGCTGGTCGCGGATCGCGGCGGTGCGCTCCGGGCCGATATTGTTGGCGATCGGGCCGGCGCCCTCCCCGCCTTCGCGCCACATGATGTAGCCGAGCCCCGGCTGGCCTTCGCCCTGCGCCCAGGAGTTCATGCGGTCGCAGAAGGCTCTGCTGCCGCCGGTCGGGCCGGGAATCGCCCAGACGCGGTTCTGCTCGGCTTCCAGCAGCCGCGCGAACACCTTGAAGCCCGAGCCGCGGAAATGCTCGGAGACGTCCTGCATCTCGATGGGGTTGCGCAGGTCCGGCTTGTCGGTGCCGTATTTCTGCATCGACACGGCATAGGGGATGCGCGGCCAGTTCTTGGTCACCGGCTTGCCGTCGGCGAACTCCTCGAACACGCCGGTGATCACCGGCTCGACCGCGGCGAACACGTCCTCCTGCTCGACGAAGCTCATCTCCAGGTCGAGCTGGTAAAACTCGCCCGGCAGGCGGTCGGCGCGCGGGTCCTCGTCGCGGAAGCAGGGCGCGATCTGGAAGTAGCGGTCGAAGCCGCTCATCATGATCAGCTGCTTGTACTGCTGCGGCGCCTGCGGCAGGGCGTAGAACTTGCCCGGATGCAGGCGGCTCGGCACCAGGAAGTCGCGCGCGCCCTCCGGTGAGGAAGCGGTGAGGATCGGCGTCTGGAATTCGAAGAAGCCCTGCCCCTTCATGCGCCGGCGCATGGCGTCGATGATGGCGCCGCGGGTCATGATGTTCTTGTGCAGCTTCTCGCGGCGCAGGTCGAGGAAGCGGTAGCGCAGCCGCGTCTCCTCCGGGTACTCGACATCGCCGAACACAGGCAGCGGCAGCTCGGCAGCGGCGCCCAGCACCTCGATCTCGGTGGCGTAGACCTCGACCTGGCCGGTGGGCAGCTCGGGATTCTCGGTGCCGGCCGGGCGCAGGCGCACGCGGCCGTCGACGCGGATCACCCATTCCGCGCGCACGGTCTCGGCCAGCTTGAAGGCCGGGCTGTCGGGATCGACGACGACCTGCATCAGCCCGTAATGGTCGCGCAGGTCGATGAACAGCACGCCGCCATGATCGCGGATGCGGTGGCACCAGCCGGAGAGCCGCGCGGTGGTGCCGACATCGCTTGCGCGAAGGGCTCCACAGGTATGCGAGCGATAGCGGTGCATGACGTAATCCCGAAAAATTGGCCGCCATCCTTGGCGGAGACACGAAAACACCCCTCGCGTGGGGCGCGCGGAGGGGTGCATGTCGGGCTCGGCTTTGTCAAGGACGGCGGGCCTTGAAGGCCCGTCGCCGGCGCCGCTCAGGGCGCGTAGTTCAGCGTCAGTTCGGCGACGCCCAGCGCCAGCGAGGCGCCGACGCTGCCCTCGACCGAGAGCGGATTGAGCGCGAAGGAGCGGTCGGTGCCGACCAGCGCATTGGCGCCGACGCCGACGCCGAGCGCCACGTCGCCCGACACGCCGGCATATTTGCCGGCCAGCGCGCCCGGCGCGACATTCTTCGACACGGAGGCGACGCCCCAGGTCATCATGCCCGCGCCGGTGGCGCCGAGATCGAGGCCCACGCGCTGGATCACGCCAGTATAGGTCGAGATCGGACCGTCGGTCGGCTTGAAGGTGCAGTTCAGAGGCTGTTTGGATTCCACCACCATGCCGATGCTGGAGCCGACGCTGCACACCAGCACGCCGACGGTGACGCGGTCGGCGGCGTGGGCCGGCACGGCCGCGCCGGCGGCAAACGCGACGGCGGCGAGAGCAAGGATCGTCTTGTTCATGAAAGGGGTCCCCTTGGGAGGTCGGTGAGGTCGGCGTTCGAATCGCTCGGTCCCAGGCCGGCGGCAGGTAACACTTGCCGACGATTGCGGCACGATTCTGGGTCGTATCGGCGGCTCGACTCCGATATGTAACAATTCAGCATGGACATGATCACGACCACCGACACCCTGAGTGCGGCCTGCGAACGGCTGGCCCGCCACCCCTTCATCACCGTCGACACCGAATTCCTGCGCGAGACCACCTTCTGGCCGAAGCTGTGCGTGGTGCAGCTCGCCAGCGTCGAGGAAGCGATCGTGGTCGACGCCGTGGCCGACGGCATCGATCTCGCCCCCTTCTTCGCGTTGATGTCGGACGAGAAGGTGCTGAAGGTCTTCCATGCCGGCCGGCAGGACATCGAGATCGTCTGGCACCTCGCCGGCATCATCCCGCACCCGGTGTTCGACACACAGGTCGCCGCCATGGTGCTCGGCCATGGCGATTCCATCTCCTACGACCAGCTCGTGCAGCGCATCACCGGCGAGGTGCTCGACAAGTCGCTGCGCTTCACCGACTGGTCGCGGCGCCCACTCTCGGCGGCGCAGATCGCCTATGCCGAGGCCGACGTCACCCATCTGCGCGACGTCTTCCTCAAGCTGGACGCGGACCTCAAGAAGCGCGGCCGCGCCGACTGGGTCGGCGAGGAGATGGCGGTGCTCACCTCGCCCGACACCTACCGGCAGGAGCCGGAGCGGGCCTGGGAACGGCTGCGCTCGCGCGCCCGCAAGCCGAAGGACCTCGCCGTGCTGATGGAGGTCGCCGCCTGGCGCGAACGCGAGGCGCAGTCGCGCGACACGCCGCGCTCGCGCATCCTCAAGGACGACGTGATCGGCGAGATCGCCTCCCAGCACCCGACCACCGCCGAGCGGCTCGGCCAGTTGCGCTCGATCCCCAAGGGCTTCGAGCGCTCCCGCGCCGGCGAGCAGATCGTCGAGGCGGTGAAGGCAGGCCTTGCCCGCGACCCGAAGACCCTGCCGCGCATCGAGCGCGACAAGCCGCTCTCCAATGGCGCCTCGGCGACGGTCGAGCTGCTCAAGGTGCTGCTGCGCATGACCTCCGAGCAGCACGGCGTCGCCGCCAAGGTCATCGCCACGGTGGACGAGTTGGAGCGCATCGCCTCGGAGGACGAGCCGGATGTGCCGGCGCTGCATGGCTGGCGGCGCGAATTGTTCGGCGAGCGGGCATTGGCGCTGAAGTCCGGCCACCTGGCGCTGGCCATGCAGCGCGGGCGCGTCATCGCGCTCGACCGGCCGGCGGGCTAGCCGCTCAGTTCGTCACGATCGCCGACTCGCGTCCGATCAGCCGGCCCAGCGTGCGCAGCCGGTTGACGACGCGGTCGCCACCGAGCGGGGCGAGATCGCCCTTGAGATGCAGCGCCACCTTGCCGCGTTCGACGAGAAGCGGCGTCTGCGGCAGCGTGCCGGGCATGGCGGCGGAGAGGATGTAGCCGACCCGCATCGCCGCGCCGAGAATGCGGGCACGGTCGAGAAAGCGGGCCGAGACCAGCTCGCGGATGCGCGGGGAGAGGTCCTCGTCGATCAGCCCGACATGGCGATAGTAGATCGCCAGCGCCAAGAAGGCGCGGCCGGGATGGTCGACGCCGATGAAGGCGGCATGGGCGATCAGGTTGAGGCTCTGCTCGCCGCGATAATCGGGATGCGCCCGCCAGCTTATGTCCGACAGCAGGCAGGCCGCGTGGCGCAGCCGCTTCTCCTCGGCGCTCTCGTCGATGCCGGTCGAATGCATGAAGCGGTCGGTCCACTCGACCAGCTCCCAGCCATGCTCCGGCGAGCGCGAACGCACCTCGTTGAGCTCGGTGGTGGCGGTGATCAGCGGGTCGGACTTCTTCTCGTCGTCGGTCAGCAGCTCGAACAGCCGGCCCTCGCGCACGCCCTGCGCCGAGAGATAGATGTTTGCCGGCTTGCCGATGCGGATGATGTGCTCCAGCACCAGCGCGCCATAGGCGAGCAGCGGCCGGCGCACGTCGGAGACGGTGTCGATGCGCGAGAGCGTGTCGACCGGCACGCGGCGCACGAGCCGGCAGAACTCCAGCGCCTCCTTGGCGGGGATGACGTAGCCGTGCATCACATGCAGCGGGTAGCCGCGCTGGAACATGTGCAGCCGGAACAGCGCGCGCCAGGTGCCGCCGACGGCGTAGAAGGTGCGGCCCTTCAGATGCTCCAGGTGTGTCTCCTTGGAGAGCAGCTCCTTGACGATCTTCTCGGCCTTCTTCAGCGAGCGGCCGGACGTGTCCTGCAAGGCGAGGCCGCCGAGCGGGAAGGTCACGCCGGCACCGATGCGGTGGCCATGCAGGTCGGCGAGTTCCAGCGACCCGCCGCCCAGATCGCCGACCACGCCATTGGCGTGGTGCACGCCGGAGATGATGCCGAGGCCGGAGAGCTGCGCCTCGCGCTTGCCGGAGAGCAGCTCGACCTCGGTGCGGCAGATCTCCGAGCAGGCGGCGACGAACTCCGCCCCGTTGGAGGCGTCGCGCGCGGCGGCGGTGGCGAGCACGATCAGCCGGCCGACGCCCATGCGGTCGCAGAGCACGCGGAAGCGGCGCAGCGTGGCGAGCGCCTTCTCCACCGCATCGGGATTGAGCCGGCCGGTGGTCGCCACCTCGCGGCCGAGGCCGCAGGACGCCTTCTCGTTGAAGATCGGCGTCGGGCTGCGCGACAGCCGTTCATAGACGACGAGGCGCACCGAGTTCGAGCCGATGTCGATGACGGCGATAGGCGCGCCTGCGACCAGGCCGTGGCCTGCCTCCCACATGTTCGGGCTCATGCGTTCACGCGCGATCGCGGCGGCGGAGGAGGTTGCGCGGCGACGATTCCTTGAGCGACTTGCCACGTCCCGACAGGCTCGGATTGGTCATGAAGTAGAGCTGGGCGTTGAATTTCTCTTCGCCCTCCCCCGGCACTATGCGTTGCGAGGAACCGTCCGGCAACACGCGCCAGCTCTGCTGGTTGTCCTGCAGGTTGGCAACCATGATCTGATCGAGAATCTGCATATGCACCGTGGGGTTGGTGATCGGGCACAGCGCTTCGACGCGGCGGTCGAGGTTGCGCGGCATCAGGTCGGCCGAGGAGATGTAGAGCGCCGCGCCCGCATGCGGCAGGCCGTGGCCGTTGCCGAAGGCATAGATGCGCCCATGCTCCAGGAAGCGGCCGACGATCGACTTGACGCGGATGTTCTCCGACAGGCCCGGCACGCCCGGCCGCAGGCAGCATATGCCGCGCACCACGATGTCGATCGGCACGCCGTTCTGGCTGGCGCGGTAGAGCGCGTCGATGATGGTCGGGTCGACCAGCGAGTTCATCTTCAGCCAGATCGCCGCCGGCCTGCCGGCCTTGGCGAAGGCGATCTCGGCGTCGATGTGCTCGAGGATGCGCTTCTTCAGCGTCAGCGGGGCGATGGACATCGCCTCCAGCTCCGCCGGCTCGGCATAGCCGGTGATGAAGTTGAAGATATGCGCCACGTCGCGCCCGATCACCGGATCGGCGGTGAAGAAGGACAGGTCGGTGTAGATGCGCGCCGTGATCGGGTGGTAGTTGCCGGTGCCGACATGGCAGTAGCTGGCGAGCTGCCCGCCCTCGCGGCGCACGACGAGCGACAGCTTGGCGTGGGTCTTCAGCTCCAGGAAGCCGAACACCACCTGCACGCCGGCGCGTTCCAGGTCGCGCGCCCAGCGTATGTTCGCCTCCTCGTCGAAGCGCGCCTTCAGCTCCACCAGCGCCGTGACCGACTTGCCGGCCTCGGCGGCTTCCGCCAGCGCCTTGACGATCGGGCTGTCGGAGGAGGTGCGGTAGAGCGTCTGCTTGATGGCGACGACGTTCGGGTCGCGCGCTGCCTGGCGCAGGAACTGCACCACCGCGTCGAAGGATTCGTAGGGGTGGTGGATGACGAGGTCCTTGGCGCGGATGGCGGCGAAGGAATCGCCGGCATGGTCGCGGAAGCGCTCGGGGAAGCGCGGATTGTAGGGCTTGAACTTGAGGTCCGGCCGGTCGATGCCGACAAGCTGGCTGAACTCGTTGAGCGCCAGCACGCCGTCGACGAGGAAGATCTCGTCCTCGCTCACGCCGAGCTCGCGGGCGACGAAATTGCGCAGCTCCTCCGGCATGGAGGCATCGATCTCGAGGCGGATCACCTGGCCGAGACGCCGGCGCTTCAGCGCGGTCTCGAACTGGCGCATCAGGTCCTCGGCCTCTTCCTCCACTTCGAGGTCGCTGTCGCGGATGATGCGGAAACCGCCCTGCCCCTTCACCTGATAGCCCGGGAACAGCCGGCCGATGAACAGGCTGATCATCTGCTCGAGGGTGATGAAGCGCTGCACGCCGCTCTCGCCGTCCGGCAGGCGGATGAAGCGGTCGATCTTCGCCGGCACGCGGATGAGCGCGTTCATCGCCCGCCCGTCATGGATGCGCGCGAGGTGCAGCGCCAGCGAGAAGCCGAGATTGGGGATGAAGGGGAACGGGTGCGCCGGATCGATGGCGAGCGGGGTGAGCACGGGGAAGACGTGGCTCAGGAAGAAATCGTCGAGCACCGAGCGGTCGGCCTTGTCGACGTCGGCGCCATCGACCAGCACGATGCCGCCCGCCACCAGCTCCGTGCGCAGCTCGTGCCAGCGCGCCTGCTGGTCCTCGGCCAGCACCGCGGTCGCGGTGCCGATGAGCGGCAGCTGCTCGGCGGCGGTCAGCCCGTCCGGACTCCTGCCACCGAAACCTTCGCGCACCTGCTCCTTCAGGCCGGCGACGCGGACCATGAAGAACTCGTCGAGATTGTTGGCGGAGATGGAGAGGAAGCGCAGCTGCTCCAGCAGCGGGTGCTCGCGGTTGGAGGCCTCCTCCAGCACGCGCCGGTTGAACTCCAGCCAGGACAGCTCGCGGTTGATGAAGCGCTCCGGCGCGTTCATCAGCTCGTCCTCGAGCGGCTTGGTGGTGACGGGCTCGTGCACCGGTGGCTCGCCAAGCTCGGCGTCTGCCACCAGCTGTGTCTCGGTTTCTGCCACTATAGCCACCGGGTCCTTCTTGCGGCTCACGCGCTTCGACCGGCGGGAAGGTCGCCGGGCATTGTGAAGGCTGGATGACATGATGGGCCGAACCTATGGTCAAGTCATGAATGGGCGTGCCGAGCCGGCGTCGGGGGCCGACTCCGGCCCTGCCGCGCGGCTGCGCAGAAGCTCCGAGGCAAGTGCCCGCGTCAAGGGCCGCTTGCGCGCCAGCGCCTCGCGGTCGAGCTCGCCGACGATGTCGCGCAAGCCCGCTATGGAGCGCTCGACGCGCGGCAGAAGATAGTTCAGCAGCGCCTCGTCGGGCACGATCTGCCGGTCGGCGAACAGCTTCACCGCCACGGCCGCCAGCAATTCCTCGTCCGGTGCTCCCAGAGAGACGACGGGCATCGCCCGCAGCCGCGAGGCGAGGTCGCGCGTCGCGATCGCCTCCGCCAGCGCGGCGGGCGCGCGCCGCGCCGTCACCAGAACATGGGCGCGCTGCTCGCCGGCGAGATTCATCAGATGGAACAGCGCCGCCTCCGGCACCGGCCCCTCGCCGAGATCCTCGACGACGAGGGCGCCCGAGGCGAGAAGCGCCGGCACCGCGGCGGCATCGAGCGCGGCGGCGGGCACGACCTGCGCCCCGGTCTCCGCCGCGAAGATGGCGGCAAGGTGCGACTTGCCCGAGCCCTCCGGCCCGACGAGGGCGACCAGGCGCGACGGCCAGTCCGGCCAGGCGTCGATCAGCGCCAGCGCCCCCTCATTGGCCGGGCCGGGCAGGAAATCGTCGCGCGTCCGGCTGTCGGCATGCGGCAGGTCGAGCGGCAACTGCCGGGCGGCCATGGTCAACGGGCCTGCGCCTGCGGCGCCGGCTCGACCGGCGCGGGCGGCGCGCCGGAGGGCTCGTCCTCGCCGGTATAGAGCGGGCTGTCGAGATAGCGTTCGATGGCGAAGCGCATCAGTACGCCGACCGCCGCCGCCAGCGGCACCGCCAGCAGGAGGCCGAGGAAGCCGAGCAGGTAACCGAAGGCCAAAAGGGCGAACATCAGCCACACCGGATGCAGCCCGACGCTGTCGCCGACTAGCTTGGGCGAGAGAATGTAGCCTTCGATGAACTGGCCGAAGACGAAGATGCCGATCACCAACCCGATCATCGAATAGTCCGGGAAGAACTGAACGATGGCGACGCCGGCCGCCAGCACCAGTCCGGTCAGCGAGCCGACATAGGGGATGAAGGTGATGATCCCCGAGATGAAGCCGATGACGAAGCCGAAGTTCAGCCCGGTCATGGACAGGCTGATGGCATAGAAGCTGCCGAGAATGAGGCACACCAGCGACTGGCCGCGCACGAAGCCGGCGATGGCGCGGTCCATCTGGCGGGCGAGTCCGCGTATGACCGGGCGGTTCTTCACCGGCAGCCAGGAATCGACCTTCTCCACCATGTGGTTCCAGTCGTTGAGGATGTAGAAGGCCACCACCGGGGTGATGACCAGCAGCGAGAACAGCGAGATCAGCGCCTGCCCGCCGGTCCATAGCGACTGGATCAGGGTGAGCATGTAGGTGGCGCCTTGCGACACCAGCTCGTTCAGGCCCTGCTGGATGCTCGGCATGTTGTCGCCGACGAGGTCGCGCAGCCAGGTCGCGGTCTTCTCCTCACTGGTGATCATGTTCTGCAGCCGGACGATGTAGTCCGGCAGCCGCTGGATGAAGGCGGCGAGCTGCGAACCGAAGATCGGCACCACCAGCAGCATCAGCAAGATGCCGATGAGCAACGTCAGGGCGATGGCGACCAGCGAGGCAGCGAGCCGGTTGACGCCCCATTTCTCCAGCCGGGTGGTCACCGGGTTGAGGAAATAGGCCAGCGCCAGGCCGGCGACGAACGGCAGCAGCACGCTCGACAGCAGCCAGGAGGCCGCGATGACGGCAGCGAGCACCGTCAGCCAGAAGGTCACCTGCTTGTGCCAGGCCATCCGATCTCCATCCCGCGAACCGCACGTCGCGGAGAAATAGATACAGGAAAACCGGGTGTTTGCGATGCGTAAGCGACGTAGCCCCCGCCATTCACAGAAGCTGGCGTCCGCCGCCGAAGGAGCCATGGCCATCGGCGCCGCGGCGTGGCACAAGGCGGGCGGCGCGCCCGTCCGCGCCGGAAGGCAGCCTGCGCATGCACTCTCCCCGAACCTCTTCGCCGAGGGTCACCGTCTCCCTCGTCACCTCCGGCGTCGTCGCCGCGCTGGTCGGCTTCGGCGGCACCCTGCCGCTGATCGTCTCCGCCGCGCAGGCAGTGGGCGCCACGCCCGGCCAGATCTCCTCGGGCGTGATCGGCCTGTGCCTGTCCATGGCGCTGACGACGGCCTGGCTCGGCTGGCGCCACCGCATGCCGATCATCGCCGCCTGGTCGACGCCCGGCGGCGCGCTGATCGCCGGCTCGCACGGGCTCACCATCGAGACGGTCGTCGCCGCCTATCTGCTGGCCGGCCTGCTGCTCTTGGTCACCGCGGCGGTGAAGCCGCTCGGCACGCTGGTGCAGCGCCTGCCGGTCGCCATCGCCGCCGCCATGCTGGCGGGCGTGCTGTTCCGCTTCTGCATCGCCGTGTTCACCGCCGGGCAGGCCGACCCGCTGCTGGTGCTGCCACTGGTGCTGATCTTCCTGGTCGCGCGGCGCATCAGCCCGTTCGGCGGGGTGCTGGCGGTGCTGGTCATCGGCATCGCGCTGGCCTTCTTCCTCGGCCGGGTCGGTCCCCTGCCCGCCGAACTGCCGCTGCCGTCGCTGGAATTCATCGTGCCGCGCCTCGACCTGCAATCGCTGATCGGCGTCGGCGTACCGCTCTACATCGTCACCATGGCCTCGCAAAACCTGCCGGGCTTCGCCGTGCTGCAGGCCGCCGGCTACCGGCCGCCGACGCAGTCGATCCTCGCCCTGACGGCAATCGCGTCACTGGTGACCGCGCCCTTCGGTTCGCTCACCTCGAACCTCGCCGCCATCACCGCCTCGATCTGCACCGGGCCGGACGCGCATCCCGATCCGACCAAGCGCTGGCTCACCACGCCCTTCTACGCGCTGACCTACGTCGTGCTGGCGGCGTGCGGGGCCTTCATGGTGGCGCTGATCGCCGCCCTGCCGGCCGGTCTGGTCGCCGCCTTTGCCGGGCTCGCGCTACTGGGACCGCTGGTCAACGCGCTCGCGACCTCGATGGGCGACACGGCCAAGCGCTTCCCCGCCGTGCTGACGCTGGCGGTGACGGCTTCCGGCATGACGCTTTTCGATATCGGCTCGGCCTTCTGGGGTCTCGCCGCCGGGCTGATCGCGCTCGGCATCGAGCATGCCGGCGCGCGCCGGAAGGCGGCCTGACCACGCAGGCTGTTCCCCGCCGCTTGCGGGGGCGTCCATAAGCGGCTAAGCCGCCAGCATTCCTCGGCGACAGACGGTTTGAGATGAGCGGTACGGAAAAGGGCCTCAGCTATCGCGATGCGGGCGTCGACATCGACGCCGGCAACCGGCTGGTCGATCTCATCAAGCCGCTGGTCAAGGCCACCCGCCGGCCCGGCGCCGACGCCGAGATCGGCGGCTTCGGCGGCGTGTTCGATCCCAAGGCCGCCGGCTTCAAGGACCCGCTGATCGTCGCCACCACGGACGGCGTCGGCACCAAGCTGAAGATCGCCATCGAGACCGGCCGGCACGAGACCATCGGCATCGACCTCGTGGCCATGTGCGTCAACGACCTCGTGGTGCAGGGCGCCGAGCCGCTGTTCTTCCTCGACTATTTCGCCACCGGCAAGCTGGCGCCCGACGTCGGCGCCACCATCGTCGCCGGCATCGCCCGCGGCTGCGCGGAAGCGGGCTGCGCGCTGATCGGCGGCGAGACCGCCGAGATGCCCGGCATGTATGCCGATGGCGACTACGATCTCGCCGGCTTCTCCGTTGGTGCTGTGGAGCGCGGCCATCTCCTGCCTTCGCCGAATGTGCGACCCGGCGACGTGCTGCTCGGCCTCGCCTCCTCCGGCGTGCATTCCAACGGCTATTCGCTGGTACGCCGCATCGTCGAGCGCTCGGGCCTCGCCTGGGACGCCCCTGCGCCTTTCGCGCCTTCAAGCTCGCTCGGCGAGGCGCTGCTGACCCCGACCCGGCTCTATGTGAAATCCTCGCTGGCGGCGATCCGCAGCACCGGCAAGGTGAAGGCGCTCGCCCACATCACCGGTGGCGGCCTGACCGAGAACCTACCGCGCGTGCTGCCCAAGCACACGATCGGCCGCATCAACCTCTCCGGCCTCTGCGTGCCGCCGGTGTTCCGCTGGCTGGCGCAGGCCGGCGGCGTCGAGGCCGAGGAGATGCTGCGCGCCTTCAACTGCGGCATCGGCATGGTGGTGGTCTGCGCCCCCGAGGATGCCGAGACGGTGGCCGACGCCTTTGCCGATGGCGGCGAGGAGGTGATCCATCTCGGTGCCGTCGAGCCCGGCGAAGGCAAGGCGCGCACCGTCTATGACGGCACCCTCGCCCTCGACAAGAAGCTCTGACGAGGGACGGGCGGTGACCAAGCCCCGCGTGGCGATCCTCATCTCCGGCCGCGGCTCCAACATGATGTCGCTGATCGAGGCGGCGAGCCGGCCGGGCTTCCCGGCGGAGATCGCGCTCGTCCTCTCCAACCGCCCCGACGCGCACGGCCTCGCCCGGGCACAGGCCGCGGGCATCGCCGCCCGCAGCCTCGACCACAAGGGTTTTGCCGACCGCGCGAGCTTCGACGCGGCGCTCGACGCGTTGCTGGTGGAGGAGCAGATCGACCTCGTCTGCCTCGCCGGCTTCATGCGGCTGCTGACCGCGCCCTTCGTCGAGACCTGGGCGGGCCGGATGATCAACATCCACCCCGCGCTGCTGCCGAGCTTCAAGGGCCTGCACACGCATGAGCGGGCGCTGGAAGAAGGCGTGAAGATCCACGGCTGTACCGTGCATTTCGTCACGCCGGAGATGGATGTCGGCCCGATCATCATGCAGGCCGCCGTGCCGGTGCTGGAGGGCGATACGCCGGACAGTCTCGGCGCCCGCGTGCTGGCGCAGGAGCATGTGATCTACCCGGCGGCGCTGCGCCTCGTCTGCGAGGGCCGGGCGAGGCTGGAGGGCGGGCGCGTCGTCATCGACGAGTTCGAGATCGCCCCACCCGCGCTGATCGTGCCGCCGGCGGGCTAGTCGTAGAGAAACGCGACCACGCGCGCCGGCGCCGCCGAGGCGCCCTTCAGGCGCAGCGGGAAGACGGCGACGTCGAAGCCGTGGGCAGGGAGCGCATCCAGCCCCCGTAATTGCTCGATATGCCAATAGGGCTTGCGCCGGCCGACGAGATGGCCGGCCCAGAACAGATCCTCCCGCCCCTCTTCCTTGCTGCGGCGGATCTGGTGATGGAACGGCAGGTCCCAGCCCCACTGGTCGATACC
Organism: Ancylobacter novellus DSM 506; assembly: GCF_000092925.1. NCBI lineage: Bacteria > Pseudomonadati > Pseudomonadota > Alphaproteobacteria > Hyphomicrobiales > Xanthobacteraceae > Ancylobacter > Ancylobacter novellus. Next base: position 1,146,962 of record NC_014217.1, on the reverse strand, counting down.
CATCACCTTGATGCCGCGGTCGATCAGCCATTCGGTGGCGGCCGGGCTCATGCCGGTGCCGCGCTTCCAGTAGTCGCGCGTCCCCTGCAGCACGTCGCGCCCGGTGCGGATGAGGGCGATGGTTCCCTCCCCGAGCGTAGCGCCGCTCGCGGCCAGCGCGGATTCGAGGTCGGCGACGCCGATCTCCTCGCCATCGGCTTTGTGGGTCATGTCGAAGACGACGCCCGGGCCGAACATCAGCTCCATTGGCATCTCCTCGATGGTCGGCAGCGTCCGGCCCTCAGCGTCCGTCGGGCCGTAATGCCAGGGGGCATCGATATGGGTGGTGGCGTGCACGCCCATACGGGTGATGGTGTCGTCGGCCCAGCCGGCGAAATCCTTCGGGAACAGCCGGAACGGCAGGCCAAGGATGCGCACCAGCCAGCGTGCGCGGCCATGCGCGTGGTGCTTCACCTTGACCCGCATGAATATCGGGTCGTCGGGATTCTCGGCAATTTCCTTCGAGAGATCGACGATACGCGACGGCCGGGTTCCACCCATAAGACACCTCGAACGCTCTGGCCCCGGCCGTGGCGGATAAGGGAGATGTGTTTCAGGACGTTTTCAATTCGCACGTGGGCGGCGCGACTTTAGTAGGGAGATCGGCATCCCGAGGGCCGTCATGGCCGGGCTTGGCCCGGCCATGACGGCGTACAGGCGACGACGCCCGTCCCTCACGCCTTCCCGATCCGCACCCTGTTGTCGTGCAGCGCGGCGCCGCCGAACGGGGCGACGGGGTCGGCGCCAGTGAGACTGTTGATGCCGCGCCCGTCCTGATGCGCCCTGTTCGGCCAGATCGATTCCGCCACCACCACGCCGCGCCGCAGCCCGTCGAACAGTTTTGCGTGCAGCAGCACCTCGCCGCGCGGGCTGGCGACGCGCACCAGCCCCCCCTCCTCCACGCCGAGCGCCACGGCGTCTTCGGGATGGATCATCAATTCCGGGCGCTTCTCGCGATTGAGCGAGCCCGGCGTCTCGGTGAAGCTGGAATTGAGGAAGGAACGCGCCGGCGAGGTCACGAGGCGGAAGGGATACTCCTCTGTCGCCTCCTCGATCACCGCCCAGTGGTCCGGCCATTCCGGCATCGCCGTGTGCGGCCCGAAGCGACCGGGCGCGGAGAACGGTACCTTGGCCCAGTCGGGCCTCAGCCGGAACTTGCCGTCCGGCCAGGCGAAGCCCTTGAGATAATGCGCCGTCTCGAAATCCGGCTGGATGTCGAGGAAGCGCTTCTCCTCCAGTTCCTCCACCGTGCCGCGCCCGGTCGCCTGCAGCATCCAGTCGATGTGCTCACGCGGGCTCATCTGGAAGCCCTGATGCTCGGCGCCGAGGCGCTCGGCCAGCGCGCAGATCACCTCGTGATTGGTGCGGCACTCGCCCAGCGGCTCGACCAGCTTGGGGCCGAGGATGACATATTGGTTGCCGCCGCCCTGATAGAGGTCGTCATGCTCGGTGAACATGGTCGCCGGCAGCACGATGTCGGCCATGCGCGCAGTCTCGGTCATGAACTGCTCGTGCACGGCGACGAACAGGTCCTCGCGGGCAAAGCCGCGCCGCACCTTCTCCTGGTCCGGGGCGATGGAGACCGGGTTGGTGTTCTGGATCAGCATGGCCGTCACCGGCGGCCCGCCGAGCAGCGCCTCCGGATCGCCGGTGAGGATGTCGCCGATGCGCGACTGGTCGAGCTCGCGGGAGGTGACCTTGATGTCCCGCCCCTCCACCATCCGCTTGTTCCAGCGGTAGATCGCGCTGTTGGAATGGAAGGCGCCGCCGCCCTCGTGCTTCCACGCGCCGGTAACGGTCGGAATGCAGCTCACCGCATGCATCGCCACCGCGCCGTTGCGCGAGCGGGTGAAGCCGTAGCCGGCGCGGATGAAGGTTTTCGGAGTCCGGCCAATGGCTTGCGCGAAGGCTTCAATCTCGTCTGCCGGCATGCCGGTGATGGCCGCCGCCCATTCCGGCGTGCGTTCTTGAAGATGTGATTCAAGACCGGCGGAATCGTCAGCAAATTCATTGAGATAGGCACGGTCGGCGAAGCCGTCCCTGAACAGGACATGCATGACCGCGCAGGCCAACGCGCCATCCGTGCCGGGGCGGATCAGCACCGGGATGTCGGCCTGCTCCATGGTCGGGGAGTTGTAGACGTCGACGACCGCGATCTTCGCCCCGCGCTCCTTCCGGGCGCGGGTGGCGTGGGCCATCACGTTGATCTGGGTGGAGACCGGGTTGGTACCCCAGATCACCACGAGGTCGGATTTCGCCATCTCGCGCGGGTCCGGGCCGGCAAGCCGGCCGGTGCCGGCGAGGAAGCCGCTCCAGGCCGGGTTGACGCAGATCGAGGAGAAGAAACGCGAATAGTTCTTGGCGTGGGTCAACCGGTTGATGCCGTCGCGCATCACCAGCCCCATGGTGCCGGCATAATAATAGGGCCACACCGCCTCGGAACCGTGCTCCCGCTCGGCCTCGCGGAAGCGGTGCGCGATCTCATCCAGCGCCTCGTCCCAGGAGATGGGCGCGAAGGCGCCCTCGCTCTTCGCGCCCGTGCGGCGCAGCGGCTGCGTCAACCGGTCGGGATGGTTCGCGCGCTCGGCATAGCGGGCGACCTTGGCGCAGATGACGCCGGCGGTGAAGGAGTTGTCACGCGAGCCGCGCACGCGCCCGATACGCCCGCCGGAGATGTCGATCTCCAGCGCGCAGGTCGAGGGGCAGTCATGCGGGCAGGCGGAATAGCCGGTACGGACAGGCGTATGCTGATTCATGAAAAAGCGCTCCGCCAGCATCGTAGCGGAGCGCTCATTCGTTTTACACCCGCAGCGGGAAGGTCGGCCTCAGTGGGCCGGGGCTTCCGTGCGGCGGCTCTTCACGATCCAGCCGAAGGCAACCACGAAGGTCGCGCCGATCACCGCCGCAAGGTAGTGCGGCAGCGCGGACGGCTTCAGGCCGACCGGGTCTTCCGGATCGTCGATCCGCTCGACCAGATCGGAGGAGAAGCCCTGCATGGTCTCCAGCGCCACCTTGTCGCTCACCAGCATCTCGCCGGCGATCCAGCCGAGCAGCGCCGCGCCGAACCAGACCAGGATCGGGAAGCGCGAGATCAGCTTCAGGATCAGTTGCGAGCCGAAGATGATCAGCGGGATGGTGAGCAGCAGGCCGAAGATGAACAGCTCGGCATGGCCGCGCGCCGCGGCGGCGATGGCGACCACGTTGTCGAGGCTCATCACGGCATCGGCGATGGCGATAGTGCGCACGGCCTTCCAGAGGCTGTCCGCGCTCTCAACGTGATGACCCTCGCCGCCCTCGTCGAGCACCAGCTTGATGGCGATCCAGAACAGCAGCAGCGCGCCGACGACCTTGAGGAAGGGCACGCCGAGCAGGAAGGAGACTGCCAGGGCGAACAGGATGCGCAGGCCGACGGCCGCGCCGGCGCCCAGCAGGATGCCCCATTTGCGCTGCTTCTCCGGCAGCGAGCGGCAGGCAAGCGCGATGACGACCGCGTTGTCGCCGGAGAGCAGCAGGTCGATCCAGATGATCTGGAGCAATGCGACCCAGAAGACAGGGCTCGTGAAATCCATCGTTTCCTCTCAGCTCGTCAAAAATGTTAGTCCGTGGCGCAGGAAGTTCCAGCCCTTAAGGCGGCCCTTTCTCTGGCATACCTTATTAAGTACGCCAGTTTTGAGCGCCTAAACCGACAGCGCCCGCGACGTGTGACGTCGCGGGCGCGCCGGCGGAAGGGAACGTCCGGCCAGGCTGTCAGTGCGTCTCCGCGGAATGCGCGGTGCGGCGCAGCCGGCCCAGGGTCCAGCCGATGCCCACGACCAGCACCGCACCGAGCGCCGCAGCGACGTACTCGAAGTGATGCACGACGGTCTCGCCAAAATACTCCAGCACCTTGATATCGGAGACGAACATCTCGCCGGCGACCCAGCCGAGCAACGCCGCACCGGCCCAGACCAGGACGGGGAAGCGCGAGAGCAGGCTCATGATCAGCGCCGCGCCGGCGATGATCATCGGGATCGAGATGACGAGGCCGATCACGATCAGCGTCCAGTTGCCGTCCGCCACCGCGGCGATGGCGACGACGTTGTCGAGGCTCATCACCAGGTCGGCGACCGCAATGGTGCCCACCGCGCGCCACAGGCTGTCATGCGCGGCGACGCCGCCCTCCTCGCCCTCTTCCGGCAGCACCAGGTCGACCGCGATGTAGAGCAGCGCCAGCGAGCCGACGATGCGCAGCCAGGGCAGGCCGAGCAGCACGGCGATGATGGCGGTGAACACCACGCGCATGCCGACGGCGACGGCGGCGCCGAGGATCATGCCGGTACGGCGCATGCGGTCGGGAAGCGACCGGCAGGCCATGGCGATGACCACGGCGTTGTCGCCCGACAACAGCACGTTGATCCAGATGATTTTCAGGAGTGCCAGCCAGAAAAGCGGCTCAAGATAGTTCATCGTCCTCGTTCCCTCACCTCCCGCCCTTCTCCGGACGAGACTGAAATGTGTTTCAATCGGCGTTGGCGCGCCGTGCTACGGTGAGGCAAGAGGAGGTGGCTCCGGCGGGCCCACTCCCGGGCGCTCTTGGCGCGCCATAAAGGCAATCCCCGCTGCGGGCCACTTCTCCGTGGCCGGACCCCCGCAGCGCCAATCTGCGCAACATACATAATAATCTATGAGGTGGCCAAGGGGTTCGGAGCCAAAGCGTCCGATTTTCCTGCTTTTGCCATGCTGCAGCCGCACAGTACCGACGCTGCCCTGCAATGAAAATGCCCCGCCGGAGGTATCCGGCGGGGCATGAACTCAGCGGAAGGCGCAAATGAAGACTGGGCGCCTCAGCCGACGATCTCGTTGCCCGAGAAGAACTGGGCGATCTCGATCTGGGCATTCTCGGCGCTGTCCGAGCCATGCGCCGAATTCTCGCCGACCGAGAGGGCGAAATCCTTGCGGATGGTACCCTCGGCCGCGTTGGCCGGGTTGGTCGCGCCCATCACTTCGCGATACTTGGCGACCGCGTTCTCGCCTTCCAGCACCTGCACCACGATGGGGCCGGAGATCATGAAGTCGACGAGCTCGCCGAAGAAGGGGCGCTCCTTGTGCACCGCGTAGAAGGTCTCGGCCTGGCCGCGGGTCAGAAGCATGCGCTTCTGCGCGACGATGCGCAGGCCCGCCTTCTCGATATAGGCGTTGATGGCGCCCGTGAGATTGCGCTTGGTCGCGTCGGGCTTGAGGATCGAAAAGGTGCGCTCGAGCGCCATGGTTCTTTTCCTGAAAGCATTGGGGGCGTGGGTTCGCCCGGGCTTATAGCGGCGCCTCCCGATCCCGACAAGATGAGCCTTGGCGCGGCGCTTTCCCGCCCCTGCCTGCGCCCCCAATCACAAGGCCGTGCGGGTAGGCAAGGACCTCCATTGCGGAGGAACCGTTTCAGGACCATTTGCTTAACGGACCAAGTGGTCGGTCGGGTCGCAGCAGCGGAATACAAAGATGAAGAAGGTCGTCATCGCCGTATTGGGCGTTGCAGCGGTTCTGGTCGGCTTCGCCGCCCTGCCGTTCCTGACCGTGGCCGACGCGACCACCGGCACCCTTTACGGGCCGGCGCGTCCACAAGGCTACCAGACCTGCTTCATGGAGCGCCGCGCGGTCTTCACCGACGGCACTCCGCGCATGGTGCGCGAGCGCCGCTGCGTATTCGCCGAATAAAGTCGATCACGACTTCATGAATGGGTCTTGGAACTTTACCGGCGATGCGCACGTTAAGGACACGTTAACGGATCGGGTTGAGGCAAACACGTATGAACGAACGCGTATTGTTTCGTTCCGCTGTGCAGGCCACGAATAGCGGCAGCACAGGCGAGCATGAGGCCCCTGTGTCCCGTTCTGCAGTCGAGAGTGGATTGATGAAGGTTTAGAACGCCGGTGGCCCTCCACCGGGTGGTGGATGAGGTCGCGCATGTTCAAGACCGTTGTCATCAGCGCTGTTGCTGCCGCCATGGGCTTTGCGGTCCTGTTTATCGGCGCGGCATCCGCCACGGGATATTTCAAGCGTCAGGTGCCGGTCGCCACGGTCGAGATTCCGGCCGAACCCGTCGCCGGCGATTGCGTCACGCAGAGCCGCTGGATGAGCGACGCGGGCCGTATGGTCCAGGTCGAACGCGCGGTCTGCTACTGACGTTTCAAGGTTTCACGGCTCGGCTCGCGGCATCCCCACTCCCCCAAGCCCCACGCGAGCCAATAAAGCCCCGGCTCCTCCCCCAGGGAGCCGGGGCACCTTTTTGGGCCCTACCCTTCCCAGATGAACAGTAGCCAACGGCGCGTTCAGCCGCCGTTGCGCCGGCGCGGGCATGATGGGCGCATCCGGCAACGGATTGCCGAGCGCCGGCCGTTTCCGCCGACCCGGACGGCACTCGAAAAACCCCGGTCCTGTTCCTCGCAGGACCGGGGTTTATTGCGTCGCGGTTGCTTTTGCCGCGGTCAGTCCTCGAGCACCTTGGCCTTGAACAGGAGACCGGCGATCAGTGCGCCGATCGGCGGGATCACCACGAACAGCCAGAGCTGCTCCATGGCCCGGCCGCCCACGAACAGCGCCGGACCGATGCTGCGCGCCGGGTTGACCGACACGCCGGTCGCCGGGATGAACACGATGTGGATCAGCACCAGAGTGAGGCCGATGGCGAGGCCCGCCACCGGCGTGGTGCCGGCCTTGCTGGTCGCGCCGAGGATGACCACCAGGAACACGAAGGTGCCGACCAGCTCGGCGATGATCGCGGTCGAGATGCCGAAGTTGCGGCCATAGCCCTCGCCCCAGCCGTTCTGTCCGAGACCGGCGGTCGCGATGTCAAAGCCGCCGATCTTGCCGGACATGATGAGGTAGAGCAGCGCCGCGCCGCCGATGCCCCCGAGCACCTGCGCCACGATGTAGCCGATGAGGTCGCCGGGCGAGAGACGTCCCGCGGCCCAGACGCCGACGCTGACCGCCGGATTGATGTGGCAGCCGGAAATCGGTCCGATGCCGTAGGCCATGGCCGTGACCGAGAGGCCGAAGGCGAAGGCGACCGCCAGGAACCACACCGGCGAAGCTTCGGCGAAGCCGGTCACCACGACCGATCCGCATCCGAAAAGCACCAGGACAGCGGTGCCGATGAACTCAGCGACATATTTCTTCATGTGCCTGTTCCTCGTTGCAGACGCCGAACTGACCATCGGCGCTGCGGTACCCCCGTGGCGAACAGATTCCTCGGAACGATTCGGGTCAAGACTCCGTGATCGGCCCCGGATGCCAGCGGGGCTGATGGCGACCATCACCACATGGAATTGGCAAGCGGCGCCGGCGCGACGCAGGATGGTGCCGTCAGCGCCCCGCCGGACCGAAAGCCATGGCCTCCGATCCCCTCTTCCTGCGCCGCTATCGCGACTTCGCCGCCTACAATGCCTGGGCCAATCGCCGGCTCTATGCGGCGGCAGCAGAGCTCAGCGACGAGCAGTTCCGTGCCGACCGCGGCGCCTTCTTCGCCTCGGTCCACGGCACGCTGAACCATCTCCTGGTCGCCGACCGCATCTGGCTGCGCCGCTTCACCGGCGAGGGCGAGACCTATCCGCGGCTCGACGTCATCCTGTTCGAGGCACGGCCCGAGCTCGCCAGGGCACGCGAGGCCGAGGACGCACGCATCGTGCGGTATATCGACGGCCTCACGGAAACGGATCTTCTCGCCGGGCTGCGCTACGGCAACACGGCCGGGAAGCGCTTCGTCCATCCGCTGGCGACGGTGCTGGATCATTTCTTCAACCACCAGACCCACCATCGCGGGCAGGTGCACGGGCTGATCAGCAGCTTCCTCGGCAACGAGGCCACGCCCTCGCTCGACCTGCTGCTCTATCAGCGCGAGGTCGGCCTCGCCTCGCCGGAGGCGGCGTGAGGCCGGCGCTCACACCAGTGCCAGCACCCGGCTCAGGCCGCCGCTGGCGCCCTTGATCTTCGGCCCGCCGACCACCAGCGTCGCGCCCTTCGCCGGCAGAGCGGAAAGGTTGGCGGCGGCCTCGACGCCCCAATGACCCGAACCCAGCCATTTGTAATGGAAGGCGAAATCCTTCGAGGCGCCATAGTCGAGCGAGAGCGTGTCGACCACCACGCCGGCGACGCCCTTCTGCGCCAGAACCGGCGCAACGTCGACGTGGAAGCCGGGGAAATGCAGGGTGCCGTTGGCATCCGCATTGCGGAACCTGTCGGTGCCGAGATGCGCTTCCCAGCCGGAATTGAGCGCCACCGCGGCGCCCGCCGGCAGCGGGCCGTTGGCAGCCTCCCAAGCTGTAATGTCGCCCGCCGTGATCCGGTAGTCCGGGTCGGCGCCAGCCTTCTCCCTTATGTCGATCACCGCCAGCGGCACCACAAGCGTCTCGATGGGCAGCGCGTCGGCGCTCGGCCCGTCCTTGGAGAAGTGGAACGGCGTGTCGAGATGCGTGCCGGTGTGCTCGTTCACCACCCATTCGTTGAGGTTGAAGCCGTCCTTGTCGAAGCTGAACAGCTGGCGGATCTCCAGCTGCGGCTTGCCGAAATAGGTCGGGAAGGACGGGTCGAGCACATGGGTGAGGTCGACCACCTTCGAGAAGCTCACCGGCGCGGCGAAGGCGCCGCCGGCCGGTAGGGCCGAGAAGCCGGCGAGCGTCGCCATGCCCGCAACGCCCTTGAACACACCCCGGCGCGACAGCCGCCGCGCCACGACTTCCTGGCATCCGGGAATGCACATCGGTCGAACCCTCCCTGATCGGATAAACGGATTTCCGCTACGGCAGGCGGCAAGCATAGACCGTGCCTGCCGCGCTTGTCCGCAAGCCCTTGCGGGCCGCCCGGCCACGCGGCACAAGACGCCCATGATCGTGTTCGAAGACATCTCGCTGCGCATCGCCGGGCGCCTTTTGATCGACCATGCCTCCGCTGCCCTGCCGGACGGTGCGCGCGTCGGCCTGGTCGGGCGCAACGGCACCGGCAAGACCACGCTGTTCCGCGCCATCACCGGCGACATCGCGCTCGAGACCGGCGACATCCGCATTCCCTCCGGAGCGCGCATCGGCCAGGTGGCGCAGGAGGCGCCCGCCGGTCCCGAGAAGCTGATCGACGTGGTGCTTGCCGCCGATGTGGAGCGCGCCCGCCTCCTGAAGGAGCGCGAGGGCGCCACCGACCCGGCGCGCATCGCCGAGATCGAGCTGCGCCTCGTCGACATCGAGGCCCATGCCGCCCCGGCCCGCGCCGCGCGCATCCTCGCCGGCCTCGGCTTCGACGAGGATGCGCAGCAGCGGCCCTGCTCGGAATTCTCCGGCGGCTGGCGCATGCGCGTCGCCCTTGCCGCGATCCTTTTCTCCGAGCCGGACCTCCTGCTGCTCGACGAGCCGACCAACTATCTCGACCTCGAAGGCACGCTGTGGCTGCAGGACTATCTCGCCCGCTATCCGCGCACCGTGCTGATCGTCAGCCATGACCGCGAGCTGCTGAACCAATCCGTGCAGTTCATCCTGCATCTCGACCAGGGCAAGCTCACCCTATGGCGCGGCGGCTACGATTCCTTCGAGCGCCAGCGGGCGGAAAAGCAGGCGCTCGACCAGAAGGCGAGGGTGAAGCAGGAAGCCAAGCGCAAGCATATGGAAGCCTTCGTCGAGCGTTTCCGCGCCAAGGCCTCGAAGGCCAAGCAGGCGCAGTCGCGGATCAAGGCGCTGGCCAGGCTCGCCCCCATCGCCGAGGCGGTGGGCGAGCAGGCGGCGGCCATCTCGATCCGCCACCCGGCGCGCATCCCCTCCCCGCCCATCCTCACACTCGACAGCGCGTCGGCCGGCTATGAGCCGGGCAAGCCGGTGCTGCGCGGCCTCACGCTGCGCATCGATCATGACGACCGCATCGCCCTGCTCGGCCCGAACGGCAACGGCAAGTCGACCTTCGCCAAGCTGATCGCCGGCCGGCTCGATCCGCTCGGTGGAAACATGGTGCGGGCGGCGGGGCTGGAGATCGCCTATCTCGCCCAGCACCAGCTCGACGAGCTCGTCGCCGGCGAGACGGTCTATGATCACGTCCGCCGACTGATGCCGGACGCGCCCGAGGCCAAGGTGAGGTCCCGCGCGGCCGAGATGGGCTTTTCCGGCGCGACGGCCAACACGACCATCTCGGCGCTCTCCGGCGGCGAGAAGGCGCGGCTGCTGCTTGGCCTCGCCGCCTTCCATGGGCCGCATCTGCTCATACTTGATGAGCCGACTAATCATCTAGATATCGCCGCTCGCCAGGCGTTGATGGAGGCGATCAACGACTTCCCCGGCGCGGTGATCCTGATCAGCCACGACCGCTCTTTGCTCGACGCCAGCGCCGAGCGGCTCTGGCTGGTAGCGGAGGGCACGGTGCGTCCCTATGAGGGCGACCTCGACGAGTACCAGAAGCTGGTAGTCGGGCGTACTGCCTCGTCGCAGCGCAAGGAGGCGGGCGCGTCGCGTGTGGACGAGCGCCGGCAGGCCGCCGACCGGCGGGCCGAGACCGCGCCGCTGCGCAAGAAGATCAAGGAGATCGAGGGCGCGATGGCGAAGCTGGAGCGCACGCTCGCGACCCTCGACGCCAGCCTTGCCGACGAAACGCTCTATGTGCGCAAGCCCGCCGAGGCCCAGCGCCTCGCCCGCGAACGTGGCGAAGCCGCCGAGGCGCTGGTGAAGGCGGAGGAGCAATGGCTTGAGCACTCCGCCGCGCTCGACGAGGCGATGGCGTCGTAAGCCGATCGCTCAGCTGACGGGCGGCGACGCTGCTTGAGCAGGCTGGCGTAAGCCGCAGTGCGGTCGGACGAAATTCTCCCGCCTCGGACCTGAAACTTCCCAACCGCGATCACTGAAAGCGCCGGCCGTAGGTGCGGCGGTTACCGCCGTCGGCAGCGCTTGGGTGTCGGGCGGCACTGCCTTCGTTGCGCAGGCTGCAAAAGCAAAAAGCCCCGGCACAAGGCCGGGGCTTTCCGTAGAACCGATCTCGGCTGAGATCAGAAAGAACGACGAGCCGAGAAGGTGATGCGGTTCTGGGTGGTCTCCTGGCTGAACGTATCCGGCGGCAGGAAGAAGGTGTCCGTGCCCTTGTACTCAGCCGACAGGTAGTCGTACTGGAGGACGAGGGTCAGGCCCTTGACCGGGATCCAGCCGATGTTGGCACCGACGTTGTAGCCCTCGAACTTCGCGCTCGCGAAAGCGTCCAGGATCGAGAAGTCGTCGGTCTCGGTCCAGCTGCCGACCACGCTGGTGAACACCGACGGGGTCCAGTAGTGCTGCAGCGCACCGCCGACGTACCAGCCGGAAACCGTGTTGCCCATCGCGTCGACGGTCGGGATCGTGCCCTTCAGGCCGAGGTAACCCGGAGCGCCGTCGGCGTACACGCCTTCGATGTACAGGGTGGTGGTCTCAGCGAAGTCGAAGCGCACGCCGGCCAGAGCCGCCCAGCCCGAGCTATCCGAGTTGGAGATCGGAAGGCCGGTGAAGAGCACGTCGCCGATGTCGTGGTAGGCGCCCGACACCTTGAAGGCGCCCCAGGTGCCTTCATAGGCGATGTTGGCGACCACGTCCGGAACCTGCTGGCCGTCGATCAGGTCGAAGTCCGGCAGGAAGAAGTTGCCACCGAAGTCGCCGTCACGACCGTAGGCGTCTTCGAGCGAGATCGTCGCCGAGAAGCCGTTGCCGAAGTCAGCGGTGTAGGCCACGAGCTGGGTCGTCGTATCCGAGTAGAAGTTACCCGGACGGATGCCGTACCAGAAGTCACCGGCCCAGAAGTCGAACATCGACTGAGCGCGACCGAAGGTGAAGCCGGCGAACTGGATGTAGCCGTACTTCAGGTAGGCATCGCTGCCGCCGACGTCGTCGAAGCCACCAGCGGTGCCGTCTTCGTTCTGACCGAAGCCGAACGACTCACCGGCCTCGAAGCGGGCTTCGATGTACGAACGCAGGGTGCCGTATTCGGTCTGCGTGCGGGCGTCGAGCTGGATCGCGGCGCGGGTGGTGAAGTCGAACTGCCCGTCCGGATCAAGGCGGTTGGTTACCTGGAAACCGTTGAATCGATCCTTGACGTCGACGTCCGTCCAGTAGGTGTCAGCGGTAACGTAGCCGCCGACCTTAAGGCAGGTATCGGTGCCCGGAATGTAATAGAAGCCAGCGCCGTAGGTGGAGCAGATCTTCACATATTCCGCAGCCTTCGCCTTCACAGGCAGATCGGCCGCCGCAGCAGTCCCGACCATGGCAAGCCCGGCAACGGAGCCGAGCAGCACATTCTTGATGACCGTCTTCACTTCATTCTCCCCCAAATTGGACCAATGTTGGGTTTTCGCTTGTCAGGACCCGCCGCAAAGCGCGGCATCCACGGTGATACTGTTCGAAACGCCCCGGCGGTGCAAAGCGAAAGTGGCCGGAAAGTGCCCGCGCTGCCCATTCGGCAACGAAGTGTTGCCACTGAGACACAATTTTCACACCCGGCCCGGCTGGACGCGGGCTCAAAAGGAGAGTGGCGGAAAATCGTGGTGAATCAAGGCTTAACGTGAGGGGCCATTTTGGGCCGGCCACAGATTGTGGCGGCAACTGCCGCCATCCCGCCCGATTCAGCGCCGCTGCCAGCGCCCGTCCGGCCCCTGCTGCCAGTAGGCCACATCGTGCCCCGCCGAGCGCGCTTCCCGCCAGGCCGTCCGGGCATGGTCGAGCGCGTCGGAATCGTTGCCGTCGAACAGATGAATCACGCGCGCGTAAGGCGACAGGTCGGGGGCGGAGGCGCTGTCGATGAAGAATCGCACCGTCGCCCCGTTCGGATTCGATTCGGAGGTGGTGAGCAGAATCGGCTGGCGGCCCGAGTCGGGCTGGCGGTCGGTGCCGTGCGGCAGGAACGACGCCTCGTCATAGGTCCACAGCAGCTGATCGAGGGCCTCGATTCGCTCTGGCGACGAGGACTGCACCGTGCAGCGCCAGCCGCGCTCCAGGCACTTCTCCAGAAGCTGCGGCAGGGCCGCCTCCAGCGGCCGGCTCTGCAGGTGATAGAAGAACACCTCGGTCATGGCGCGCCCTGAACCAGGCCCGGGCCGGCGAACCGGCCCGGCGCTCGTCACGATTCGTAGTGCTTGGCCACCAGGTGGTCGAGCAGGCGCACGCCCCAGCCCGAACCCCAGCTCTTGTTGATCTCGCTCGCCGGCGAGGACATGCCGGTGCCGGCGATGTCGAGATGCGCCCACGGCACGTCGCCGACGAAGCGCTGGATGAACTGCGCCGCGGTGATCGAGCCGCCGAAGCGTCCGCCGGTGTTCTTCATGTCGGCGAACTTCGAATCGATCAGCTTGTCGTATTCGGGCGAGAGCGGCAGGCGCCATACCTTCTCGCCGGTCACCAGCCCCGAATCGGCCAGCCGCTCGGCGAGCGTGTCGTTGTTGGAGAACAGGCCGGCATGCTCGGTGCCGAGCGCGACGATGATCGCGCCGGTGAGGGTGGCGAGATCGACCATGAACTGCGGCTTGAATCGCTCCTTGGCGTACCAGAGCACGTCGCCGAGCACGAGGCGGCCTTCGGCGTCGGTGTTGATGATCTCGATCGTCTGACCCGACATGGAGGTGACGATGTCGCCCGGCCGCTGCGCATTGCCGTCCGGCATGTTCTCGACGAGGCCGATCAGGCCGACCGCGTTCACCTTGGCCTTGCGGCTGGCGAGCGCGTGCATCAGGCCGACGACGCAGGCCGCGCCCGCCATGTCGCCCTTCATGTCCTCCATGCCGGCGGCCTGCTTGATGGAGATGCCGCCAGTGTCGAACACCACGCCCTTGCCGACGAAGGCGACCGGGGCCTCGCCCGACTTGCCGCCGTTCCAGCGCATGACCACGACGCGGCTTTCCTGCTCCGAGCCTTGGCCGACGCCGAGCAGCGCGCCCATGCCGAGCTTCCGCAGGTCCTTCTCGCCGAGCACCTCGACGTCGACCCCGAGCTTGGAGAGGTCTCCCGCGCGCTTGGCGAACTCGCTGGGGGTGAGCACGTTGGCGGGCTCGTTGACGAGATCGCGGGCGATCACCACGCCCTCGCCGATACCCTCGCGCTTCTTAAAGGCGCGCTTCGCGGCGGAGTCATTCTCTATATAAAGAGTCACCTTCGGCTTCGGCGACGCCTCGTCGGGCTTCTTCCTGGTCTTGTAGCGGTCGAAGGAATAGGCGCGCAGCCGGAGGCCCAGCGCGAGCTCGGCCGCCGCCTCGGGCGCCACCTCGCCGCCGGGGAGCGCCAGCACGATGCCGACATCCTTCACCGAGGCCGGCAGCCGGCCCATGATCGAGCCGCCGAGCTTAAGCCAGTCGAACGGCTTCAGCTCCGCCGCCTTGCCGACGCCGACGACGAGCAGCCGCGGCACGGCGAGGCCGGCCGGCGCGACGATGTCGAGCGCCTTGCCGGCCTTGCCGGTGAAGCGGTCCGCCAGCGCGGCGCGCTGCACGAGGTCGCCGGCCGGTGCCAGCAGCGCCTCGACAGTGGGCGCGAGCGCGGGCTCTTCGCCCTCGGCCGGCTCGGCCGCGAGCAGCACGATGAGCCCGTCCAGGGAACTCGGGAGCTTGGCGAAACTGATCTTCACATGATCGGGCATTAGCGCACCTTGCTTGGGGCCTCGCAGTCGTTCGACCTTCTTTAGCCGAATGCACGCCGGGCGACGAGACCGAAACCGGCGCGACGATAAAGCCGGCCTGCCCGATTTGCGCCCGATCGCACAGGCATCTATTCATCGGGGTGAGGACGGCCTCGCCAGGGCGGCGGACGTTTGGCAGAAGGATTGGGGAACGCCGCTCGATGAACCGCCTGGACCGCTACGTGTTCCGTTCGGCCGCCTCGGCCTTCCTCGGAACGCTGCTCGTGCTCACCCTGATGATCTGGATCACGCAGGCGCTGCGTGAGCTCGACATCATGACCACGCAGGGCCAGACCATCCTCGCCTTCGTCTTCATCACCAGCCTCGCTCTGCCCGCGCTGATCCTCGGCCTGGCGCCGGCGGCGCTGTTCATGGCGGTCGCCTACACGCTGTTCCGCATGAACAGCGATTCGGAGATCGTGGTGTCGAGCGCGGCCGGCATCTCGACCTGGCGATTCCTGCGCCCGCTGGTGATCCTGGCGCTCATCGTGGCGGCATGCTGCTCGGTGCTCTCGCTGGAGCTCGTGCCGGCGGCGATGCGGCAGTTCCGCTATGAGATCTCGCGCGTGCGCGCCGACGTCGTGGCCTTCATCGCCCAGCCGGGACGCTTCACCACCCTCGCCGACGGCATGGTGTTCCATGTGCGCGAGCGCAACGCCAACGGCGTGCTCGGCGGCATCTTCATCAACGATGCCCGTGACCCGAAGCAGACCAACACCTATCTCGCCGAGCGCGGCCAGGTGGTCGACAACAAGGACGGCACCTTTCTCATCCTCGAGGAGGGCGCGATCCACCGGCGCACGCCGGGCAAGCCGGACAGCAACGTGGTCGAGTTCCAGCGCTACGCCTTCGACCTGTCGCCCTTCACCTCGAATGGCGAGAACGCGGTCTACCGCGCGCCCGAGCGCTCGTTCCGCGAGCTGCTCAACCCCGATCCGAAGGATTACGTCTATATCCTCGAGTCCGGCCGCTTCACGGAGGAGCTGCACCGCCGCCTCTCGCTGCCGCTCTATGTGCTCGCCTTCTTCGGCATCGCCTGCGCCGCGCTCGCCGAGCCGCGCACGACGCGCGAAGGCCGCGGCCTCGCCCTTGCGGCGACGACGCCCTTCGTCATCGTGCTGCAGGTGACCAGCTTCGGCCTCATCAACCAGATTCGCGGCAATCCCAGCGTGATCCCGTTCGTCTACCTCGTACCGGCGGTCTTCATCGTCGGCTCCGCCCTGTCGCTCAGCGGCCGGTTCAAGCCGCGCATGCCCGAGGCGCTGCGTCGCCAGATCGACCAGATCGCGCAGCGCGTCGTGCGCGCGACGGTGAACTGAGTCATCCTATGCGGACGCGGCAGCGACAACCGACAACCTGCGGAGCCGTGACGTGATCGGGCGCACGCTCGGGGTCTATTTCGGTCGGCGATTCCTTGGCGCCGTGCTCGGCATCTTCGTCGGGTGCGCCGGCCTCATCATGCTCATCGACCTGCTCGAATTGTCGCGGCGCGTCGGCGAGCGCGACGTCGACTTCGGCACGCTGATGCTGCTCGTCGTCTACCGCATGCCGTTCTTCACCGAGCAATTGCTGCCCTTCGCGGTGCTGTTCGGCGCCATCGGCACCTTCCTGACGCTGTCGCGGCGGCTGGAGCTGGTCGTGGCTCGCGCCGCCGGCATCTCGGCGTGGCAGTTTATCGCACCCGCATGCCTGCTCGCGCTGCTGCTCGGGGTGTTCTCGACGACCGTCTACAATCCGGTCTCGGCCGACTTCAAGGACCGCGCCAGCCGGCTGGAGGCGGAGATCTTCAACCGCCAGACCGGCCTCTTCGCCATGACCACCGGCGGCTTCTGGATGCGCCAGCAAAGCGTGGACGGCCAGGCCATCATACAGGCCGCGGCGACCAGCGATGGCGGGCGCCAGCTCACCGGCGTCAACGTCTTCCTGTTCGGGGCGGACGACAAGCTCACCGAGCGCATCGAGGCGGTGCGGGCCATTCTCGAACCCGGCGCCTGGCGGCTCGAACATGCGCGCGTCTTAACTCCTGGCATAGGGTTGCAGGAGTACGATGCGTACATGCTCGCGACCAACCTCACCCCGAATCAAGTCCAGGAAACGCTCCAGAGCGACACCGTCCCGTTCTGGCAGCTGCCGGCGGCGATCGATGCCGCCACCCGCGTGGGCTTCGGTGCGGAACGCTACCGGCTGCAGTATCAGAGCCTGCTGGCGCGGCCTATGCTGCTGCTGGCGATGGTGCTGATCGCGGCCTCGGTGAGCCTGCGCGTGTTCCGCTTCGGCGGCATCGGGCAGACGATTCTCGGTGGCGTCGCCGCCGGCTTTCTGCTTTATGTGTCTACCAAGCTCGCCGAAGACCTTGGCGAGGCCGGGATTGTGCATCCCGTTATTGCAGCGTGGTTTCCAGCGGTCGTTGGGGCATTGATGGGCATTCTCATCCTGCTTCATCGGGAGGACGGATGAAGGTCGGCAACCTGTACGCCGGCCAGGCGGACTCGGTGAGCAAGCGTCGTTCGCGCTGGCTCTCTGCGTCCGCTTGTTGGCTGTTCTTCGCGGTGAGTTCCTCTACGCTGGTTGCGTTCGCTCCGGCGCAGCCGGCGCATGCTCAGAACGCCGGCGGTGCGCCCGCCATGGCGAACGAGCTGCTGGGGAACCGCCAGAACGATCCCAATGCCAAGATGCTCGTGACCGCCGATGAGCTGGTCTACGACAACACGCGCAACGAGGTCATCGCCGAGGGCAACGTCCAGATCTATTACGACGGTGCCGTGCTCGAGGCGCGCCGGGTCGTCTATGACCGCGCCAACAACCGTCTGCGTGCCGAGGGCGGCGTCCGCCTGAAGGACAAGGACGGCACGATCATCACCGCGGACAATCTCGACCTGTCGCAGCAGTTCACCGACGGCTTCGTCAATTCGCTGCGCATCGACACGCCCGACAACATGCATTTCGTCGCCGCGCGCGCCGACCGCTCCGGTGGCGACACTACGGTGCTGACCAGCGGCGCCTACACGCCGTGCGAACCCTGTAAGGAGAACCCGCAGAAGCCGCCGCTGTGGCAGGTGCGGGCCGCCAAGATCATCCACAAAGAAAAAGAACAGATGATCTACTTCCATGACGCCCGGCTGGAGTTCCTGGGCGTGCCGATCGCCTGGACGCCCTATCTCGAGGCGCCCGACCCGACGGTGAAGCGCAAGTCCGGCTTCCTGATCCCGCAGTTCATCAACAGCTCGGAGATCGGCTACGGGATGACCATCCCGTATTTCTGGAACATCGCGCCCAACATGGACGTGACGTTCTCGCCGCTCATCGTCTCCAAGCAGGGCGTGATGCTCGACGGCGAATTCCGCCACCGGTTGGAGACCGGCGCCTACAGCATCCGCGCCGCCGGCATCGAGCAGCAGGACAGGGACGAATTTGCCGGTCAGCCGGGCGATCGCGACCAGCGCGGCATGGTCGAGACCCACGGCCGCTTCAACATCAACCAGAACTGGTACTGGGGGTGGGACGGCTGGCTGATGTCGGACGAGACTTTCCTGGAGGACTACAACCTCATCAGCGAAAGCGTCCGCGAGGTGACCTCGCAGCTCTACCTCGTCGGCCAGGGCGACCGCAGCTACTTCGACGCCCGGGCGATGTATTTCACCGGCCTGACCTCCTATGACGTTCAGGATCAGCAGCCGGTCGTCCATCCGGTCATCGACTACAGCAAGACGCTCGGCCAGTCGGTGTTCGGCGGCCAGTTCAGCTATGACTTCAACCTGACCAGCCTGAGCCGCCAGGAGATCGACCTGCGCGCGACCTCGGCGCTGTACGCCCCGCTCTTCCCGACGCTCTATGACGGTCCCACCAACCAGTGCGACCTCAGCCGCATCCCGCCGGATGTGAGCGTACGCGAGGCCTGCCTCATGCGCGGCATGGCCGGCAGCTACACCCGCGCGACCGGCGTGGTCGACTGGCGCCGCACCTTCATCGACGCGGCCGGCCAGACCTGGACGCCGTTCTTCAACATGCAGCTCGACCTCGCCTCGGTGCAGACCGAAGCGGAAGACTTTCCGTGGCTGCCCAGCGGGGACGACTCGCTCGTGCGCGCCATGCCGGCCGTCGGCCTGGAATACCGTTACCCGTTCATCTCGACGCAGAGCTGGGGTACCCAGACCATCGAGCCGATCGCCCAGGTCATCATCCGTCCGGACGAGACCGACATCGGCCAGTTCCCGAACGAGGACGCGCAGAGCCTGATCTTCGACGACACCAACCTGTTCGAGATCAGCAAATATTCCGGCTATGACCGCGTCGAGGGCGGCGGGCGCGCCAATGTCGGCGTGCAGTATACCGCCAACTTCAACAATGGCGGCCAGGTCAACGCCCTGTTCGGCCAGTCCTACCAACTGTTCGGCCTGAACTCCTATTCGGAGCTCGACATGGCCAACACCGGTGCGGAATCGGGCCTCGAGGACGACACCTCCGACTACGTCGCCCGCCTCTACTACCAGCCGACCAAGAACTTCTCGGTGATCAACCGCTTCCGGTTCGACCACGACGACTGGTCGGTGCAGCGCTACGAGGTCGAAGGCCGCGCGGTGATCGACAAGCTGTCGGTCTCGGCCCTGTACGGCCTTTACACTGCGCAGCCGCTGCTCGGCTATTACGAGGAGCGCGAAGGCATCCTCGGCACCGGCTCGCTCAAGCTGAACGAGAACTGGAGCATCCGGGCTGCCGCCCGCTACAACCTCAACCTCGACGAGATCGACTACACGCTGTTCGGCATCTCCTATATCGACGAGTGCTTCGGCCTCGCGCTGAGCTATCGCTCGGACTATACGGAGAGCGGCAACCGCGAGCGGGTCGACACGGTGCTGGTCACCATCACCCTGAAGACGCTCGGCGAGGCCGGCTTCTCCTCCGACGTAGGCTCCGTCCTCGGTTCGGACGACTAGCTTCCGGCGTCGCATTGACGCCACATCCGCCGATCAGAAAGCGCGATCGGTGGAACGCCAAGGATCGCCGCCGCGCGGCGGGAAGGAAGAACGGGACGCAACATGCTCGCAGGGGCCTGGATACGGGATGGTTGGCGCGCCTGCCGTCGTCTGATCGCGGAGCGGGCGGCCCGGACCCTGGTCGCCGGCATGGTCGCCGCCTGCGCCCTTGCCGCCTTCCCCGGCGCCGCCAGCGCCCAGGGGATCCTCGTCATGGTGCAGGGTCAGCCGATCACCAGCTTCGACGTGGCGCAGCGCATCAAGCTCGCCCAGCTGACCGAACGCCTGTCGCTGAGCCAGAAGCAGGCGCTCGAGGACCTGATCGACGAGCGGCTCAAGATCATCACGGCCGAGCGCGGCGGGGTCACCGCCGACAAGGACGAGATCGAGAAGATGTTCGCGCGTATGGCGAACCGCTCCGGCCGCACGCCCGATCAGCTTACCCAGGCGCTCACCCAGTCGGGCCTTGATGCGCGCATGCTGAAGACCAAGATGCGCGCCGATTACGTCTGGAACAGCTATGTGCGCGGCCGCTACTCCTCGGCCGCCACCGTGCGTGATTCCGACGTGTTCGCGGCGCTGCAGACCAAGGGCGAGGATCTCACCAAGGCCCAGCGCACAACCGAATACACCATTCGCCAGGTCGTCCTCGTCGTCGGCCGCACCGCCAACCCGGCGCAGCGCTCGCAGCGCATGGCCGAGGCCAACAGCCTGCGCAAGAGCTTCACCAGCTGCGACGGCGGCGTCGCCACCGTCCGCGGCATGCGCGAGGCCGTGGTACGCGATCCGGTCATCCGCACCTCCGCCGACATGAGCGAGGGCGTGCGCAAGGTGATGGACAGCACGCCGGTCGGCCAGCTTACGCCGCCCGAAGTCACCCGCGCCGGCATCGAGATGGTCGCCATCTGCGCACGGCGCGAGGTCGTCGGCGAGAGCGCGCAGAAGCGCGAGGTCCGGGCCGATCTGGAGACCAAGCAGTTCGAGGCCGTCTCCAAGCGGCTTCTGGCGGAAGCCCGCAAGGGTGCCATGATACAATACCGCTAGGACGGCCATGGCGCCCTCCCCATCTTCCGTGCTGGCGCTGTCGTCGGGCGATCCTGCCGGCATAGGGCCCGACATCGCGCTGGAAGCTTGGATGCTGCGCGCCGAGCGCAGCCTGCCGCCCTTTCTCGTCACTGGTGATCCTGAACTTCTACGTGCACGCGCGGAGCTTCTCGGTCTCGCCGTGCCGGTCGAGGAGAGCACGCCGGAGGAGGCCTCCCGCCTGTTCCTCACCGCCCTGCCGGTCGTCCCCGTCGGGCCGCGCGTCACCGCTACTCCGGGACGGCCGGACGACAGCAGCGCGCCGTCGGCCCGCGCCGCCATCGACGCGGCGGTCGGACTGGTGCAGGCGGGCCGCGCCGGCGCCATCGTCACCAACCCGATCTCCAAGGCGGTGCTCTACGCCGCCGGCTTCACCTTCCCCGGCCATACCGAGTATCTCGCCCACCTTGCCGGCAACCCGGCGCCGCGCCCGGTGATGATGATCTGGTCCGCGGACCTCGCGGTCGTGCCGGCCACCATCCATGTGCCGATCGCCGAGGTGCCGCGCCTGTTCACGCAGGAGCTGCTCATCGAGACCGGGCGCATCGTCGCCCGCGACCTGACGCGCCGCTTCGGCATCGCCAGCCCCCGCCTCGCGTTTTGCGGCCTCAATCCGCACGCCAGCGAGGACGGCACGATCGGGCAGGAGGACGAGAAGGTCACGCGCCCCGCCGTCGAGGCCTTGCGGCGCGAAGGGATCGACGCGCGGGGACCTCTGCCTGCCGACACCCTCTTCTATCCCGCCGCGCGGCGGACCTATGACGTCGCCATCGGCGCCTATCACGACCAGGTGCTGGCGCCGGTGAAGACGCTCGCCTTCGACCGCGCGGTCAATGTCACGCTCGGACTGCCTTTCGTGCGCACTTCGCCCGACCACGGCACCGCTTTCGACATCGCCGGCACCGGCCGCGCCGACCCGTCGAGCCTGATCGAGGCGCTACGGCTCGCCCGGCGGCTCGCCGAGCGCGACCGGGCGGCGGCGGACGCGGCGCTGGCGTTCGGCCCGACGGCGTGAGCGCGAGATGAGCGTCGACGATCTCCCGCCGCTGCGCGAGGTGATCCGCGAGCATGGCCTCTCGGCGCTGAAGTCGCTGGGGCAGAACTTCCTGCTCGATCTCAACCTCACCTCGAAGATCGCCCGCACCGCGGGGAAGCTGGAAGGACTGACCGTCATCGAGGTCGGCCCGGGACCGGGCGGCCTCACCCGCGCGCTGCTGGCGCTCGGAACGGACAAGGTGATCGCCATAGAGCGCGACCGCCGCTGCATCGCCGCGCTGGCAGAAGTCGCGGCACATTATCCGGGTCGGCTGGAGGTGGTGGAGGGCGACGCCCTCGCCGCCGACTATGCGGCGCTCATTCCCGCCAGCACCCGCGCGGCCATCGTCGCGAACCTGCCCTACAACATCGCGACGCCGCTGCTGGTCGGCTGGCTGACGAGCGATCCCTGGCCGCCTTGGTATGAGAGCCTGACGCTGATGTTCCAGCGCGAGGTGGCCGAGCGCATCGTCGCCGCGTCGGGCAGCGACCATTACGGCCGGCTCGCCGTGCTCACCGGCTGGCGGGCCAATGCGCGCATCGCCTTCGATGTGCCCGCCTCAGCCTTCGTGCCGCCGCCCAAGGTGACCTCCTCGGTGGTGCATATCGTCCCGCGCGAAAAACCCCTGCCCTGCGAGTTGAAGGCGCTGGAGAAGGTGACGGAAGCCGCCTTCGGCCAGCGCCGCAAGATGCTGCGCCAGAGCCTGAAGAGCCTCGGCGTGGATGCGGGCAAACTGCTTGCCGCCGCCGGCATCGAGCCGACCGAAAGGGCCGAGCGCATTCCGGTAGAGGGCTTCGTCGCCCTCGCTAATGCCTGGAAGGCGATGCGGACCGCCTAGGCGGTCATCGCCGCCAGTTCCTCGTCCAGCCGCTCGATGATAGGCGCAAGGCCGAGCTGGCGCTGGCGGCGCAGGCGCTCGGCGGAAAGAATGGCCTGCAGGTTGATGAAGGTCGTGTTCAGGTCCTCGTTGACCAGCACGTAGTCGTATTCCTCCCAGTGGGCGATCTCGGTGCGGGCATTCTTCAGCCGCTTCTCGATCACGCCGGAGGCGTCCTCCGCCCGCCGCTCCAGCCGCGTCTTCAGCTCGGTGGCCGAGGGCGGCAGGATGAACACGCCGACGATGTCGGCGCGCATCTTCTCGTAGAGCTGCAGCGTGCCTTGGTAGTCGATGTCGAACAGCACGTCCTTGCCGGCCGCCAGCGCCGTCTCCACCGGCTCGCGCGGCGTGCCGTAGAAATTGCCGTGCACTTCGGCGGATTCCAGCAGGTCGCCGGTGTCGCGCAGCTTCTCGAAGCGCTCGCGCTTGATGAAGTGGTAGTGGATGCCCTCGACCTCGCTCGGACGCCGGTCACGCGTGGTGACGGACACCGAGAGGTGCATCTCGGGGTGCTCCTTCAGGAGCAGTTGGGCCAGCGTCGACTTGCCCGCGCCCGAGGGCGAGGACAGCACCAGCATCAGCCCGCGGCGCGCGACCGAAATGGCGGGTGGGTTGGTCATGCGCGTCGCCTCACTCGATGTTCTGGACCTGCTCGCGGAATTGCTCCACGAGGCCCTTGAGCTCCAGCCCGATGGCGGTCAGCGACACGTCGTTGGCCTTGGAGCAGAGCGTGTTGGTCTCGCGGTTGAATTCCTGCGCCAGGAAGTCGAGCCGGCGCCCGACCGCCCCGCCCTCGCCCAGCATGGCGCGCGCGGCGGCGACATGGGCGACCAGCCGGTCGAGCTCCTCGCGCACATCGACTTTGGAGGCCATCAGCAGTGCCTCCTGATGCAGCCGGTCGGGATCGAAATTCACCCCCGACTCCATCAGCACGCGCAGCTGCTCGTGCAGCTTGGTGCGGATCGCGTCGGGCTGGCGGGCCGGGTTGGCCTCGGCCGCCGCGGTGAGCGCGGCGATGCCGTCGAGCCGCTCGCCCAGCACGATGCCGAGCGCAGCGCCTTCCTGCGCCCGCATGGCGGATAGGTCGGCCAAAGCCTTCTCGAAGCCTGAGACCACCGCCGCCTCGGCGGCGCGGCGCTGCTCCTCGCTCTCCTCGGCCTCGGTTATCTCCATCACCCCCTTGAGGCCGAGCAGGCTCTCCAGCCGCACCGGCGGCGCGTCGAGTTCGGCGGCAACCTTGCGCACGGAATGGGCGACGGCGCGCAGCACGTCCTCATTGATGCGCACGCTGACTTCGGGATCGGAGCGCGTCATGGACAGGTTGGCATTGACGTTGCCGCGGGCCAGCACGCGCGAGGCGATCTGCTTCAGGCCCGGCTCCAGCCCTTCCCAGCCGGCGGGGAGGCGCAGCCGGACGTCGAGGCCCTTGCCGTTGACCGACTTCAGCTCCCAGGCCCAGCCCCACGCGCCGCTGGTGCCCTGCGTGCGTGCGAAGCCTGTCATGCTGGCGAGCGCCATACTCTTACCCCTTGCCCGCCCCGGTCCACTGCGGCCCCCTGCGGCGGGCGGAACATAACGGCGCGTGCTGCACGCCTCAAGCGAGGCGTGCGATATTGCGGTGGGCGGCGGGGACGCTTCAGTCGATCTCGTGCGGCACGCCGGTATTGCCCGAAGTGCCCGCCGGCGTGCCGGCCGCGTTCTGGTCGCGCTCGATCTGGCGCCAGCGCGTGACGTTCTTGTTGTGCTGGTCCAGCGTCTCGGCAAAGACGTGGCCGCCGGTGCCGTCGGCAACAAAGTAGAGATGCTTCGTCTTGGCGGGGTTGGCGGTCGCCTCCAGCGAGGCGCGGCCGGGATTGCCGATCGGTCCGGGCGGCAGGCCGACGATGGCGTAGGTGTTGAAGGGCGTCGGGCTGGTGATGTCGGTGCGGGTGATCGGCCGGTCGAGCCGGCCCTTGCCGCGCACCAGACCGTAGATGATGGTCGGATCCGACTGCAGCTTCATCTTCTTGTTGAGTCGGTTGACGAACACCGCCGCCACCAGCGGGCGCTCCTCGGCGACGCCGGTCTCCTTCTCGACGATGGAGGCGAGGATGACGAGTTCCTCCGGCGACTTCAGCGGCACGGAGGGGTCGCGTTTCTCCCAGATCTCCTTCAGCTCGGCGTCCTGCGTGCGCGCCATGCGGCGCAGCACGTCCTCGCGCGAGGTGCCGCGGGTGATCTTGTAGGTGTCCGGCATCAGGCTGCCCTCGCGCGGCACCTGACGGATCGAACCCGAGAGCTCCGGTACGTCCATCAGCCGCTGCACGATCTGGTCGCTTGTCAGCCCCTCGGGAATGGTGACGGTGTATTCGAGCACCTTGCCCGACACGATGGTGTCGAGCACCTGCGCGATCGAGGCACCCTGCGGGAAGGCGTATTCGCCGGCCTTGAGCTTGCCGGAAGCGCGGGTGCCGACGGCGGCGCCGACGAAGACCCATTTGTCGGCGATCACGCCCTGCTTCACCAGGAGGTCGGCGATATCCATCACGCCGTACTCATTCGGCACGACCACCGCCTTGTCCGCGGCGAGCGGGCCGGGCGCGCGGTAGCGGGCATCGCCGATCCACAGCGCGCCGCCGCCGAGCACCATGGCGACGAGAAGCAGGGTGAAGAGGGCGCTGCCGGCAGCGATCACCGGATGGTGCGCGCGGCGCGACGCCCAGTGGCGGTCAGGCTGCTTCCCGGTGGGGGTGGAAGCAGGAGCGCCGGTCGGCGTCGGAGCAATCTCGTCGGTCATCGGGGCCTCGCCGGGCGTTCACAGGTGGCGCAACGCCGGGACATGTTCGGCGGAAGCCGGACGGCTTCCTCGATGAGAACATGCCCTGGCTCGTTGAACCTGGAGCGCTTTCCCGTCGCCCGGATGATTCCATCCGGACCGGAAGGCTCAGGCGCAGACTACCCCAAAAAATGGCGAAAGCGGGAAGCCCGCCGGCCGGGAAAATCACGCTTTCCCCGGCATCCGCAACCCTGTGCGGTCAGTTCGCGTAGCGCTTGAAGACCAGCGAAGCGTTGGTGCCGCCGAAGCCGAAGGAGTTCGACAGCGCGTAATTGACCTCGCGCTTGCGCGCCGTGTGCGGCACGAGATCGAGCGCCGTCTCGACCGAAGGATTGTCGAGATTGATCGTCGGCGGCGCGATCTGGTCGCGAATCGCCAGCAGCGAGAAGATCGCCTCCACCGCCCCGGCGGCGCCGAGCAGATGGCCGATGGCCGACTTGGTCGAGGACATCGAGGCGGTCGCCGTCGCGTTGCCAAGCAGGCGCGTCACCGCGCCGAGCTCGATCTCGTCGGCCATGGTCGAGGTGCCGTGGGCGTTGATGTAGTCGATCTCGGAGGCCGAGATGCCGGCCCGCTTCAGCGCCGCCTGCATGCTGCGATAGGCGCCGTCGCCGTCCTCGGAGGGGGCGGTGATGTGGAAGGCGTCGCCCGACATGCCGTAGCCGACGATCTCGCCATAGATCTTGGCGCCGCGCGCCAGCGCGTGGTCGAGCGCCTCGACGATCACGACGCCGGCGCCCTCGCCCATGACGAAGCCGTCGCGGTCCCTGTCATAGGGGCGCGAGGCCTTCTCGGGCGTGTCGTTGAAGCTGGTCGACAGCGCGCGGCAGGCGGCGAAGCCGGCCATGCCGATGCGGCTGATCGGCGATTCGGTGCCGCCAGCCACCATGACGTCGGCATCACCCAACATGACCAGCCGGGCGGCATCGCCGATGGCATGGGCACCGGTCGAGCAGGCGGTGACGACGGCATGATTCGGCCCCTTGAGGCCGTGCTCGATCGACACGTAGCCGCCCGCGAGGTTGATCAGGCGGCCGGGAATGAAGAAGGGCGAGACACGGCGCGGACCGCGCTCCTTCAGCAGGATCGAGGTGTCGGCGATGCCATTCAGGCCGCCGATGCCGGAGCCGATGAGAACGCCGGTCGAGATCTGCTCTTCATAGGTCGAGGGATGCCAGCCGGCATCGTTAAGCGCCTGGGTCGCCGCCGACATCGCATAGATGATGAAGTCGTCGACCTTGCGCTGCTCCTTCGGCTCCATCCACTCGTCGGCATTGAAGGTGCCGTCCGAGCCGTCGCCGCGAGGGACCTGGCAGGCGATCTTGGCGGGCAGGTCCTCGACCTCGAAAGTCTCGATGCGGCGCGCGCCGCTCTTGCCTTCGAGAATGCGGCTCCAGCTGGTGTCGACGCCGCAACCGAGCGGCGTCACCATGCCGAGGCCGGTAACGACGACGCGCCTCATCCGATGTCTCCGGAGAACTTCATGCTGGGATGGCGCCGCGGCGGGGAACCGCCGCAGCGCGCGAGGGCCCTCAGGCCGCGTTCTTTTCCAGGAACTTGATGGCGTCGCCGACCGTCAGGATGGTCTCGGCGGCGTCGTCCGGAATCTCGCAGTTGAACGCTTCTTCAAAAGCCATGACCAGCTCGACCGTGTCGAGGCTGTCCGCGCCGAGGTCGTCGATGAAGCTGGCATTCTCGGTAACCTTCTCGGGCTCGACGCCCAGATGCTCGGCTACAATCTTCTTCACGCGCTCGGCAATATCGCTCATCGGTTCACCCTCGTCCGTATCCGGAGGTTTGCTACGTTGTTCCATCTGGCCCCCGCGCGAACGCGGTGTAGGCGGCCTGTTTTCTGCCCCGATTACAGGAGGTGCCCGGACATTTCCGCGCCTCTTACGCGGCGTCCGCCCCTGTGAGCCGTGGCGGTCGTTAGCACACTTCAACCGGCAAAACCAGCGCCCTAAGGCAAGGTCCCGCGCGGCTTTGGTGGCCTTGAATCAGATCATCGCCATCCCGCCATTCACGTGCAGCGTCTGGCCCGTGACATAGGCGGCCTCGTTGGAGGCGAGGTAGACGGCGGCGGCGGCGATGTCCTCCGGCGTGCCCAGCTTGTTGGCCGGCACGGCGGCGAGGATCGCCTGCTTCTGCTTGTCGTTCAGAACGTCGGTCATCGGCGTGGCGATGAAGCCCGGCGCGATGCAGTTCACCGTCACGCCGCGGGCGGCGACTTCCTTGGCCAGCGCCTTGGACATGCCGATCATGCCGGCCTTGGCGGCGGCGTAGTTGCCCTGCCCGGCATTGCCGGTGACGCCCACCACCGAGGTGATGCCGATGATGCGGCCAGTACGACGGCGCATCATGGAGCGGGCGGCGGCGCGGGTCAGGCGGAAGCCGGCGGTGAGGTTCACCGCGATCACCTGGTCCCACATCTCGTCGGTCAGGCGGACGAACAGCCCGTCACGGGTGATGCCGGCATTGTTGACGAGGATGTCGAGTTCGCCGAGGGTCTCCTCGGCCTGCGGCACCAGCGCCTCGACCTGCTCGGTGTTCGACAAGTCGCAGCGCAACACATGGACGCGCTCGCCGAGTTCGCCGGCCAGCGTCTCCAGCACTTCCCGACGCGTGCCGGAGATGGCGACCGTCGCGCCCTGGGCATGCAGCGCCTTGGCGATGGCGCCGCCGATGCCACCGGTAGCGCCGGTGACGAGGGCCGTCTTGCCAGTCAGATCGAACACGGGAATCTCCTGAAATCTCTCGCCGAAGCCTTCACGCGTCCGCAGGGGCGGCGGCGAAGGCGGCGATATCATCGGGCGTGCCGACATTCGCGGCGGCGACGTGGCGGGCGATACGCTTGGTGAGGCCGGACAGTACCTTGCCGGTGCCGACCTCGACCAGGCGGGTCACGCCCTGCTCGGCCATGAAGGCAACGGATTCGCGCCAGCGCACGGTGCTGGTCACCTGCTTCACCAGCAGCGCGCGGATCTCGGCCGGATCGACGACCGGCGCGGCGGTGACGTTGGCGACGAGCAGCACCTTGGGCGCACGCACCTCGACGCCCGCGAGCGCCTCGCGCATCGCGTCGGCGGCCGAGGCGATCAGGCTGCAATGGAACGGCGCGGACACGGTGAGCAGGATGGCACGCATGGCGCCCTCGCGCTTGGCGATCTCGCAGGCCCGCTCCACGGCGGCGGCGTTGCCGGAGACCACGACCTGACCGGGCGCATTGTCATTGGCGATGTCGCAGACCTCGCCTTGGGCAGCCTCGGCGGCGACAGCGGCGACCTTGTCGAAGTCGAGGCCGAGGATCGCGGCCATGGCGCCGGTGCCGACGGGGGTGGCCGCCTGCATGGCGGTGCCGCGCAGGCGCAGCAGCCGGGCGGTATCGGCAATGGAGATGGAACCGGCGGCGGCGAGCGCCGAATATTCGCCCAGCGAATGGCCGGCTACGAAGGCGGCGTCGCGCTTCAGGTCGAGGCCGGCCTCGCTCTCCAGCACGCGCAGCGCCGCGAGCGAAGCCGCCATCAGCGCCGGCTGGGTGTTGGCGGTGAGCGTCAGCGTCTCGATCGGCCCGTCCCACATGACGGAAGACAGCTTCTCGCCCAGCGCCTCGTCGACTTCCTCGAACACGGCGCGGGCGACGGCGAACTCATCGGCGAGGGCCTTGCCCATGCCGACCGCCTGGCTGCCCTGCCCGGGGAACACGAAGGCGCTGCTCATGACGTGACGAAACCTGCCTGTTAAGAATTAGCGGCGGCAGGAACACTGCCGAGCGCTTCCTGTCAAGTTGCGGGGCGGGGATGTGGCCGAGGCGGCAGGCTTCTCAACGCCTTTATATCATTGGGCCGCACGCGCGGGCGTCGAGACCGCGCCGCGGTCGCCGGCTGGCTGCGGCGGCTTGATTTCCGGGCATTTTCGCGTATAAGCGCGCGCACTGTCGGTCCCGGCCGGGGGCTGAACGGACGGCTGTGCTTTGGCTTTTGCCTTGCGCGGCAGCGGACCCGAGGGTCCGCGTCGTCCCGTGTCCCCGCCTTCGAGATTGTTCGAGCCTTTCCGGGGCTCGAAGGGCTCGGCGCCGGGATGATGGCCCGCAATCGTGCGGGAATCAAAAGGAAAGGCACGAGACATGGCTCTCTACGAGCACGTGTTCCTCGCGCGCCAGGATGTGACGGCGCAGCAGGTCGAGGAACTCACCGCCCGCTTCAAGGGCATCATCGAGGCGAATGGCGGCTCGGTCACCAAGGCCGAGTATTGGGGCGTGAAGACGCTCACCTACCGCATCCGCAAGAACCGCAAGGCCCACTTCTCCCTGCTCAACGTCGACGCCCCGGCGGCGGCGATCGCCGAGCTGGAGCGTCAGCAGCGCATCGACGAGGACGTCCTGCGTTTCCTGACCATCCGCGTCGAGGAGCTGGAGGAGGGTCAGTCGGTCATGCTGCAGAAGCGCGACCGCGACGACCGCGGCGAGCGCGGCTTCGGCGACCGTGGCTTCGGTGGTGACCGCGGCTTTGGCGGCGGGCGCAGCTTCGGCGGCGGCGATCGCGGCTTCGGCGGCGACCGTGGTGATCGCGGCCCGCGCCGTGATCGTGATGAGGCTCCGGCCAGCGTGGAGACTGAGTGATGGCTTTCGGTGGCACCGGCGGTCCTTCCGCCAACACGGGCGCGCGTCGCCCCTTCTTCCGTCGTCGCAAGACCTGCCCGTTCTCCGGCGCCAACGCCCCGAAGATCGACTACAAGGACGTGCGGCTGCTGCAGCGCTACATCTCCGAGCGCGGCAAGATCGTCCCCTCGCGCATCACGGCGGTCTCCGCCAAGAAGCAGCGCGAGCTCGCCCAGGCGATCAAGCGCGCCCGCTTCCTCGGCCTGCTGCCCTTCGTGATCCGCTGATCGCGTGACGTTTTGCGTCCTCGGCCAAGGCCGGGGACGCCGACTTTCAGATTTTGCGACAGGCCCGCGGGATGGTCCCGGCGGTCCTTCAGCTGGGGCGGACATGGATCCGCCTCTAACCGCTCGGAGCGGGACAGCTCGTCGATGGTTCAGAACTGGCTCATAGCCTTCGGCGCCGGCGTGGCGTCAGCCCTCCTGGTCGCCACCGTCGCGACCGGCAGTGCCCTCGCCTTGCCGCTGTTCTACCTCGCTCCCCTGCCCGTCCTCATCGTCGGCCTCGGCTGGTCGCATCTCTCGGCGCTGGTGGCCGCCTCGACCGCTGCGGTCGGTATCGGCGTCTTCTTCGGCCTCGAGCTGCTGACCGCCTATGTCGCCGGCGTCGGCCTGCCGGCCTATGCGCTCGCCTATCTCGCGCTGATGGCGCGGCAGGCGCAGCCGGACGGCCCGCTCGAATGGTTTCCTGTCGGTCGCGTCGTGCTTGCCGCCGCCATCCTCGGCTGCCTTGCGGTCGCCGCGCTGATCCCGCTGGTGGCCGGCAGCGTCGAGGGCTACCAGGCGGCGCTGCGCGAGATGTTCCAGGCGATGTTCGAGGAACACCCCGGCGTTCCCGGCGCCGATACCGGCCGGCTGGTCGACCTCCTGGTCATCGTCATGCCGCCGGCCGCCGCCGTCGTCACCATGGTGACGCAGCTCGCCAATCTCTGGCTCGCCGCCCATGCCGCACGCCTTTCCGGCCGGCTGATGCGGCCCTGGCCGGACCTCGCCGCCATATCCGTGCCCCGCGCCAGCGTGGCGCTGCTGATCGGCGCCCTCATCGCCGCCAGCCTCGACGACGGCTTCGTCGGCCTGCTCGCGGAACTGCTCGGCGCGACGCTGGTCATGGCATTCGCCTTCATCGGCCTTGCGACGATCCACTGGATCACCCGCGGCGCGGCGGGGCGCACGCTGGTCATCGCCACGGTGTGGATCGCGGCGCTGGCGCTGGGCTGGCCCTTCGCCGCCCTCGCTTTGCTCGGCCTCGCCGAGACCCTCTTCGGCCTTCGCGGCCGCTTCAAGCGCGGGAGCCCGCCCAAGGGGCCGCCCGCGGCCAATGACGGCTGATGCCGAATTCCAAGAAACTGACGAATCGAACGGAGAACTGAAATGGAAGTCATTCTGCTGGAACGCGTGGCCAAGCTCGGCCAGATGGGTGAAGTCGTCCGCGTCAAGGACGGTTTCGCCCGCAACTTCCTCCTGCCCTCGGGCAAGGCGCTGCGCGCCACCAAGGAGAACAAGACCCGCTTCGAGACCATGAAGGCCCAGCTTGAGACCCGCAATCTCGAGCTCAAGACCGAGGCCGCCAAGGTCGGCGAGAAGCTCAACGGCACCGAGGTGGTGCTGGTGCGCCAGGCTGGCGAGACCGGCCAGCTCTACGGCTCGGTGTCGACCCGCGACATCGCCGAGGCGCTGACTGCGGCTGGCTTCTCGGTCGCCCGTCACCAGATCGTGCTCAACCACCCGATCAAGACCATCGGCCTGCACGAGGTGCCGGTGACGCTGCACCCGGAGGTCGAGGTGACCGTCCGCGCCAACGTCGCCCGCAGCCCCGAGGAAGCCGCCCGCCAGTCGCGTGGTGAAGACCTCACCGTCGTGCGCGACGACGAGGAAGAGGACGAATACTTGGAGGAAGCTCCGGCCGAGGCCGGCGACGAGGCTGAAGCCGAGCAGGCCTGAAGCATTTACCCAACGTAATACGTCGAATTGCGTAGCCCGGCCGTTCGCGGCCGGGCTTTTTTGCATGCGTTTGAAATACAGGGAATGTTGCGACGCGATAGATGTGATGCAATGATATGCAGCATCAATGACATGCCCAGGGGCTGGGCAGGCGGTCTGCGCGCTTGAAGAAGAGCCCTGGCGGCTGGATGAAGCCGCTGGTGGTTGGCGTCCGGAGCCGCTCGTACCGTTGGAGTTGGCCGATGGAACGGTTGCTCTCGCAGGTCCTCGGGCGCCTCGTGCGCCACGGTTCCCTCACCGTCATCTTTGCGTCCGGCGCGCGCGCCGTCTTCGGAGACGGCACGGGCGAGCCGCTCGTCGTGCGCTTCACCTCCGAAGCCTGGCAGCGCCAGATCGTCCTCGATCCCGAGCTGAAGTTCGGCGAGGCCTATATGGAAGGCGGCCTCGTCATCGAGGAAGGCGACATGGCCGGCGTGCTCGCCTTGCTGATGGCCCATGTCGGCCTCGGCACCGTTCCGAGCACCAGCGCCAAGCTCTTGATGAAGCTGCGCTTCGCCTTCCGGCGTCTGGCGCAGTTCAATCACAGGGCGCGGGCGCAGAAGAACGTCGCCCATCACTACGACCTCGACGGGCGGCTCTACTCGCTGTTCCTCGACGCCGACCGGCAATATTCCTGCGCCTATTTCGAGCATCCGGGCCAGTCGCTGGACGACGCCCAGCTCGCCAAGAAGCGCCACATCGCCGCCAAGCTGAAATTCGACAAGCCGGACCTCACCGCGCTCGACATCGGCTGCGGCTGGGGCGGCATGGGGCTCTATCTCGCGGGCAATGCCGGGGCGAAGGTGACCGGCGTCACCCTCTCCCAGGAACAGCACGGCGTCGCCCGGTGCCGCGCCGAGGAACGCGGGCTTGCCGACCGCGCCGATTTCCGCCTGCAGGATTATCGCGACGTGCCCGGCCCGTTCGACCGCATCGTCTCGGTCGGCATGTTCGAGCATGTCGGGATCGGCCATTACGACGAGTATTTCGGCAAGGTGGCGCAGCTTCTGAAGGACGACGGCGTGGCCCTGATCCACTCCATCGGCCGCTCGGAAGGCCCGGGCATCACCAATCCATGGATCGCCAAATACATCTTCCCCGGCGGCTACATCCCGGCCTTGTCGGAGGTGCTGCCCGCCATCGAGCGCGCGGGCCTGTTCGTCACCGACATCGAAATCCTGCGCCTGCACTATGCCGAGACGCTGAAGGCCTGGCGCGAACGCTTCCTCGCCCATCGCGAGGAGGTGGAGCGGCTCTACGACCAGCGATTCGTGCGGATGTTCGAGTTCTACCTCGCCTCCTCCGAGATGGCCTTCCGCCACCAGGGGATGATGATCTTCCAGGTGCAGCTGGCCAAGCGCGAGGGCGTGGTGCCGCTCACCCGCAGCTACATCGCCGAGGGCGAGGCGGCGCTGAAGCGGATGGAGAAGGAGAGCCGGCCGGGTCTGCGGCTGGCGGGGGAGTAGCGGTATGGCCGTGTAGCGCGGCCGGCCCACCACCAGCGCGAGCGGGACTTATCCCCGCAGTTCCCGCACTTCTCCACCGGACCTTTCCGGCCGATCATTGGCTCTGCGAATCGTTCCCCTGCGGGGGAAGGTGCGATAGGCCTATCGGGTCAGTCCAAGGCCGGAACCGAAATGCTCGATTCTCCTGCCCGCCCTCAGGCGGCGCCCGACACCAATTATCGCAGCGCCCCGCACAACATCGAGGCGGAGCAGGCGCTGCTCGGCGCCATCCTCGTCAACAACGAGGCGTTCTACCGGGTCTCGGACTTCCTGGAGCCGCGGCATTTCTTCGAGCCGGTCCACATCGCCATCTACGAGACCGCGGCGGCGCTGATCCGCGCCGGCAAGGTGGCGACGCCGGTGACGCTGAAGACCTTCCTTCCGGCGGATTTCGATGTCGCCGGACTGACCGCGCCGCAATATCTCGCGCGCCTCGCCGCCGAGGCGACGACGATCATCAACGCCGAGGACTATGGCCGCACCATTTACGACCTGTCGGTGCGCCGCGACCTGATCGCGATCGGCGAGGAGATCGTCAACGAAGCCTATGACGCGGCGATCGACGCCACGCCGCAGGACCAGATCGAGGACGCCGAGAAGCGGCTCTACGAGCTCGCCGAGACCGGCCGCTACGATGGCGGCTTCCTGAAATTCAACGATGCGCTCAAGGAAGCGGTCGACATGGCGAGTCGCGCCTTCCAGCGCGACGGGCACCTGTCCGGCACCGCCTCGGGGCTCGACGACCTCGACCACATGATGGGCGGCCTACAGCCCTCCGACCTGATCATCCTCGCCGGCCGCCCCGCCATGGGCAAGACGTCGCTCGCCACCAACATCGCCTTCAACGTGGCCGCCGCCTACCAGTCGGAGACGCTGCCGGACGGCTCGATCCGGGCGCTCAACGGCGGCGTGGTCGGCTTCTTCTCGCTGGAAATGTCGGCCGAGCAGCTCGCCACCCGTATCCTCGCCGAGCAGGCCGAGATCGCCTCCTACAAGATCCGTCGCGGCGACATCTCCGAGCACGAGTTCGACAAGCTCGCCAGCTGCGCCCAGATGATGCAGACGATCCCGCTCTATATCGACGACACCGGCGGCATCTCCATCGCCCAGTTGCGCGCCCGCGCGCGGCGTCTCAAGCGCCAGCGCGGCCTCGACTTCATGGTGGTGGACTATCTCCAGCTGCTCACCGGCTCCTCCAAGAGCTCCTCGCAGGGCCGCGTGCAGGAGATCACCGAGATCACCACCGGCCTGAAGGCGCTCGCCAAGGAGCTCGGCGTGCCGATCATGGCGCTGTCCCAGCTCTCGCGTCAGGTGGAAAGCCGCGACGACAAGCGTCCGCAATTGTCCGACCTTCGCGAATCCGGCTCCATCGAGCAGGATGCCGACGTGGTGATGTTCGTCTTCCGCGAGGAATATTACCTCAAGAGCCGCGAGCCGAAGGAAGGCACGGAGGAATGGTTCAAGTGGGACCAGGACATGAAGGCGGCGCAGGGCATCGCCGAGATCATCATCGGCAAGCAGCGCCACGGCCCCACCGGCACGGTGAAGGTCGCCTTCGAGGCCCAGTACACCCGCTTCACGACGCTGGCCCAGAACGACCGTCTGCCCGAGCATTGAGTTCGCCATCGTGACCGACCGCGACATCCCGCTGAACGAGGCCGGCGGCGTCCTCACCATCGACCTCTCCGCCCTCGCCGCGAATTTCCGGGACGTCGCCGCCCGCGTCGCCCCGGCCAAATGCGCCGCCGTGGTGAAGGGCGACGCCTATGGCCTCGGCCTCGTCCCCACCGCCTCGACGCTGTGGCACGCGGGCGCGCGCACCTTCTTCGTCGCCCTGTTGAGCGAGGCGCGCAAGCTGCGCGAACTGCTGCCAGACGCCGAGATCTTCGTGCTCAACGGCCTCTTCCCCGGCACCGAAGCGACCTACCAGCAACACGCCCTGCTCCCGGTCCTCGGCAGCGTGCCGGAGATCGAGCGCTGGCAGCAATTCTGCGAGCGCACCGGGGAACCGTTGCCGGCGGCTCTGCATGTCGACACAGGGATGAACCGGCTGGGACTGAGCGCCGCCGAGGCGGTGAACGTCGCCGAGGGACGCGACGAACTCGGCTTCCCGCTAGCGCTCCTGATGAGCCATCTCGCCTGCGCCGACGAGCCGGGCCATCCGCTCACCGACCGTCAGCTCGAGGATTTCCAGGCAATTGTGGCGCTGTTCCCGGATGTGCGCGCCTCGCTGGCCAATTCCGCCGGCGCGCTCGGCGACCCCTCGCTCCATTTCGACCTCGTGCGCCCCGGCATCGCCGTCTATGGCGCCCGCCCGCGCGCCGACGTCGCCCCGCTGCAGCCGGTGGTGCGGCTCGACCTGCGCATCGTTCAGATACGCCGCGTCCATGAGGGCGAGACCATCGGCTACGGCGCCGCGCACACGGCGAAGCGCGAATCCCGCGTCGCCATCCTCTCCGCCGGCTATGCCGACGGCATCCCGCGACTCGCCAGCGCCTCGGACCTGCGTCCCGGGGCGGAGGCGGTGGTGGGCGGCCATCGCTGCCCGCTGATCGGGCGCATCTCCATGGACCTCTTGGCCGTCGACATCACCGATGTCGACGAGGACGCGGTGGCGGCGGGCGACTTTGCCACCCTGCTCGGCGACGGGCTGGCCCTTGAGGACCTCGCGCGCCATTCCGCCACCATCGACTACGAGATTCTGACCAGCCTCGGCCGGCGCTATCATCGCCGCTGGGTGCAGGGCGCTTGATCCCTGTTTGTTCTCGCGCAGAATGGCGCTAGAACCTCGCTGGTCGATTCACGTTCGGGCTGCTGATCCGCCATGGCCAAGCGCACCGCCTCCTTCATCTGCCAGGTCTGCGGCGCCGCGCATACGCGCTGGCAGGGCAAGTGCGACGCCTGCGGCGCCTGGAACTCCATCGCCGAGGAAGCCCCGCCCGGTGACACCCTGCCGGCGACGCTACGCGGCGGGCGCAAGGGCCGGTTGATCGCGCTGGAAAGCCTGTCCGGCACCTCCGAAGACGCACCCCGCATCCGCGTCGGCATTTCCGAGCTCGACCGCGTCGCCGGCGGCGGCCTGGTGCCGGGCTCGGTGCTGCTGATCGGCGGCGATCCCGGCATCGGCAAGTCGACCCTGCTGATCCAGGCCTCGGCGGCGCTGGCGGAAGCCGGCCACCGCATCATCTATGTCTCGGGCGAGGAGGCGGTGGCGCAGGTGCGCCTGCGTGCCGAGCGCCTCGGCCTTGCCGGCGCGGCAGTCGAGCTCGCCGCCGAGACCAATGTCGAGGACATCGTCGCTACACTGGCAGAGGGCAGGCGCCCCGCTTTGGTCGTGATCGATTCGATCCAGACCATGTGGACGGACACGGTGGAATCGGCCCCCGGCACGGTGACGCAGGTCCGCTCCTCGGCGCAGATACTGATCCGCTTCGCCAAGCGCGCAGGTGCGGCCGTCATCCTCGTCGGGCACGTCACCAAGGACGGGCAGATCGCCGGCCCGCGCGTGGTCGAGCATATGGTGGACGCCGTGCTCTCCTTCGAGGGCGACGGCGCGCATCATTTCCGCATCCTGCGGGCGCAGAAGAACCGCTTCGGGCCGACCGACGAGATCGGCGTGTTCGAGATGACCGGCCTCGGCCTCGCCGAGGTGGCGAATCCTTCCGAACTCTTCCTGTCGAACCGTGACCGCGGCGCACCCGGCACCGCCGTCTATGCCGGCATGGAGGGCACCCGCCCGGTGCTGGTGGAGATCCAGGCTCTCGTCGTGCCGACCAGCCTCGGCACGCCGCGCCGCGCCGTGGTCGGCTGGGACCCGAGCCGGCTGTCCATGGTGCTGGCGGTGCTGGAAGCCCGCTGCGGGGTGAAGCTCGGCGCGCATGACGTACATCTCAACGTCGCCGGCGGCTTCCGCATCACCGAGCCGGCGGCCGACCTCGCCGTCGCCGCGGCGCTGGTCTCCTCGCTCTCCGGCGCCGTTTTGCCGCCGGACGGCGTGTATTTCGGCGAGGTCAGCCTCACCGGCGCGGTGCGCGCCGTGCCCCACGCCATGGCGCGGCTGAAGGAAGCGGCCAAGCTCGGCTTCACCCGCGCCGTCGCGCCGGAAGCCAAAGGTTCTGCCAAGGGGAATGGGAACGGCGCCAAGGAAGAGGCGCCGCTGGCCGTCGAGAGTGTCTCCTCGCTCGGCGACATCGTCGCCGGTATCGCCGCGAGAGGCGCCCGGCGCCCGGCGCGCGAACGTCAGGAGGGATAACCGGCGCGAGAGGGATGACGGAAGCGGCAGGTCGCGCTATAGCTCGCGCGGCCCTCTTCTGGGCTCGAATCGCGAAAGATTCGCTCCGCCTTCGCCGGAAGCCACCACAGTCACGGTGCGATAGTCTTGACGCTGCTCGACATCATCCTCGTCGCCGTGATGGTGATCTCCGGCCTTCTGGCCATGGTCCGCGGCTTCGTCCGCGAGGTCTTCGCCATCGCCTCATGGGTGATCGCGGCGGTCGTCACGCTCTATGCTTACCCGCACGTCCTGCCGCTCGCGAAGCAATACATCGCGAACGACACCTTCGCGATGGCGGCGAGCGTGGGCGGCGTCTTCCTCGTCACGCTGCTGATCGTCTCGATCATCACCGTGCGCATCTCCGACCTCGTGCTCGACAGCCGCATCGGCGCGCTCGACCGCACGCTCGGCTTCCTGTTCGGGCTGGCGCGCGGCTTTCTGATCATGGTTGTGGCCTTCCTGTTCTTCAACTGGCTGGTCCAGAACGAGCAGGGCCAGCCCGAGTGGATTCGTGACGCGCGGTCCAAGGTGGTCTTGCAAAGTGCGGGTGACTGGCTCATCTCCGTATTGCCGGAAGACCCCGAGACGCTGATACGCGACATCCGCAACTCGCGGGAGGCCGAGCCGACGGAGCCGCCGCCCGAGCCGTTCAATCCGGGACCGGCGCCGGCTGCTCCCGGCCCGGCGAAGCCGCCGGCGCCATAATTCGACCGCGCCCATGGGACAAAGGCGTCCCCGGGGCGCAGTTGCATTTCAGCATGAGAGCGGGCGCAGCCTCGACTGCGCGGAGCGGAGCGAAGAGTCCATGGCCGACATAGCCGTTGACGAGGTGGTGTCCAAATCGGCAGTAGCCGACGATTTTTACGACGATTACGGCGACACGCTGCGTGAGGAATGCGGCGTGTTCGGCATCTTCGGGCACCCCGACGCCGCCGCCATCACCGCCCTCGGCCTGCACGCCTTGCAGCACCGCGGACAGGAAGCCGCCGGCATAACCACTTATGACGGCAACCGTTTCCACTCCGAGCGCCGCCTCGGCCTGGTCGGCGACGCCTTCTCCGACGGCGAGGCGATCAAGCGTCTGCCGGGCCATATCGCGGTGGGCCACGTCCGCTACTCGACGACCGGCGAGACCATCCTGCGCAACGTGCAGCCGCTCTTCGCCGAGCTCGACGGCGGCGGCTTCGCCATCGCCCACAACGGCAACCTGACCAACGGCCTAACGCTGCGCCGCCAGCTCATCCGCGACGGCGCCATCTGCCAGTCGACCTCCGATACCGAGGTGATGCTGCACCTCGTCGCCCGCTCCAACCGCGCCCGCTTCACCGAGCGTTTCGTCGAGGCGTTGCGCGCCATCGAGGGCGCCTATGCCTTCGTCGGCCTCACCAACAAGAAGTTGGTCGGCGCCCGCGACCCGCTCGGCATCCGCCCTCTGGTGCTCGGCGAGCTCGACGGCCACCCGATCCTGACCTCCGAGACCTGCGCCCTCGACATAATTGGTGCGCGCCACGTGCGTGACATCGAGCCCGGCGAGGTCATCGTCTTCTCCTCCGACAAGGTGGAGACGCTGCGTCCCTTCGGCATGGTGCCGCCGCGCCCCTGCATCTTCGAGTACATCTATTTCGCCCGCCCGGACTCCATCGTCGGCGGCCGTCCGGTGTACCAGGTGCGCAAGACCATGGGCATGCAGCTGGCCGCCGAGGCGCCGGCGGATGCCGACGTGGTGGTGCCGGTGCCGGATTCCGGCGTGCCCGCCGCCATCGGCTATGCGCAGGCCTCGGGCATCCCCTACGAGCTCGGCATCATCCGCAACCACTATGTGGGCCGTACCTTCATCCAGCCGACCCAGTCGATCCGCGACCAGGGCGTGCGCATGAAGCACTCGGCAAACCGCTCCGTGGTCGAGGGCAAGCGCATCGTACTGATCGACGACAGCCTGGTCCGTGGCACCACCTCGGTCAAAATCGTCCGCATGATGCGCGAGGCCGGCGCCCGCGAGGTGCATTTCCGCATCTCCTCGCCGCCGATCACCCACCCGGACTATTACGGCATCGACACGCCGGACCGCGACAAGCTGCTCGCCGCGACGCACGACCTCGAAGGCATGCGCCGTTATATCGGCGCCGACAGCCTCGCCTTCCTCTCCATCGACGGCATCTACAAGTCGATGGGCTATGAGGGCCGCGACCCGATGCGCCCGCAGTTCACCGACCACTGCTTCACCGGCGAGTACCCGACCCCGCTGACTGACCGTGTCGGCGAAGTCGCCCCCCGGCAGCTCTCGCTGCTCGCCGAAGCGAGCTGACCGGCCATGGTCGAGCTCCACGAATGGCATCGCGGGCGCCTCATCGACCATATCCAGCTGGTGGTGCGTGACTTCGACGCCTGCCGCCGCTTCTACGGCGCCGTGCTCGAAGTGATCGGCGTGCCGATCATCGACTGTGACGGCTTCTTCTTCGCCGACGAGCTGTGCGTCTTCCCGGGCGAACCGCTCACCGGGCGGGCCCATATCGCCTTCCAGGCGCCGGACGAGGAGACGGTACAGCGCTTCTATGCCGCTGCACTGCGCGCCGGCGGGCGCGACAACGGCGCGCCGGGACTGCGCGACTACCATCCCGGCTATTACGCCGCCTTCGTGCTCGATCCCGAGGGCAACAATATCGAGGCGGTCTTCCACGGCCCGGCCAAACGCTCCGCGCCGTCGGTGGTGATGACCGACGCGTCGTAAGAAACTTCGAGGAAACCCATGTCGGACATCTCCGCGGCGGAGACCCGCCCGCTCGCCGGGCGCATCGCCCTCGTGACAGGCGCCACCCGTGGCATCGGCCGTGCCACCGCCCTCGCCCTTGCCGAGGCCGGCGCGCATGTGGTCGCCGTCGGCCGCACCGCCGGCGCGCTGGAGGAGCTGGACGACGCGATCGTGAAGGCCGGCTCGACCGCCACGCTGGTGCCGCTCGACATGAAGGACGGCGCCGGCATCGACCGGCTCGGTGGCGCGCTGTTCGAGCGCTTCGGCAAGCTCGACGTCTTCGTCGGCAATGCCGGCGTGCTCGGGCCGATCACTCCCCTCGCCCAGGTCGAGCCGAACGAGTGGGACGACGCCATCGCGGTGAACCTCACCGCCAACTGGCGGCTGATCCGCTCGCTCGACCCGCTGCTGCGGCTCTCCACCGCCGGCCGCGCGGTGCTTGTTTCTTCCGGCGCAGCGCACAAGGCGCGGGCCTTCTGGGGGGCCTATTCCGTCAGCAAGGCGGCGGTGGAAGTGCTCGCCCGCACCTGGGCCACCGAGGTGATGAACATCTCCAGCCTCAAGGTGAACCTGATCAATCCCGGCCCGATCCGCACCCGCATGCGCGCCAAGGCGTTCCCGAGCGAGGATCCGGAGACGCTCCCCGCCCCGGAGGAAGTAGCCGCGGCGATCCTGTCGCTCTGCCTGCCGAGCTTCGAGGAGACCGGCAAGCTCTACGACTTCCCCAGCCGCGGGCTGAAGGAATTCCCGGTTCCGGTGTGACAGCCTCACGCTTGAAACTCACCGCATGAAAAAGGGGACGGCCCATGCCGTCCCCTTTTTTTGATTCCGCCCTTCCGATCCCGACGCCGCCCTAATCCTTCTCGGCGTAGGGATTGTCCTTCTCGCGCAGCGTGAGCCTTATCGGCACACCGGGCAGGTCGAAGCTGGCGCGCAGATTGTTCACCAGATAGCGCACATAGCTCTCCGGCAGCGCGTCGGCGCGCGAGCAGAACAGCACGAAGCTCGGCGGGCGCGCCTTGGGCTGGGTGATGTAGCGCAGCTTGATGCGCCGGCCGGACACGGCCGGCGGCGGATGCTCGCTCGTCGTGTCGTTGAGCCAGCGGTTCAGCGGGTTGGTGGCGACGCGGCGGTTCCACACCTGATGCGCCTCGCTGACCGCCCGCACGAGACGATCGAGCCCCTCCCCGGTCAGGCCGGAGACGAGAACCACCGGCGCGCCCCTGAGCTGCGGCAGCCAGTGGTCGGCTTCCTCGCGCATGCGCTTGACAATGCCGGGTTGGTCCTTGACGAGGTCGGCCTTGGAGAGCGCCAGCACCACCGCCCTGCCCTCGCGCTCGGCGAGGTCGGCAATGCGCAGGTCCTGCTCCTCGAACGGATGGGTGGCATCCATCAGCACCACCACCACCTCGGCGAAACGTGCGGCGCGCAGGCCGTCGGCGACTGAGAGCTTTTCCAGCTTGTCGTCGATGCGGGCGCGCTTGCGCATTCCGGCGGTGTCGAAGACGCGCAGCGCCACGCCATGCCGCTCGATATCGACGGCGATGGAGTCTCGCGTGATGCCGGCCTCAGGCCCGGTCAGCAACCGGTCCTCGCCCAGCAAGGCATTGATCAGGGTCGACTTGCCGGCATTCGGGCGGCCGAGCACGGCGACGCGGATGCGTCGGCCGCCTTCGGAGGTGGTCTCGTCCTCTTCCTCGTCAGCGTCGTCCGGCAGGCATTCGGCGAGCGCGCGCACGAGATCGGCCATGCCGTCGCCATGCTCGGCGGAAAGCTCCACCGGATCGCCGAGGCCGAGCGCATAGGCGTCGAGCGTGCCGCCTTCCGATCCCCGCGCCTCGGCCTTGTTGGCGATAAGGATGGTGTGCTTACCGGAGCGGCGGGCGAGATCGGCGAAGGCGCGGTCGGAAGGCGTGACGCCGGCCTTGGCGTCGATCAGGAACAGCAGCACGTCAGCGTCGTCGATCGCCGCCTCGGTCTGTGCGCGCATGCGTCCTTCGAGCGACTCGGCCTTGGCCTCCTCGAGGCCCGCCGTGTCGATGACGCGGAAGGAGAGATGGCCGAGCCGGCCGTCGCCCTCGCGGCGGTCGCGCGTGACGCCCGGCCGGTCGTCGACCAGCGCGAGGCGCTTGCCGACGAGGCGGTTGAACAGCGTCGACTTGCCGACATTGGGCCGGCCGACGATTGCGACGGTCATCGTCATGGGGCGTGGCGCCTCCGCGCCGAGCGTCACTGGGCCGGGGTGGCAGCCGCACCCGCGGGGGCGGGAGTGGACGGAGTCGGCTCGGACGACGGCATGCCGTAGGTCGAGTTCGCCGGCTGCGGCGGCGCCTGATTGTAGTCTACGCCCGGCACGCCCTCGGGGAATACCGGCGTACGCGCGCCCGGCAACGGCTTCTCGCGCTCGTTGAACGGGTTCAGCGATTCAAGCGTCTCGCATCCGGCGGCAGCGAGTGTCAGCCCGAGCACGGGAAGCAGAAGCAGCGTGCGGCGCAGCCGCGATTTCGCAGGGCGCATCAGGCTCACCTCACTGCACGGCGGGCGCCGCGGCGGCCGGCGGCGTCGCGGGAGCGGCTGGGGCGGGAACCGGCATGGAAGCGGCAGCGAGCGTGCGCATAAGCTCGGCGCGGCGGCGCAGGCCGGGCGGAGTCTGCCCGTCGTTGAGGATGGCGCTGAACGTGTCGGTCGCCGCCTTGAAGTCGCCGGCCTTGTACTGGGCGAGGCCGATGATCTCGCGCGCGGAGTGGCGGAACGCCCCTTCCGGCGTGTCGAGCGGCTTCATGCGGCCCTCGACATCGGCGAGCGGGGCGGTGTCGACCAGCAACAGCGCGGCGCGCACCTGCGCGACGTTCTGCATCAGCGGGCTGATCGAGGGATCCTTGGCCAGCGAGTCGTATTCGGCGACGGCCTTGGCCGCGTCGGTCTTGGCGAGCTCGGTGGCGGCGCGGAAGCGCGACAGCACGCGATAGCCGCTCGTGCCGTCCTTCTCCAGCGCCTGGAACGCGGCCTCCGCCTCGGCGGCCTTGCCGTCGGCGGCGAGCTGCAGGGCCGCCTCGAACTTGGCGCCGGCGGCCTGGTCGCGCTGGAGCTTCCACCACTCGTAGCCGCGCCAGCCGGCAACGGCGAGGACGATCAGCACGGCAAGGCCGATCACATAGGCGCCGTAGCGGGTCCAAAGGCGGTTGAACCGTTCGCGACGCAGGTCCTCGTCGATCTCGTGGAAGATGTCAGCCATGTCGGTCCGTGGAACTCGTCGCAAGGCACCGGCACGCGGGCGCCGGGCGGTATCTGAAAGGCCGCGTAAACTAGCGATGCGGCTTCAACAAGGCAAATCGCGGGAAGGTTCTCCACCGCCTCGCCAGAACGAGCATCCTTCGAGGCTCGCCTTCGGCTCGCACCTCAGGATGAGGCTGCTTGGTGTGGGAGCAACCGACCTCATGCTGAAGTGCTCGGGCGAAGCCCGAGCCTCGAAGCACGCAGGCCAGAAGGCTCACCCCTTCTTCGGCGCGTAGACGTGCTCGGGGCCGGGGAAGGAGCGCGCGCGCACCTCGGAGGCATAGGCCTCCACCGCCGCGCCGATGGACGGGCCGATATC
The DNA here is from genome assembly GCF_000092925.1 of Ancylobacter novellus DSM 506. Lineage (NCBI taxonomy): Bacteria > Pseudomonadati > Pseudomonadota > Alphaproteobacteria > Hyphomicrobiales > Xanthobacteraceae > Ancylobacter > Ancylobacter novellus. The sequence continues at coordinate 1,102,761 of NC_014217.1, read as the reverse complement.
GGCGAACTTCTTGACGAAGCGCGGCACCCGGTCGGACAGGCCGAGCATGTCCTCCAGCACCAGGATCTGCCCGTCGCAGGCGGACGAGCCGCCGATGCCAATGGTGGGCGGCGCCACCTCGGCGGTGATCTGCCGAGCCAGCGGCTCGGCCACCGCCTCGATCACGATGGCGAAGGCGCCGGCATCGGCGATGGAGCGGGCATCATCACGGATGAGCTCGGCGCTCGCCTCGTCGCGGCCGAGCGCACGGAAGGAGCCGAGCGTGTTGATCGCCTGCGGGGTCAGGCCGACATGGCCCATCACCGGCACGCCGCGGTCGGCGAGGAAGCGCACCGTCTCGGCCATGCGGCGCCCACCTTCCAGCTTGATCGCTCCGGCGCCGGTCTCCTTCAGCACCTTCGAGGCAGTGGCGAAGGCCTGTTGCGGCGAGCCCTCATAGGAGCCGAAGGGCAGGTCGACCACCACCAGCGCATGCGAGGAGCCGCGCATCACCGCCTGGCCCTGCAGGATCATCATCTCCACCGTCACCGGCACGGTGGTCTCCATGCCGTGCATCACCATGCCCAGCGAATCGCCCACCAGCATGAAGTCGACATGTGGGTCGATGAGGCGGGCGGTATGGGCGTGGTAGGAGGTGAGCGAGACGATCGGCTCGCCGCCCTTCTTCGCGCGGATATCCGGTGCGGTGAGGCGGCGCACAGTGGACTGGACGGACATGTCGGACGGTTTCCTCGTGTTCTTTTAGGGGCTTGGTCAGCCCATCACCGGCACCCCGACGACATAGGGGTGGAACCAGAAGGCGAGGACGGCATAAAGCACGAGCCCGGCGACGACCGCAACGATGTCGCCGCCCCAGCCGGCGGGCGCCACGGGCAGCGGCGTGCCGCGCCGCTTCACCGCGATGCGGTCATAGACCGCCCACGCGAGGATGGCGGCGGCGAGCGTCATGGTGGCCGCGTCGCCATTGGCGAGGAGATGCGCCAGAGCCCAGATCTTCACCGCCACCAGCATCGGATGCTTGAGCCAGGCGCGGATATGGCTCGGCGCGAAATAGGCGCCCAGCGCGATGCAGGCGATGAGCATCAGCGTCGCCGCGACGTGGCGCATGGCGACCGGCGGCTCCCAGAGCTGGGCCGGGCCGGCAGCGCGCCAGTCGGCATAGCCATAGGCGATCATCAGCACACCGGCGACGGAGAGCAGGGAATAAACGGCGCGATAGGGAAGAAGCCCAAGCTGCGCGATGGTGGCATCGCGCGCCCCGCGCAGGGTCGTGAAGACATGCACGGCGATGAACAGCACGAGGCCGGCCAGCATCAGGATCATGGAACGCGCTCCCGGATGGAATCCGGGGCGACGCTAGAGCGTTTCCAGCCTGCGCGCCATCCGTCTGCGGCGATCCGCCGAGGCGTCTCGGCGGCAATAAGCGAGCCCGATCATGCGGATGTGTAAACCATAGGACGCATCGGCGCTCCCGCCCGCACGCGGAGCGTGCCAGAATGTCGCCACAATGGGGATGGGTTGGGGAGAGCCCGGATGAGGCAGGCCCTTCTTGCGCTCGCGCTGGCGATGTCGCTCGGCCTTGCGGCGCCGGCCCGCGCCGAGACCGTGGTCGAGACCGGGGCGGGCGCGCCGACGGCCACGCCGCAGAACTTGGTCGCGCCGGGCGTCGGGACGCCCGCCGCGGCGACGCAGCCGGCTTCGCAGGGAACCTCTGCCGGCCTCGAAATGCCGGACATGAAGGCGCCGGATGCCAAGCCGCAGGACGCGGCCACGCAAAGCGCGCTCATGCCGGCCGGCATCGCGCCCATCGTCGTGCCGTTGCCGGAGCCCGTCGTCATCCCGCGCAGCATCGTGGCGCAGATCAACCTGTCGAGGCAGCGCATGGAGGTCACGGTCGACGGCGTGCCGCGCTACAGCTGGCCGATCTCGACCGCCCGCCGCGGCTACCGCACGCCGGTCGGCAGCTACCGGCCGCAGCGCATGTACAGGCGCTATTTCTCGCGCAAATACGACAACGCGCCAATGCCTTACTCGATCTTCTTCAACGGCGGCTACGCCATCCACGGCACCACCGATCTCAAGCGCCTCGGCCGGCCGGCCTCGCATGGCTGCGTGCGCCTGCACCCGAGCAATGCGGCGACCCTGTTCGCGCTGGTAAAGGAATATGGCGCCGGCAATACACGGATCATCGTCACCCGCTAGCCGCGACCATTAGAAACAATCGCAACCTTCGGCTGCAAAGCGGTTTGCGAATCCGCGCGCGGGTTGGCAACATGGGGCAGGAGAACGCTTCATGCTGCTTGATTACGTCACGCTTCTGACGGCCGTCGGCATCTCGGCAGCCTGCCTGTCCATCATGATCTTCATGGGCTGGCTGATGGCGCCGAAGGACAGCTATCTCCTCACCTGCTCGCTCGGCGGCGGGCTCGCCGGCATCGGCCTGCTCGTCTACGGCTTCTATGTCGTCAGTCCGATCCCCATCATCGGCGTCTCCGCCTTCGCCGTCGTGCTGTGGGGATTGTCGATGCTGGTCGGCGCCGGCTACCGCTTCCGCACCGACCGATCGCCGCGCAACCTCGTCATCGCGCTCGGCGCGGGCAGCTGCGCCGTCGCGCTACCGGCCCTCGCGCTCGGCTATACCGGGCTCGGTTTCGTGCCGATCAACCTCGCCATGGCCGCGCTGATGCTTGCCACCGCCGCTCAATACTGGGGTACACGGCGGCACGCGCCATTCGCCATCGCCGGCTTGTGCGGGCTCTACACGGCGATCGCCGCCAGCTTTGTGCTGTGCGCCTTCATGCTGCTGCGGCATGGCAACCCCGTAATCGAAACGGCACCGCATGGCTGGGCGGAGGACCTATCGCTGCTCGTCATGATCGCCTGCGTGCCCGGCATCGGCGCGGTGACGCTGGCGCTGAACCAGGCGCGCATCGCCAGCAAGCACCGGCTCGACGCCATGACCGATCCGCTCACCGGCCTGCTCAACCGGCGCGCCTTGTTCGATGCGGTCGGCGAGCGCCCCATCGCCGAGCGCACGGCGGTGCTGGTGTTCGACATCGACCACTTCAAGAGCATCAACGACCGGCACGGCCATGCGGTGGGCGACCGGGTGATCGCGGTGTTCGCCCGCGCGCTGGAGGAACAGCGCCCCGCCGCCGCCCATGCCGCCCGGCTCGGCGGCGAGGAATTCGCGCTGGTCCTGCCGGCAGCGACGGCCGAAGGCTCGCTGCGCATCGCCGAGCAGGTGCGGCGCAGCTTCTGCACCCTGACCGCCGAACTCGACATTGCCGACCTCGCCTGCTCGGCCAGCGCCGGCATCGCCTTCGGCGTCACCCATGGCCGCACCTTCGAGCAGGTGCTGAACGAGGCCGACGCGGCGCTTTACGCCGCCAAGAATGCCGGCCGCAACCGCGTCTTCACCGCCGAGCCGCGCATCGCCACCACCGCCCGCCTGCTGTCGCTGTGAGGCGTCAGGCGGCCTTCTTAACGTCCTTCACGTCGGTGAAGACGATGCCCGGCCAGCGGTCGCCCGTGTAGCCGATCATGAAGGCCGAGGGGCTGAGGAAGACGAGGTCGCCGTCGAGGTCCTCGGCCGTGGAGAGCCGGTTGCCGGCGGCGAATTCGTCGACGCGCTTCGGGTCCTCCGAGGACACCCAGCGGGCAAGCTGGAACTCCGACATGTCGAAGCCGACTTCCAGGCCGTATTCCGCCTCCAGCCGGTTCTTCAGCACGTCGAGCTGGAGCGGACCCACCACGCCGACGAGGGCCGGCGAGCCGTCGGTCGGGCGGAACACCTGAACGACGCCCTCCTCCGCCATCTCCTGCAACGCCTGCTTCAGCTTCTTCGCCTTCATCGCGTCGGGCAGCTTCACCCGACGCAGAATCTCCGGCGCGAAGCTTGGCACGCCAACGAAGTTGATCTCCTCGCCCTCGGTCAGCGTGTCGCCGATGCGCAGGTTGCCGTGGTTGGGTATGCCCACCACGTCGCCGGCATAGGCTTCCTCGGCGAGCTGGCGGTCCTGCGCGAAGAAGAATTGCGGCGTCGCGAGGCTCATCGGCTTGCCGGTGCGCACGAGCTTCGCCTTCATGCCGCGCTGGAGCTTGCCAGAGCACAGCCGCGCGAAAGCGATGCGGTCCCGGTGGTTCGGGTCCATGTTCGCCTGGATCTTGAAGACGAAGGCCGTCATGCGCGGCTCCTCGGCCTCCACCCGGCGCGCGTCCGCCTGCTGGGCGCGCGGCGGCGGGGCGTAGCGGCCGAGGCCCTCCAGCAGGTCGCCGACGCCGAAATTGCGCAGCGCCGAGCCGAAGAACACCGGCGTCAGATGGCCTTCGAGGAAGGAATCGAGATCGAACGGGTTGCAGCCCTCGCGCACGAGGGTCAGCTCCTCCTCAAGCGCGCCCTCGTCCAGCGTGATGTTGAGTGCGGCGATCTCGGCCATGCTCATCTGCCGCAGCGGGCCGGTCTTGCCCTCGTCGCCGTCGAGCAGGCGCATGCCTCCGGTCGCGACGTCCATGGTGCCGACGAAATCGCGCCCACGCCCGACCGGCCAGGTCATCGGCGTGGTGTCGAGCGCCAGCGTCTTCTCGATCTCGTCGAGCAGTTCGAACGGGTCGCGGCTCTCGCGGTCCATCTTGTTGATGAAGGTGATGATCGGGATGTCGCGCAGGCGGCACACTTCCAGCAGCTTGCGGGTGCGCGCCTCGATGCCCTTGGCGGCGTCGATCACCATCACCGCCGCGTCGACGGCGGTGAGCGTGCGGTAGGTGTCTTCCGAGAAGTCCTCATGGCCCGGCGTGTCGAGCAGGTTGAACACATGGCCACCGAACTCGAAGGTCATCACCGAGGTGGCGACCGAGATGCCGCGCTCGCGCTCGATCGCCATCCAGTCGGAGCGGGTCGAGCGGCGGTCCTTCTTGGCGCGCACCTGACCGGCGAGCTGGATCGCGCCGCCGAACAGCAGCAGCTTCTCGGTCAGCGTGGTCTTGCCCGCGTCCGGGTGCGAGATGATCGCGAAGGTGCGCCGGCGGGCGACCTCAAGCGCGATGGGAGACGCCGCCGAATTGGAGGCGGGCTTGCTGATCTGGTCCATGCCGGCGGATGTGGCAGGGAAGGCGCCGCGGATCAAGGGGCGGCGGGCTGCGTCCTGCGCTGCGTCGCGTGTAATATCCGCCGCCACCGCCCTCCCCCGGCACAGAGGAACCGCCCATGTACGGCCTAATCGGCAGGATGATCGCCACCCCCGGCAAGCGGGAGGAACTGCTCGACATCATGCTGGAGGGCATCGACTTCATGCCCGGCTGCATCAGCTATGTGATCGCCCGCGATCCCGCTCATGCCGAAGGCATCTGGATTACCGAGGTGTGGGACAGCGCGGAGAGCCACAAGGCCTCGCTCGGCTTGCCCTCCGTGCAGGCGACCATCGCCAGGGCCCGCCCGCTCATCGCCGGCTTCGACAGCCGCAGCGAGACCGAGCCGGTGGGTGGCATCGGGCTCTAGGCGGCCGTCTCAGGCGAACTGCTTCTCGTAGATTTCCGGCTTGAAGCCGACCAGCAGCGTGCCGTCGACGTCGAGCACCGGCCGCTTGATGACGGAGGTGTTGGCCTGCATCAGCTTCAGGGCCTTGGCCTCGTCGATATTCGCCTTGTCGGCATCGGGCAGGCCGCGGAAGGTGGTGCCGGCGCGGTTGAGCAGGACTTCCCAGCCGACCTTGCCGGCCCATGCCTTCAGATGCGCCGCGTCGACGCTCGAAGCCTTATAGTCATGGAAGGCATAGGCGATGCCGTGCGCGTCCAGCCAGGCGCGCGCCTTCTTCATCGTGTCGCAGTTCTTGATGCCGTAGATGGTGACCGTCACGCCATTCTCCGCTCGCAACGCAAATCGCGCCGGTCATAACGCCGGCGCGATGGCTGCGATAGCTCGGAATGTCTAACGTCGGAGGGTCAGTTGGCGACGGCGGCGCCGATGACGCCGCCCGCCACGGCGCCGGCGCCCGCGCCCCAGGCCGCACCCGTGCCGCCGCCCGCGATGCCACCGATCACCGCGCCGGTGCCCGCGCCGATCAGCGCGCCGGTGCCGGCGCTGCGCTGGGTGGTGGTGCAGCCGGCCGCGACCAATGCGATGACGGCGACGGCGGCGACTTTGACGGTGACGGACTTGGACATCGGGTACTCCCCCAGTTGAATCCCGGGCACCATATCTTCCCCTATCGCGACCTACAATCGCACCATCGCCGGTACTCGCATGATCGTGCCTGCAATTCACGCCGGGAGAGCGTATGATGTCGGCCAACCGCAGGACGCAGAACGATCCGGCGGGCCGCCCGGGAGGCTCCCATGCATCGTGCCATCCATCGCCGTATCCGCCTGATCTTCGCGGTCGTCGTCTTCTCTGCCATCGCCATCTCGGCCGCCGCCGAAGTGCAGGCGCAGGAGGCAAACGCCGACGCCAGCTGGCAATCGCTCAAGCCCGACGTGTTCGGCGAGCGGCGCATCGACGAGAAGAGCCCGCTGGTGCGGCTCACCGCGCCGGTCCGCGCCGAAGACGCCGCCATGGTGCCGATCGAGGTCGAGGTGATACTGCCCGTTGGCGATCCGCGCACGGTGAAGAAGCTCACCCTCATCGTCGACGAGAACCCGGCGCCGGTCGCCGCCACCTTCTCGTTCGGCGGCGAACGACGCGACCTGACGCTCGGCACGCGGCTGCGGGTGAATTCCTATTCCTTCATCCGCGCCATCGCCGAGACCAGCGACGGCGAGTTGCACATGGCGGCACGCTATGTGAAGGCGTCGGGCGGCTGCTCGGCGCCGGCGCTGAAGGACGAGGAGACGGCGCTGAAGAACATCGGCCAGATGAAGCTGCGCGTCGTCGACGCTGCCAAAGCGGGCGAGAAGATCGGCGACGCCACCAAGGCGAACCGCATCTCGCAATTGCAGCTGATGATCCGGCACCCGAACTATTCCGGCCTGCAGATGGACCAGGTCACCCGCCTCTACATCCCGGCGAAGTTCGTCGACGCCATCGACGTGAAGCAGGGCGACGATCTGGTGTTCTCGATGGTGGGCGGCATCTCGCTGAGCGAGGACCCGGCGATCCAGTTCTCCTACGAGCCGACCGGCAAGGAGATCCATGTCGACGCCGCCGACACCGACGGGCGCAAGTTCGAGGGCGGAATCAAGCCGGCGGGGTAGCGCCCTGCAAGTACGCCGTCATGGCCGGCCTTGGCCAGGTCATCCACCACTTTCCGTCTCCGAAGACGTGAATGCCCGGGACGAGCCCGGGCATGACGATGTTCGTGTGGCGATGTTCATGTCGCCATGGCGCCTCGCCGGCGCCCCCTTCTCAATAGAAGCAGGTCACCTCGGCCTCGGCCTGCGCCCGGCGCATCTCGGCGACGATGTCGCGGAACATGCCGGTGGAGCGGAACACTTCCGAGGCCTGCCCCGGCACCTGCACCATGCGCAGGATGGTCTCGGCCTCCTGGTACTTCTCGTAAGGCAGGATGGTGGCGATGGTGTCGATGGAGCAGGAGCACTTTTCCAGCGCCGGCCGGCTCTGGCCATTCGCCGCCATGCAGCCGAAGATGTAGTCGGCACGGGCGACGGTCGGATAGTCGTTGATCAGCCCGGCCGTGGGCGCCTGCGGCGCCGCCTTGGTGACGCCCGGCGTCACGCCCGGCGCGATGCCGAGCCCCGGCGTCTGGCCCCCGTCCTGCGCCAGGGCCGCGCCGGCCAGCGCCAGCGTCATCAGGCCCGCAACCAGGGTACGCGCGGCGTTCCGCGTGGCTTTGCTCATTGGCGATCCTCCCGTGCGGCCGCCTATTTCACTGCGGGCGCAGCAGCGCCAGTCAGCGTTAGGCTGGTCTCGATGATGTTCGATGCCCCGTCCTTGGCCGGCGTGACCACGCGGATAGCGTAGAGCCCGCCCGGGACCTGATCCGAGAACAGGAACTCGTAGCTGCGGCCCGCCAGTTCCTGCAGCTTGTCCTTGTTCGGGTCGGTGGCGAAGGGCTGCATGGTGAGCTTCCAGCCCTCGATCTCGCGGCCGTCATAGGTGAAGCGCGCCGGCTCCACCGTGCCGCCGGCGAGGTGCTCGCGCACGCGGTTGCGGATGTAGAACGGGCTGCCCTTGCTGAGCTGCGCCATCTCCTTCACGTCGCGCTCCAGCAGCACCAACGAGATTGGATTGCCGTTCTGCGTCGGGAACGGCCCGGCCTCGCCCTCCTTGTCGCCGCGATGGATGACGACGTCGGCGACGCGCTTGGCCGCATCCTCCGGCGCCGCGGCCACCTGCATCGTCATGGTCTCGTCGAAGCCCTCGCCGAGCTCCTTCTTGCTGGTCGTGTGCTTGTAGACGTAGTTCAGCGTCGTTCCCGGCGCCACGCGCATGAGATAGGGCGTGTCGAAGAACAGCTCGGTCGCCGTCGGCGCGGCAAAGGCCGCGGTGGTAAAGAAGATGGCCGCGAGCGCGCCCGCCATACGCAACATGAGCCGTGCTCCCGTCAGTTGTTCCGGTCCGGCGTCAGATAGCGCCGGTAATCATATTCCGCCTCGCCGGTGGCGGCATCCGCCTCGGCCAGCGCCAGCATGTGGGCGTGCAGCGGCGACTTGTGGCAGGCGGGATCGGTGGCAGCGGCATCGCCGGCGATGGCCATCGCCTGGCAGCGGCAGCCGCCCCAGTCGATCTCCTTGCGCTCGCAGCTCTTGCACAGATCCGGCATCCAGTCGGTGCCGCGGAAGGCGTTGAAGGCAGGCGAATTCAGCCAGACATCGCTCAGCGAATGCTCGCGCACGTTCCAGAAGTCGAGGTTCGGGATGGTCTCGGCCGCGTGGCAGGGCAGCACCTTGCCGGAGGGTGTCACGTTGAGCGACTGCCGGCCCCAGCCATTCATGCAGGGCTTGGGGTACTTGGCGTAATAGTCGGGCACCACCGCGTCGATGGTGAGCCGGCCCTTGAGGCGCGCGCGGGCCTCCTCCACCACGTCGAGCGCCCAGAACACCTGCTCGCGCGTCGGCATCAGCGCGCCGCGGTTGCGCAGGGCCCAGCCGTAATATTGCGAATGGGCGATCTCGATGCGCTTGGCATCGAGCTCGAGCGCGAGCTCGATAAAGGCCGGGATCTGGTGGATATTCGCCCGGTGCACCACCGAATTGATGGTCAGCGGCAGGCCGAGCCGGCGCACCTCGCGGGCCACGGCGAGCTTCCTCTCATGCGCGCCGCGGAAGTTCGACACCTTGTCGGTCACCTCCGCCGTCGCGCCCTGGAAGGAGAGTTGCACATGGTCGATGCCGGCATCGGAAATCGCCTGGAGCCGCTCCGGCGTCACGCCGACGCCGGCGGTGATCAGGTTGGTGTAGATGCCGACCTCGACGCAGTGGCGGACCATATCCTCCAGGTCGCGGCGAGCCGTGGGCTCGCCACCGGACAGATGAACCTGCAGCACGCCGAGCTTGGCAGCTTCGGAGAACACCCGCTTCCAGGTGTCGAGATCGAGCTCGACATTGCGCCGGTCGAGCTCGACCGGGTTGGAGCAATAGGGGCATTGCAGCGGGCAGCGATGGGTCAGCTCCGCCAGCATGCCATAAGGCGCGGGCGGTGCCGGGCGGACCAGCGGGGTGGTCAGCGGCTGGGCGACAACGTTCATGACGCCGCATCCCCTATTACCGGGTTCGTCACCTCGATCATGCCCTTCTCCACCAGTCCGGCGAGGAAGGCGTCGACATCGGTGGCGACACGCGCGCGGTCGACGGTGAAGGCGCTCGCCAGCTCGTCTACGATGGTGTCGATGGAGCGGACTCCATCGACCTTCTTGAGAATCTCCACCGCGACCGGGTCCGGGCTGAGCACGCGCTCGGGCGCGAGCAGCACCCACTGCCCGCGCGCCTCGTCGTTGCGCAGGCGCACGCCGCGCGCGAGCCTCGGAATTCCGGTCGTGGCGAGGGTCTCGGTCATCGCGTCTCCTTCGGCACGAAGGCGCCGGGATAAGCCATCTTCGGCTCGACATAGGCGAAATAGAGCGCGTCGAGCTGCACCCAGAGCACGTCGCACTTGAATTCCAGCGCGCGGATCGCCGCTTCCTGCTGCTCCGGCGTGCGAGCATGCCGCTTGACGTAGTCGAGCGCGAAGTCTGCATCTCGCGGCGCCTGCGTCAGGCGCTTGTCGAAATAGGCGAGCGTCTCCTTCGAGACGAAATCATAGTTCTTCAGCATGCCGGCGACACGCTCGCCGATGATGCCGGGCGAGAACATCTCCGTGAGCGAGGAGGCGATGGCCTCCAGGAGGCTCTTCTCCCGCACGAAATGCACATAGGCGTCCACCGCGAAGCGGGTGGCGGGCAAGAGGCCGCGCAGCGAGGTGACATAGTCCTGGTCGAGACCGAGCCCGTCGGTGAGCTTCAGCCAGCGGGCGATGCCGCCCTCCCCTTCATGGTCGCCATCATGGTCGATGATGCGCTGGCGCCAGACACGGCGCAGGTCGGCGTCCTCCATGCGGGCGAGGATCGAGGAATCCTTCACCGGGATCATCGCCTGATAGTAGTAGCGATTCAGCGCCCAGGCCTGCACCTGACCGAAATCCAGCTCGCCGCCATGCAGCAGCTTATGGAAGGGGTGCAGACTGTGATAGCGGCGATTGCCTACGTCGCGCAGGCGTTCTTCGAGTTCATTCGGCAAAAGCAGCGTAGTCATAGGGCGATCTCCATCCCATCTTGAGCGATCTCCCATCCGGCTTTATTTGCCGTGATCCGCTCTTTCGAGCCATCAACAAGCACCGGATTGGTGTTGTTGATGTGAACATAGATTTTTCGGCCCACATTGACTTGGCGCAAAGCTTCGATCGAACCATTCTCGCCCGATATCGACATGTGGCCCATGCGCGCGCCGGTCTTGGTGCCGACGCCGGAGATGATCATCTCGTCGTCCTGCCACAGAGTGCCGTCGAACAGCACGACGTCGGCGCCTTCGAGTCGGTCGCGCAGCGCATCGGTCATCGCCGCGCAGCCGGGAATGTAGAGGACGCGGACATCGCCGGCACGCAATTCGACACCGATGGTCTGCTCGCCCTCGATGTCCGTGGCGAGGCTACCGGTCTCCGCCTCCTCGCGCGCCTCGAGATAGAGCGCGATCTTGCCGGGAACCGGAAAGATCGTCGCCGTCACGCCCTCCACCAGCTCGAAGCTCTCGCCGAGCGCGACCGGGCGGCGCGTCACCACGCCTTCCGCCAGCACGTCGAAGGCGCTGCTGGAACGCAGCACCTCATGGACGGCGGGCGTCGCCAGCAGCGTGAAGGGCTGCGCCTCGCGCAGGCTCAGCAGCCCGGCGACATGGTCGATATCGGCATTGGTGAGCAGCACGGCGTTCACCGGCGAGTGCCGGCTTCCCTCGCGCGGATGCAGGGCCGGCACGGCCTGTATCTGCGACAGGATCTCGGGGGCGCAGTTGATCAGCGCCCAGTTCAACCCGTCGGCGCTGACGGCGATCGACGCCTGGGTGCGCCGGCGCACACGCTCATCGCCGGCCCAGGCAAGCGAGCAGACGGGGCATCGGCAGTTCCACTGCGGAAATCCGCCGCCCGCCGCCGAGCCGAGGACGACGAGCCTGAAGCGGGACGGGGACGTGAGCACCGGATAACCGACTATCGCGCCAACCCGCCCCTTTAGGCTCAGAAGTCAGCCGGATAGTAGGCGTTGACTTCCATGCCGACGCAGACTTCGACAATGTGCGGAGTGGTCCAGGCCATATCTTCCTCCTCGATATTTGGCTTCTCTTTACTTCATAAGAAGATCATAAGAAGCCAAGTTGATTTGCGGTTATTACACCGCCTTAGTAGTGTGGTGATGAATTCCCACTTCGTCAAGAAAGACTATGCCGATAATCCTCTAGGCGCACATTATACCAGCACCCTTGCGTCGATGCCGGTATATCAGCCCGGTTCCGGATCGAACATGAAGCCGCGCCCGCGCACGGTCACGATCATGTGGCCGCCATCGGGCAGCGCCTCCGCCAGCTTGTGGCGGAGATAGCCGACATAGACATCCACCACATTGAGCGAGGCGCCGCCGTGGCCCGCCCATAGCGCGGCAAAGATGTCGGCACGCGCCAGCGGCTCGCTCGGATGGCGCATCAAGAGCGCCAGCAGCTCCACCTCGCGCTCGGTGAGGCGCACGCGGGTACCGGCAAGCTGGGCCTGCCGCGTGTCGAGGTCGAGGCTGAGCGGGCCGGCGGTCAGCACGCGCGGCTCACTGTCGGCATTGGAGCGGCGCAGTGCCTGCACCTTCAGCCGCGCCAGCAATTCCTCGAAGGCGAAGGGCTTGATGATGTAGTCGTCCGCCCCGGCCATCAGCCCCTCGGTGCGCTCGTTCACGCTGGAACGGGCCGAGAGCATGATGATCGGCGCGGTCTGTCCGCCGGCGCGCAGCGCCTTGCACACCTCGATGCCGGAGCGGCCGGGCAGCATGACGTCGAGGATGATCGCCTCCCACGCCTTGCCATTGGCCGCGCGCAGCGCCTCCTCGCCGTCGCCGACGAGCTCGACCTGGTAGCTCTCCGAGGAGAAGCCGCGCCGCAGCAGGGAACCGATGTCCGGATCGTCCTCGACGATGAGAATGGTCATTGGGCGGCCTCCAATGTGATGTCGGGCACCGGCGTGGGCAGGCGGACGGTGACGCAGGTCCCCCCGCGCCGCCCTTCGCCATCGGCGACACGGCTGTCGATCTCGATGCGCCCGCCATGGCGGTCGACGATCCACTTCGCCAGGGCGAGGCCGATGCCGAAGCCGGTACCCTCGCGGGCGGCGCCGCGCCAGAAGCGCTCGAAGACGTGCGGCAGGTCGTCCGACGGGATTCCCGTGCCGTGGTCGCTCACTCTTATCACCACATCGCCCGCCTCGCGTGCGGCCTCGACGCGCACCGTCTCGCCGGGCGGCGAATGGCGCACCGCATTGGCGATCAGCCCGTCGAAGGTCTGGCGCAGCCAGTCGCGGTCGGCATCGATGACGAGGTCGTCCGGCATGCAGGCGGTCTCCAGCGTCAGCCCGGCGGCGCGCGCCACCGGCTGCATGCTCTCGCGCAAGTCGGTGATCAGGTCGCAGACGAGGAAGAACGAGCGATCGAGCTCGATCTGCCCGCTCTCGGAACGCGCGATACGCAAAAGGTCCTCGACGCGGCGGTGCAGCCGGCGGGCGCGCGACTGGATGGTGAGCAGCGCCGCCCGCAGGTCCTCCTCGCGCGGCTGCGCCGGACGCAGCGTGATCTCCGCCTCGCCGAGGATGACGGTGAGCGGCGTGCGCAATTCGTGGCTGACATCGGTGAAGAAGCGCCGGCGGGCGAGGTCGACATTCTCCAGCCGCGTATTGGCCGCGCGCAATTCGGCGGTACGCGCGTCGACCGTCTCCTGCAGCTGCTTCTGCGCCGCCACAAGTCGCCCCTCGCGGCGGGCGAGATGCGCCGCCATGCGGTTGAAGCGCGCCATGGCAAGGCTCAGCTCATCATGGCCGGTGACGGCGATGCGGGTGTCCGAGCGGCCCCGCGCGATGGCCGCCGCCGCGGCGGCGACGTCGGCGACGCGATTGACCAGCGAGCGGCCGAGCCGATGATACAGCACGACGGCGATCAGGCAGGCGAGCGCGACGCCGATCAGCCCCCAGCGAATGGTGCGCTCGCGCAGGTCGCGCACCGCGGCCTGCGCGTCATGGGCCGCGATCCGCTCCTCCTCCATCGCCTGGCCGAGCGGTCCGCTGAAGCCGGCGGCGAAGACGTCGAGAGCGACCCGCACCGCCGTCGCCGGCTCCTCCGCCGCGAGCGCGGTGTCGATCTGGCGGTCGAGCACGTCGAACTGCGCCCGCATCCGGGCGAGGGTGCGGCTGCGCGCCGCCATCAGCGTACGCTGCTCCTCGCCGGAGAGGCGTCCGACCTCGGTGGCGAGCGCGTCCTCCAGCCGCGCGAAGGCGGCGCGCGCCCGGTCGGCGGCGGCGAAGCGGCCGGCATGCATCGGCGCCTGCCCGGCGGCGGGGTCTTCGTGCCCGGCCTGCAGCGCCACCAGCGCGTAGTCGCCGATGCGCCCGGAGATGGCGGAGAGCAGCTCCAGCCGGCTCTGCGCCGACACCAGCCGGTCGAGCTGTGCATTGGCCGCCCCAAGGCCGAAGACGAGCGCGAGCGTCGATGCGGCCGTCACCAGAACGGCGACGGCGAGCAGCAGCGCCATGCGCGCCCTGAGCGACGAAAACAAGCCACGCGTCATGCATCCGACCGGGATTGCGCCACCTCACATCGATGGCAACGCGATGATTCCACGGACGGCGTGCAGGCGCACGCTGCGGCGCAGCAGGATTCCTGATTTAAGGTGAAGGAAAGCTCAGATGTCGCGCCCGGCCGACCCCGCCCGCCCGCAGCGCCATTTGGTCACTTTCCACTTGGGATGCGTCTCGCTCCATTCGGCGATGACCGGCGGTGCGCCCATCATGCACTGCACCGGCGCGGGTGTCTGCTCCAGCCCGACCGAGACAATCTCCTCGCGGCAGGTGCCTGGGCTGGCGAAAAGGCAGATCGACAGAATGAGCTCCATAAAAAGTCCTCGAGGCGTGGATCCAAGCCCGTCCGAGTGTCCCTCCAATCCCCGGGCCTAATCTCGCCGCACACGGCGGCCGGATCGCCTCAAGCTTGCAACGTACCGGAGCAAGAAGCGGGCCAATGGGCACGCCGACACATCCGGGAAGCCGGCGCCGACGCCGCTTCGGGCCGGCCCGGCGCCTGCCCGATCACCGGACAGAGCCGTCTGCCGTAGTTTTGACCATGCCGCCATAATCCGCAATAGCGACCATCGATTCCCTCAAGCTTAGACAAACGTCTTGTCAAGCCCGTGCCCGAGCGTCACACGGGCGAAGAATCCCTTGCGGATAAAGGCGAAGCGGGCCTAGTCTCTCCCCCGTAACGTGTCTGGTCGCGCTATCGGGCCAACCGGTTTGGTGTTCCAAACGCTGCAACAAAGATAGCCGGGACATCGGGGGACAGTTCCCGTCCCTTGTCATGCAACCCCGTGTGGGAGGATTAGATGGCCAAGATCAACAAGGTGCTCATCGGCGAATCGCTGGTGGGTGACGGCAACGAGGTCGCTCATATCGACCTCATCATCGGCCCGCGCGGCAGCGCGGCGGAAAGCGCCTTCGTCAACGCCCTGACGAACAACAAGGACGGCTTCACCTCGCTGCTCGCCGTCGTCACGCCGAACCTGCTCGCCAAGCCGAACACCATCCTGTTCAACAAGGTGACGATCAAGGACGCCCGCCAGGCCGTCCAGATGTTCGGCCCTGCGCAGTACGCGGTCGCCAAGGCGGTCGTCGACAGCGTGGCCGAAGGCGTGATCCCCGAGGAAGAAGCCGACGACCTGTTCATCTCGGTCGGCGTGTTCATCCACTGGGAAGCGGCGGACGACGCCAAGATCCAGCAGTTCAACTACGAGGCCACCAAGCAGGCCCTCAAGCGCGCCGTCGACGGCGAGCCGAAGGTCCGCGAGGTCCTCTCTCAGGCCGCTTCGGCCAAGCATCCCTTCGCCGCTTAGATCGGAAGCAACCCTGGGCAGACAACACCACCGCCCGCGGCCCAGTATCCGAAGGGCCTGCTCCAGCGGTTGGCGGCGATTTTCCTGAACAAGTGACGGCGGTTCGCCGGCGTCGCTTGCGCCACTGAGACGGCGGGTGAGCCGCCTTCTCATTGCCCACAATCCCACTTCTCGAGGCCCGGAGCACGCTCCGGGCCTTTTTCTTTGGCGGCCTTCGCCGACTTCCCATGAACCTCATCCTGAGGTGCCGCCGCCGGCGGCCTCGAAGGAGGCTCGTCCGGGTGCGCCTGAACGACCATCCTTCGAGGCTCGCGGCGCGAGCACCTCAGGATGAGGGGGTGGTGTGGAATTGGGCTCCGAGGAGGATTTCGCGTCCGTCATCCCCGGGCTTGGCCCGGGGATTCACGCCTTACCCGGCGCCAGGCTGAACCGAAGTCGTGGATGGCCGGACCAAGCCCGGCCATGACGCGGCACTGGACCGCTGTGGTCCTGAGTGCTGGTCTCTACTTCCCTCTCCTCGTCAGGGAGAGGGAGCTGTCCTCACCCGCCGATGCCGATCGCCCGGCGCAGCTCGTCGATCCGCGCCGGCGCGGCGCGTTCCTCGCGCGACAGGCCCACCGGCGCGTCACGAACGATGCGCGCGGGCTCGCCTTCCAGCACCACGACGCGGCTCGCCAGTTCCACCGCCTCGCGGCTGTCATGGGTGACGAACAGCACCGTCGCCGGCCGCTTCGCTAGCAGGCGGCGCAGCAATTCGCGCAACCGCGCGGCGCCGGCCTCGTCGAGCGAGACGAAGGGCTCGTCCATCAACAGCACGTCCGGTTCGATGACGAAGGCCCGCGCCAGCGCGACCCGACGCTGCTGGCCGAGCGAGAGCCGCTCGGGATAGGCACTGGCGAGATCGGCGAGGCCGACCTCCCCCAGCATCGCCATGGCCCGGCCCCTCGCCTCCTCACCGGACGGCAACGGCAAGGCAACATTGCCCAGCACGGTGCGCCATGGCAGGAGCCGCGGGCTCTGAAAGGCATAGGCGATGCACGGCGTGCCCGCACCGAAGCTCACCTTGCCGGAATAGGCGGTGTCGAGCCCGGCGATGATGTTGAGCAGCGTCGTCTTGCCGAGCCCCGAGGCCCCGAGCAGCACAAGGAACTCGTTCGCTGCCACCTCCAGCCGGAAATCGCGGAAGACGTCCCGCGCGGGCGCGCCGGCGACCGCCGGATAGCGCTTCTCGGCGATGTCGATATGGATCGCGCTCATCGCCGCCATCGGTTGGCCCGCCGCTCCCAAGGTTGCAAAAGGCCGAGCTCGATGAGTTGCACCACCGCGGTGAAGGCCAGTGCATAGGCGAGGATGGTGGCGACGTCGAAGAGCTGGAACGCCGTCTGCAATTCAAAGCCGACGCCGTTGGAGCGGCCGAGCAGTTCCACCACGAGCACGATCTTCCAGGTGAGCGCGAGCCCCGAGCGGGCGCTGGCGGCGAAGAACGGCACGAGCTGCGGCAGGGTGACCTCGCGCAGCGCCTTGAGCCGCGGCAGGCGGTAGACGCGCGCCATCTCGTCGAGGTCCCGCGACAGCGCCGCGGCGCCCTCGCGCATGGTGACGGCGACGTTGGGGATCTTGTTGATCGCCACCGCGGTGATCGCCGCCGCCTCGGTCAGCCCGAACCAGACATAGCAGAGGATGATCACCACCAGCGCCGGCAGGTTGAGCAGCACCACCACCCACGGGCCGAACAGCTCGTTGAGCTGAACGGAGCGGCCGAGCGCGATGCCAATGGCCGAGCCGATCGCCATGGCGATGAGGAAGCTGGCGGCGACGCGAGCGAGCGTGATGGCGATGTTGGCCTGCAAGGCGCCGCTCTCCGCCGCTCGCGCCATCGCCGCGACGACGGCGGCGGGGCCGGGCAGCAGCGGCGAAGCGGCGATCAGAGCGGCGATCTGCCACACGAGCACGAGCCCGGCGAGCGAGGCGGCGGTCAGCAGCAGGCGCGTCGCAGTGGACACCTTCCCCTCACTCGCCCACCGGCCCGAACAGGCTGCGCTCGAAGCCCGGATTCGGCCCGACCAGCTCCGGCCCACCGGTCTGCGCCAGCACCTCGTAGAGCTTGGCGCAGGACTGCCGCTCGGCCTCGCCGAAGCTGCCCGGAATGCCGGCACGGTAATAGTCGCGCAGCCGGGCGAATTCGGCGTCGTCCGCCGCCTGCATAAGCGGGCGAATGCGCTCCCAGGCGGCATCATTCGTCGCCAGCACCCGGTTGGCGGACGCCGCCGCGCGCAGGAAGGCGGAGATCGCCGCGCCCTTGTCGGTCATGACGGCGTTGCGCCAGACGAAGCCGACCAGCGGCGGGGCAGGATCGATGCCGAGCCCCTTGACGACCTCCTTCATGTCGAGGAAGCGCCGGAAACCCTTGGCGTCGAGCCGCGCGGCATAGGGCCAGAAGGTCAGCACCGCGTCGACGCGGCCGAGCACCAGTTGCTCGCTGACCAGCGGCGCGGCGCCGAACACCGGCTCGGCGACTTCAGTGAGATCAACGCCGAGCTGCGCCTTGCCGTAGGCGCGCAGAAGCAGCCAGCTTTTGTCGAGCGCGCCGCCGGCGACGCCGATCTTTTTGCCCTTCAGGTCGGCGAGGCTCTTCACCGGCCCGTCCGTCGCCACCATCAGCGCGCCGAGCGTGTTGGAGAAAGGCGCGAAGCGCATGCGCTCGCCATCCTGGGTGCGGCGTAGCGCCCACAGCCAGTCGCTGACGATGAGGTCGATGTCGCCCGCCTGGAGGGCAACGGTCGTCGCCTGTCCGCTGGCGAAGTCGACGGCGTCGAGGGTGAGGCCCTGCTGCTTGTCGAAGCCTTCCGTGCGGATGGTCTCCACCAGCCAGTTCAGCGTGCCGAATTTCAGCGAGCCGATCCGCAGCTTCATCGCTGCATCCTGCGCATGGGTCGGCAGAGGCAGCAGCGGAACCAGCGTGATGGCAGCCGATGCCAGCAAGGCGCGGCGGGTGAGAATCATGGCGCGGCTTTCCCAGTAAGCGGCGGATCGAGCAGACGATTGCGGATGAGATAGGAGACGCCGCGCAGCCAGGATTCGTCCGTGTTGTTGCGGATGTCGGCGCTGCCCGCGCGCAGCACCTCCCCCGTCGCAACATCCCGCAGCTGGAAGTTGATGTTGAGGATGAGATTCGAGACTTTCTGCACCAGCCCGATCACCTCGATCTGCGCACCGAGGGAGCGGGCGATCTCGAGCTCGCAGCTATTGCAGTTGCGGAAGGGCGAAGCCTCGGTAATCTCGGCCTTTTTCGGCGACAGGTCGACCACTTCATAGCCGGCTTTCTTCAGCCGCTCGCGCAGATCGTCAGTGATGAGGGCGAGGCGCCTCGCCTCCTCCGGCTTCGGCCCGCTGGGGCCCGCCTCGCCGCTGGTGTCGAACAGCTCGAAGTCGAACACGGCGACGCGCGTCGCGGCCTGGGCATCGGCGGCGGCGAGACCGAGAACGAGCGCGGCAGTTGCACCGAGGTAGCTGAAAGCATTCATCCAGTTCTCCCTCCCTGGGCCGGACTTGTTCCTGCCGCCCGGCAATCATAACGCGGAGATATGCTCCTGCAAGCGACCGGGAAAAAGTTCCCGATTTTAATATTTGCTATATGCTTTGGATAACGGCAGCGTTACATTTTCTTATTAGTTTCTTATGCACGCTATTTTATTGAATGCTTGAGCTCGATTGCGTAGAGTTTTGCCACGGCGACCGAGAAAAGTTCCAAAGACACTTGTCGAGAACCAGCAAACACATTGCCGTGGGATGAAATGCCGATGAAAAGGATGGCGAGCGTCACTGGCGCGGCGCTGATTGCAGCATTGTGCGCGATGACTGCGGCGGGCGCGCAGGAGGCCACCTCCCCTGCCCCTTCCTCGCCGCCGCTCGCAGCCAAGCCAGCGGCGGCCATACCGCCCGAGCAGACATTTCGCATCGGCCTGGTGCGGCAGATCCCCGAGCCGCCGCCATGGATCGCGCCGCTGCAGATGCCGCCGAACGACCTCGGCATCGCCGGCGCCGAGCTCGGTATCCGCGACAACCTCACCAGCGGCCGCTTCCTCAAGCTCGACTACAAGCTCTCCACCGAGATCGTGCCGACCGACGGCGATCCGCTGCCGGCGGCGCAGAAGCTTGTCGAGGCCGGCAACAGCTTCATCCTGCTCGATGTTCCCGCCGACCAGCTCATCCGCATCGCCGACGCGCTGAAGGACAAGAACGTCCTCATCATCAATGTCGGCGCCACCGATGACCGGCTGCGCCAGCAGGACTGCCGCGCCAACGTGTTCCACATCGCTCCCAACCGGGCGATGCTGACCGACGCGCTGGCGCAGTTCCTCGTCACCAAGCGCTGGCGCAACTGGTTCCTCATGGTCGGCCGCACCGACGCCGACAAGCTCTATGCCGAGGCGGTGCGCCGCTCAGCGAAGAAGTTCGGCGCCAAGATCGTCGCCGAGAAGCAGTGGGATTATGGCCCGGATGCCCGCGCCACCGCACAGTCGGAGGTGCCGCGCGGCACGCAGGTCGGCGAGTACGACATCCTCGTCGTCGCCGACGAGCTGGGCGAGTTCGGCGACATCCTGCCCTACAACACTTGGCTCGCCCGCCCCACCGCCGGCACGCAGGGGCTGATGCCGCTCTCCTGGCACCCCACCATGGAGAACTGGGGCGCCTCGCAGCTTCAGAGCCGCTTCTTCAAGCAGTCGAAGCGGATGATGCTGCCGCTCGACTTCCAGATGTGGGAAGGCGTCTTCTCCATCGGTTCGGCCAGCCTGAAGACCCGCAACAACGATCCCACCAAGGTGAAGGCGCAGATGCTCGCGCCGGATTACGACCTGCCGGTGTTCAAGGGCGTCGCCGCCTCGTTCCGCGACTGGGACCACCAGCTTCGCCAGCCGATCCTGCTCACCCACGCCACCAACACGGTGACGCTCTCGCCGCAGGCCGGCTTCCTGCACCAGGTCACGCCGCTCGACACGCTCGGCTTCGACCGGCCCGAGACGGCCTGCAAGTTCCAATAAAATCAAGCCATTGCCAGGAGGAAACGAATGAGACGCCAGATCCTGCTGTCCAGCGCCGCCGCCATCGCCGGGCTGCTGCTGGTCGATGCCCTGCCGGCCGCGGCCGGTCCCCGTGCCTTCGTCTCCAATGAGCGCGACCACACGATGAGCGTGGTCGACATGGACACGCTGAAGGTCATCGAGACCATCAAGACCGGCCGGCGCCCGCGCGGCATCATCGCCAGCCCGGACGGCAAGCTGGTCTATCTGTGCGCCTCGGACGACAACCGCGTCGAGGTCTATGACGCGGCGACGCTGAAGCTGGTGAAGACGCTGCGCTCCGGTCCCGATCCGGAGCTGTTCGTGCTGCACCCCTCGGGCAACCCGCTCTACATCGCCAACGAAGACGACAACATGGTCACGGTGGTGAACGTCGAGAACAACGACCTCGTCGTCGAGATCCCGGTGGGCGTGGAGCCGGAGGGCATGGGCATCAGCCCGGACGGCAAGTACATGGTCAACACCTCCGAGACCACCAACATGGCGCATGTGGTGGACACGAAGACCAACGAGATCATCGAGAACATCCTCGTCGATTCCCGCCCGCGCATCGCCGAATTCTCCAAGGACGGCAAGCAGCTCTGGGTCTCGGCCGAGGTCGGCGGCACGGTGGCGGTGATCGACCCCGCGACGTGGAAGATCGTCAAGAAGATCTCCTTCAAGATCCCCGGCGTGACCGATGACGCCATCCAGCCGGTCGGCGTGCGCATCTCCAAGGACGGCTCCAAGGCGTTCGTCGCCCTCGGCCCGGCCAACCGCGTGGCGGTGATCGACGCCAAGACGCTTGAAGTCGAGAAGTACCTGCTGGTCGGCCAGCGCGTCTGGCAGCTCGGCTTCACGCCGGACGAGAAGTTCCTCGTCACCACCAACGGCAACTCGAACGACATCTCGGTCATCGACGTCGCGAACGAGAAGGTCACCAAATCCGTCACCGTCGGCCGCTCGCCCTGGGGCGTGGTGGTGGTGCCGTAAGCCCTGAACGATCAGCCAAGAAACATCATTCGGAGGATTTTGCCATGAAGACGCATATTGCCGCCGTGCTCGCGACTACCCTCGCCCTCTCCGGCCTCGCCTATGCCAAGGGCGACATGACCCTGAAGCCGGTGGAGCTCGAAGAACTCACCGTCGGCCTCGGTGATTCCGGCTTCGGCGTCTCCCAGCAGAAGTATGAGCTGGAGACCGGCAAGGCCTACTCGCTGACCGTCAAGTCGACCGGCAAGAAGGAATGCGCCTGGCAGTCGCCGGGGCTGTTCCAGAACATCTTCCTGCGCAAGGTCGAGGCCGGCGGCATGGAGATCAAGGCCATCCACCTCACCGAGCTTGAGTTCGAGGAAGAGGGCGAGGCCGAGATGTTCTTCGTGCCTGTCAAGCCCGGCAACTATGCCTGGTACTGCAAGGGCATGGAGGAGCGGGGCATGAAGGGCGAATTCATCGTGAAGTGACGACGCGGACTTGTTCTCCTCGTAGACTGTCCCCGGCCATGGCCGGGGACATTTTCTTCTCTGTGTCTGGCCGCTTCCGGGAGACGCCATGACGGTTCCGCTGCACGACACGGCGCCTTCGCCTGCCGATCCAGCCGTGCCGGCGCTTGCGGTGCAGGGCGTCACCCACACCTTCGGCGCGCGCAGGGCGCTGGACGATGTCAGCCTCGACGTGCCGGCGGGCAGCTTCACCGCCCTGCTCGGTCCCAACGGCGCCGGCAAGACCACGCTGTTCTCGCTGATCACCCGGCTCTACGACAATCGCAGCGGTGCCATCCACGTGCTCGGCTACGATGTGCGCCGCCAGCCGGCCGCCGCGCTGAGCCGGCTCGGCGTCGTGTTCCAGGCACGCACGCTCGACCTCGAACTCACCGTGCTGGAGAACCTCGTCTATCACGCCACGTTGCACGGCATGGGCTTCGGCGCCGGGCGGCGGCGGGCAATGGAACTGCTCGACGGCGCCGGCCTCGCCGACCGGGCGAAGGACAAGGTGCGCAATCTTTCCGGCGGGCAGATGCGCCGCGTGGAGATCGTCCGCGCGCTGATGCACCGCCCGCGCCTGCTGCTGCTCGACGAGCCGACCGTCGGCCTCGACATCGCCTCGCGCGCCGCGCTGGTGGCGCAGGTGCGTGAACTGGTGGCAAGCGACGGCATCGGCGTGCTGTGGGCCACGCACATCATCGAGGAGATCGGCTCCGGCGACCGCATCGTCGTGCTGCATCGCGGGCGGGTGCGCGCGCGTGGCAGCTTCGAGGACATTCTGGCCGAAGCCGCCACGGACGAACTCGGCGCCGCCTTCCTCAAGCTCGTCGGCGAGGAGGCGGAGGCCGCATGAATTCTCCCTCCCCGCGCTTCCGCCTGCCGCTCGGCGGCTATCTCGTCGTCCTCGCCGGCATATGCTGGCGCGAGGCGCTGCGCTTCCTCAACCAACGCGGCCGCTTCCTTTCGGCGCTGGTGCGCCCGCTGGTCTGGCTGTTCATCTTCGCCGCCGGCTTCCGCTCGGTGCTCGGCGTCTCGATCATTCCGCCTTACGAGACCTACGTGCTCTACGAGGTCTATGTGACGCCGGGCCTCGTGGCGATGATCCAGTTGTTCAACGGGCTGCAATCCTCGCTCTCCATGGTCTATGACCGCGAAGTCGGGGCGATGCGCATATTGCTGGTCAGCCCCTATCCGCGCTGGTTCCTGCTGGTCTCCAAGCTTCTCGCCGGCATCTGCGTCTCGCTGCTGCAGGTCTATGCGTTCCTGGCCGTCGCCTGGTTCTGGGAGGTCGAGCTGCCGCCCATCGGCTACATCGCCGTGCTGCCGGCGCTGCTGCTCACCGGGCTCATGCTGGGCGCCATGGGGCTGCTGATGTCCTCCGTCTTCCGCCAGATGGAGAATTTCGCCAGCGTGATGAACTTCGTCATCTTCCCAATGTTCTTCGCCTCTTCCGCGCTCTACCCGCTCTGGCGGGTGCAGGAGAGCAGCCTCGTCCTCTGGTGGATCTGTACGCTGAACCCCTTCACCTATGCGGTGGAGCTGATCCGCTTCGCCCTCTACGGCCAGTTCGAGCCGCTCTCCGCCCTCGTCGTCGCCGGTTGCGCCGTTGTGTTCCTTGGCGCCTCGATACTGGCGTATGATCCTTCCGCCGGCGTCATGGCCCGCCGCGGCGGGCCGGAGAATGCCCGATGAGCCGGCCATACACACAGGGTCCGCAGAGGCCCGATACCCTCGAGGAAACGCCTATGCCGTCACGCCGCCTCCTCCGCCTCGCCCTATCGCTTGCGCTGCTGGCGGGCACGACGCCCGCTTTCGCGGCCGCCCCCGCCGGCACGTTGTGGCCCTGCATCCAGCGCAAGGTGCCGACGCTCGCCTATGGCCAGATGTGGTCCGGCCCTGCGCTCGACAATCTCAACTGGCAGGCTGACGAGGGCGTGGCCGCGCTCGTGCCCGTGCTGGTGGCGCAGCGCACCCCCATCGACGACGCGACCAAGCAGGTCGAGGAATTCGCCGGCAAGGCCGGCCCGGACAAGAAGCAGCGCCTGACCCTGCTCTTCGCCGGCGTGTTCGACCAGATCAACACCCGCCGCAGCCACATCATCAACGGCATCGAGCGCTACTCGCAGCACCAGATCGAATTGTCCAAGCGCATCAAGGACGAGAGCCTGGCGCTCGCCAAGGCGAAGAAGGCGGCGCAGACCGACGAGGAGAAGGCCAAGGCCGCCGAGCTCGAGGAGCACCTGCTCTGGGACACCCGCATCTACGACGCGCGCACCCAGGCGGTGACGGCCGTGTGCGAGAGCCCGGTGTTGCTGGAGCAGCGCGCCTTCTCCATCGCCCGCGCCATCCAGAACGTGATGGAGTGAGCTCAGGCGCGCAGCCGTCTCAGCCGCAGCGCGACATAGGCGACGATGGCGAGGTGCAGCAGGACCGCACCCGCCAGCCCCGCGGCATGGAAGCGCCAGCCGACCTCCGGCTCGACGCCGATCGCGCCGATGGTGATGAGGCTGAGCGGCAGGAACAGCGCCAAGGACGTCACCAGCCCGGGATTGTAGACGCCGAGCCGGACGCGCGCGCCGATATGGGTGATGCCGTTCACCAGCATGGCGTAGGGAGCGACGAGCCCGTAGCCCGGCCCCCACAGCAGCACGGCATAGAGGGCGCCGAGGTTCAACGCCCACACCGCGCCGACATTGATGACCAGCACCGCCGGCGTGGTCAGCGCCTCGCGCCCGCCGAACACCACATGGTTGGCGAACAGGCGGAAGCGGTCGCCGGTGTGCTCCTCCACCTGGTGGATCATGTAGCCGGGGCTGTGCAGGAAGATAAGCAGCAGCGCCAGCGACGCCTCGGCTCCCAGCAGCGGGGCCGTCGCCAGCAGCGCCGCCGCCATGAAGCCGGCGCCAGCCACCCAGTGGTCGGCGAGCCAGTCCCTGAGCCATTCCAAGCGTTCGCGCATGAGGCGAGTATAGGCGATTCGCGTCAGTCCAGCGGTGTCGCCGCCTCCAGCGGCAGGCCCGCCTTGGCCCAGCCATCGCTGCCGCCGGGATACCAGAGGATGTTGGTATAGCCGTACTCCAGCGCGCGCTTGGCGGCATTCCAGCTCATCCAGCAGTCGGTCTGGCAGTAGAAGGCCAGCGCGGCATCGTGGCGGCCTTCGGTCAGCGTGCCGAGCCCCCGACGGAAATAGGCGTCCATGCCGGCGCTGAGCGCGCCGTAGCCGACATTGGGCAGCCAGACGCTGCCCGGCAGATGATCGCGCTTCTTGTCGCGCCAGATCGTGCCGGGCGGAAGGTTCGCCGGCTTCACGTCGCGCGGCATGACGTCGACGAACAGCGCTGCCTTGCCGCGCCACAGCCGCTCGGCCTCATTCGTGTCGATGACGCGGGCACCGTTGAGGCTCGCGGGCGTCGGCGCGCGATAGTCGTCCATGCGGTAGCCGGAGGGCTCCGGAACCGCCGGATCGCCGCGGCCGCTGGAAGGTGAGAGCGCCAGGAGCGCAACGGCTAGCCCGGCAATGCCGAGCCAGGCGAGGCGGGTGAGCGGCGGTTCGGGGCGGGGGCTCGTCATGTCCTCGCGTCTCCCGCCGTCCCGTCAGGGCGCCTGTTCGATCGGCCGGTCCTGCCCGTCGAGCAGCGGCACGCCATAATCGAGCAGGATGCGGTTTATGGCGCCCTGCTCGTCGGTGATGAACTGGTTGAGCTGGTGCTTCCAGTTCAGTTCGCCGGGGCGGATGCCGAAGGTGATGCGGTAGACGAGCGAGGGATCGCCCTTCTCCTTCACCAGCGGCGTCACGTTGAGCGGGATGCCCGACTTCTTGGCGTAGTAGCCGCCGATCGGCCCCCAGAGGATGCCGGCGTCGACGGCGCCGGAATCGATGTCGGCGATCATCGTCTCAGCCGGACTCTCATAGCGGCGGTCGACCATAAGCGCGTAGGGCCGCGCCATCGCCATGAGGCCATTGCGCATCAGGAAGTCGCCCGGCGGCGAGCCGGCGATCACCCCGATGCGGCGCCCCTTGAGCCGTGGATCCTCCAGCGTGTCGACATCGGCCAGGTCACCGTCCTTCTTGGTGATCAACACCCAGGCCGAGCGGTAATAGGCATTGGTGTTGAGCACCGGATCGCCGCCGGCGACATAGCCCATCACCACGTCGCAGCGCTTGGTGCCGAGCGTCATGCGGTAGAAGCCGGTCGCCTGCGGGAACCAGGTGTAGTCCAGCGGCAGGTCGAGCTTCTGCGCCATCAGCTCGGCGATCTTGTTCTCGAAGCCCTGCCCTTCCTCGTCGGTGAAGGGCATGTTGGCCGGATCGGCGCAGACGCGCAGTGTGGAGCGGTCGACGAGGTCCGAGACCTGCGCCGACGCGGGCGGGGCGAGCGCGAACGCGGCGAGCGCGAAGGCCGCCGCGCCGGCGAGCCGCCGCCTCATCTCAGCTCGGCCTTCCGAAGCACTGGTTCTCATTGTCAGTGTACGCCTTCGTCTTGTCCTCGCGCTTGCTCGGGCGCGTGCGGTCCAGCGCGCCGTCGGCGCGGGCCTTCAGATAGACATAGATGTCGTCGAGGTAGCACATGACGTTCTTGTTCTCGCCGAAGGCCGGCATCACCTGGTCGGCCGTGCCGACGCCGACGGTCTTCTTGCCGTTGACCACGGTTTCCATGAACTGCGCATAGGTCATGGTCTTCAACGAGGTGGCGAGCGCCGGAGCGTAGGTCGAGCCCATACCGTCAGGGCCGTGGCAGACGTGGCACTCGGCGTGATAGCGGCGGTAGCCCGAATAGGTGTACCAGTCCATCGTGCCGTCGGCCTGGATGTTGTAGGTCGGGTCCCCGTCGGGCGTGGTGTACTTGCCGAGCTCGTCCTTCTCCTTGGCCTCGGCGGGCGCGGCAGGCGTCGCCCCAGCCGTTGCGGCAGGCGCCGTCGCATCCTGCGCACGCACCAGGGTCGGCGCGGCGAGCGTCAGCGCCAGAAGGGCCGGGAGAACGAAGGCCAGGCGGCCAGCGGACGCCGGCAGCGCGCCGGAAACAAGCCATCCGCGAATAGTTTTCTTCATGAGCAGGTCTCCTCAGAGGCGCCGCGACAGAGGCCGGGGGCGGCCGTGACAGGCGCTTCGGGGTCGTGCCCGCGCCTCATGGTTCGGAATTGTTCTAAGAGTTTCATAAGGTGCACCGTTCCGAGACGTTGGGGCCTGGCGCACCGGACAAATGCCGGCGGCCAGGCCCCCCGTTACTCCCGGAAAGGCAGGCCCGAGGGCCTGTCTCCAGTGACTCAGTTCGGCAGCGCGAACACCGTGAGCTGACCGCCGAGGTTGGTGTAGTTGGACAGCGCAGCATAGCCGCCCACCGCACCCAAGCCGGCATTCGGATCAGTCAGGCCGGCCGCAAGGCCGATGCCCGCCCAGCCACCGACACCCGACAGGATGGCGATGTACTGCTTGCCACCGTGCTCATAGGTGGTGACGTTGCCGATGATGCCCGACGGGGTCTTGAACTTGTAGAGTTCCTTGCCCGTCTTGGAGTCGACCGCCTTCAGGTAGCCTTCCAGCGTGCCATAGAACACCACGTCACCAGCGGTGGCGAGGGCGCCCGACCACACCGAGAAGGGCTCCTTGAGCGACCACACGATCTTGCCCTTGGTGTTGTCCCAGGCGATGAAGTTGCCCATGCCGCCATGGCTGTTCGGCGCGGGGAACATCGACAGGGTCGCACCGACATAGGGCTGGCCCGCAGTGTAGCTCACGCGGAACGGCTCATAGTCCATGCAGACGTGGTTGGTCGGCACGTAGAACAGGTTGGTCTTGGGCGAGAAGGCCGCCGGCTGCTGGTCCTTGGTACCAAGGGCCGCCGGGCAGATGCCCTTGGAGTTCACGTCCTCGCCGTTCTGCTCGGTCGAGTACTTGGCCACGACCAGCGGACGACCATAGGTCGGGCTGTTCTTGTCCATGTCGACCTTGGTGGCCCAGTTCACCGCCGGGTCGTACTTCTCGGCGACGAGAAGCTCGCCCGACACGCGGTCCAGCGTATAGCCGAAGCCGTTGCGGTCGAAATGGGTGAGCAGCTTGCGCGGCGCGCCGTTGAACTGCTGATCCGTGAGGATCATTTCGTTCACGCCGTCATAGTCCCACTCGTCGTGGGGGGTCATCTGGTAGACCCACTTGGCCATGCCCGTGTCGGCGTCGCGCGCCCAGACGGTCATCGACCACTTGTTGTCGCCGGGACGCTGCTTCGGGTTCCAGGTCGAGGGGTTGCCCGAGCCGTAATAGACCAGGTTGGTCTCGGGGTCGTAGGAGTACCAGCCCCAGGTGCAGCCGCCGCCGATCTTCCACTGGTCGCCTTCCCAGCTCTTCAGCGAGGAATCGGCGCCGATCGGCTTGCCGAGCGCGGTGGTCTTCTGCGGGTCGACGAGCATCTCGCTGTCGGGACCCATCGAATAGCCGCGCCAGACCTGCTTGCCGGTCTTGGTGTCATAGGCGGTGACGTGGCAGCGCACGCCGAACTCGCCGCCGGAGATGCCGACGATGACCTTGTCCTTCACCGGCAGGACGGTGGCGGTGTTGGTCTCACCCTTCTTCGGGTCGCCGTTGACCACCGACCACTTCTTCTGGCCGGTCTTGGCGTCGAGCGCGACGAGGGTGGTGTCGGCCTGATGCAGGAAGATCGTGCCGTCGGAATAGGCAAGGCCACGATTGACCGTGTCGCAGCACATCACCGGGATGACGTTCGGATCCTGCTTCGGCTCGTATTTCCAAAGAATACGACCATCATTGTTCAGGTCGAGCGCATAGACGATGTTCGGGAACGGCGTATGCACGTACATCACGTCGCCGATGATGAGCGGACCGCCCTCATGGCCACGCAGCACGCCGGTCGAGAAGGTCCAGGCTACCTGGAGCTTGCCGACGTTCCCGGCGTTGATCTGATCGAGCTTGGAATAGCGTGTATTGGCGTAGTCACCCGTCTGGATACCCCACTGCTTGGGGTCCTTGATGATATTGGTCAGCCCATCATTGGCCGACGCCGGCCAAGCATAGACCGCTGCAGCACTCATCACTGCTGCCGCAATTAACTTGCGCATTGCTTATTCTCCTCCTGAACGATCCTCCGGGATCGACCGTCACGGGCGATCCGCCGCGGCTTGTTTGCCGTTCTGGCCGTTTTGTCTTCGACAGCGTGTCACGACCGGCTGGGGGAGAAAGCAGCCGGATCTCACGGGGGCGCGCCGCCCCAAGCTGGCCTACGAACCGGGATCGAGGGTTACCCCCCGAAAGCCGTTGAAGCCGAAGACGAAAGCGAGGCTAATCCGAATCCCGGGGCCGCGCAATAAGAACTCTTATGAGAAAAATGTCTTATTATGATTTTGCTGCGACTGCGAATTGATATACAATATACCAGAGAATAATACTTCAAAGCGCTCGTAAAACGCGCACAACTCGTGCGAGTTGCGTCAACACTACTGCCATTCCAGCTCGTGATAGGCGGCAATCGCGTTGCGCGGATTGAACTCGTCGAACAACGCCCACTCGCCGCGTTGCGCGGTCGCAGCCAGCGCCGGGGCGTCGCCCATCGGCCGCCCCTCCTCTATGCTGCGCTGCACATCGGCGCGCAGGGTTTCGAGGTAGCCGCGCTCGGCCCCCGCCGCCTGCGGCCATTGGACGCTAGCCGGGCCGTGACCCGGCACGGCCCGCGCCGCCGGGCGGGCGGTGAGCGCGTCGAGGAGCTTCAGCCAGCCGAGCAGGCTGCCGTCCAGCGTCGGCACATGGCCGACGAAAAGGAGGTCGCCCATCACCCACGTCCCGGTGGCCGGATCGAGCACCGTAAGGTCGTTGTCGGTATGGGCGGTCGAATGCGCTTCCAGCTGCAGGATCCGGCCGCCGAGGTCGAGCTCCAGCCGCTGCTCGACCACGAGGTCGGGCAGTACGATACGCGTGCCCTCGGCCTCCGGCCCGAGCAGGCGTTGCGCCTGGGCAAGGTAGGTCTCGGCGCGCTGCGACAGCGCGCGCGGCAACTTGTGGTGGCCAACGAAGCGCACCCCGTCCCCCGCGAAGGCGGCATTGCCCAGCGTGTGGTCGGGATGCATGTGAGTGTTGATGATGTAGCGCAGCGGCCGGTCGGTCGCCGCCTTCGCTGCGGCGAGGAATCGCTCCCCGGCGAGCCGGCTATTGCCGGTGTCGATCACCGCCGCCGCCTCGCCGCCGACGATGAGCGTCATGTTGGCGATCGCCCCGTCATTGTCGGGCGCGATGATCTCGTAGGGCGCACGGTAGACGAAGACACCGTCCGCCACACGCTCCAGCGCCAATGGCGCCGCGACGGGAGCCGCCCGGGCGCGTCCCAGGCTCCCGGCCGCCGCAAGGGCGGCGCCGAGGCCGAGGATGCTGCGGCGATCCAGTCGGGGAGCGGCCGGCATGGCGGGCTCCGTTAGACGCCGCGCCTTAGCCGGCGCGGCGGCCGGACTACTTCTTGGTGCCGTCGGCGTTGAACGTGCCGAGATACGCCTCGAGATCGGCGCGGTCGGTCTCCTTGGGCAGGCCAGCGAACACCATCTTCACGCCGGGCATGTAGCCCTTCGGATTGGCCAGATACTGGCTGAGGATCTCCGCAGTCCACACATCGCCCTTGGCGTTGTGCTCCTTCAGCGTGTCGGAATAGTTGAAGCCCTCGATCGACCCCATCTTGCGGCCGATGATGCCGTTGAGCTCGGGACCGACCTTGTTCTTGGCGCCCTCGCCCACGGCGTGGCAGGCCATGCACTTCTTGAAGACGTTGGCGCCCTTGGCGGGATCGCCGGCCGGGCTCTGGGCCAGCGCGGCGGTGGAACCCAGCGCGAGCAGGGCGAAGGAGATGGCGAAGCGATTCATGGCGTCCTTCCAGGGCTTATATCGTTGACCGGCGCCGTCACCTGCGGCGCTTGTGGCGCGGCGCCGACAATAGCGCCACGGTTAGAATGATCCTAGACGACGAAAGGTCCAGTGCGCGAGGCCTGGCGCGGCAGCGGTCGATTCGTCGCGGGAAGAGCAGTGCCGGCGGCTCAAGCCGTTGAAGATGCCGGACATTTCCGATCTGCCGCACGACCACTCCCCATGTCACGCTTGCGGCGAAATACCCCACCCCCGTCCTCAGCAAGCCGCGACGGGCGCTTCGCGTGTCACGCTTGCGGCGACGTCGCCGGGCTCCCACAGCCCCTCGAAATGCGCCATCTGCCAGGCCGCCCACTGCTCGAACTCGGCAAGGAAGGCGTCGGCCACCCAGGCGACGCGACCGCCGGGACCAAGTGCGAACCAGCCTCTCGCCTCCGCCTCCGTCAGCAGGCTGGCGACATGGGCGAGCGAGACCTGGAATCGCTCGGCAAGCGCTCGTCGGCCCAATGGCTCGGCCGACGGCGTATCCCCGAGCCGGTCGTCATAGTGACTTGCCATCACCGCCGTCAGCAGCGGATAGCCGCTGTCCCTCAGGGTGAAATGCAGCACGCCGGGAAAAGCGTGCAGTAGCGTGCCGTTGGCGAGCACATAGGCGCCAGAACGGGCGATCATGTCGCCGAGCATGTCCGGATCCTCCAGCAACGCGGCACGGCCGGGGCGAGGTTCCTCGATCGTATCGGTCGCGGCGACGAAGAGGCGCATCGAGCGCCCGATCTCGAACATCACCCTCGGCATCGGCCTCAGCAGCGTGGCGCGCCGGTCCGCCGGATCGCGCTCCACCGCCACCAGATGCCCCGCCTTCAGCGCGGCGACGAAGCCGGCGGTCTGCCGCGCGCTCACCCCGGCGACGCCTTGCAGGGCGGAGAGGGTCGGCGGCGGTCCGCCACGGTTCCGCCACACGTAGTAATTGTGGATCATCATGAAGCAGACGAGATAGCGGCCGAGCTGGTCGAACAGCTTATAGTAGGGCCAGCGGATCGGTGCCGCCCGGGACATGCCGCGGCAATAGGCGGCGAGCGCCGGACGGAAGCGCGGATGGCACAGCAGCCGCTCGGCCATTGCACCAAATCCTTCCGGGAGCACCGCTGCGGGGCGTTGCGTCGGCTCATCCACTCCGTCGATCAGTCGCCGCCTGGGCAAGGTCGATACCTGCAAAGTTTGGACTGGCGCGAATTACCTACGCAGAAATACTGCCGTCGGGGAAGGCCGGGAACCGACTGTCGCGTGGCATGCGATCGCCGATACACGCACAGATGCACCGCGGCCGCCAAGAATGAGCGGGAGAGAACCTTTCATGTGTAACCAGCACCCCTTCATGCTGTCCCGGCGCCGGCTGTTCGGTGCCGGCATCGGCGCGGCCTCGGCAACGTTCCTCGGCGGCTTCGCCCTGCCGGCCTTCGCCCAGACCGCCGAGCCTGCGCCGCCGCAGAACGCGATCAGCCCCGATGCCGCGCTGGCACAGATCATGGAAGGCAACGCCCGCTACGTGGCGAACACCCCGTCCGTGAAGGATTTCTCCGCCGGCCGGGCGGCACGGACCAAGGGACAATATCCGATCGTCGGCCTGCTGAGCTGCGCCGATTCGCGTGTCTCCCCCGAGCTCGCCTTCGACCAGGAGCCGGGCGACCTGTTCGTGGTGCGCGTCGCCGGCAACTTCCTCGACGATGACGGCCTTGCCAGCCTCGAATATGGCGTGAAGTTCCTCGGCGTTCCGCTGCTGATGGTGCTGGGCCACACGAATTGCGGAGCGGTCGACGCCGCCATCAAGGTGGTGAGGGACAAGATCACCCTCCCCGGCCATCTCGACGAACTCGTCGCCAACATCACCCCGGCGGCAGAGGCGGCGCTCAAGACCAAGCCCGACAACCCGCTCGACGCCGCCATCGTCGAGAACGTCCGTCTCAACGTGAAGGAACTGCAGGACGCCACTCCGGTCATCTCGGAGTTCGCCACAAGCGGCAAGATCAAGGTCGTCGGCGGCCTCTACGATCTTGCCAGCGGCAAGGTCACGGTGATCTGACATTCCCGGACCGGCCGCCTGGGCCGGTCCGCCCCCTCCCCTGCGCGAGACTGCCGGCCGGCTCGCCGCTGCCGGCATTTCGCGCGGCTCATTACTTAGGAATTGACCTAAGTATATCCTTCCGGTAAGTAACCTCCCGCCGGACGGGAACATCCCTCCGGCGCCTGTCGCCGAGAGCCGCCGCCATGATGCCTGCCGCCACCGCCCCGCCCGCCGCGATCGTCGACGGCATCTTCCGTGCCCTCGCGGACCCGACGCGGCGCGACGTGGTGGAGCGGCTGACAGCCAAGCAGGCCTCGATGAGCGAGCTCGCCGCGCCCTACCGCATGGCCCTGCCCTCCTTCCTGGAACACATGAAGGTGCTGGAAGGATGCGGCCTGGTGCGCTCGCGCAAGGTCGGGCGGGTGCGGACCTATCAGCTCGAGACCGCGCAGCTGAAGCTCGCCGAGGACTGGCTCGGCCGCCAGCGCACGCTGTGGGAGCAGCGCCTCGACCGGCTCGACAGCTATCTTTTGTCCATGAAGGAGGAGACGCCGGAATGACTATGCCGCTCGCCAAGTTCGACCCGAAGCTCGATCTCAAGCTGGAACGCGAGATCGACGTCCCCGTGCATCTCGTCTGGAAGGCGTGGACCACGCCGGCGCATCTGAAGCAATGGTTCGTGCCCAAGCCCTGGACCATCGCCTCCTGCGAGCTGGACCTGCGGCCGGGTGGTATCTTCCGCACGGTGATGCGCTCGCCCGAGGGCGAGGAATACGACAATTCCGGCTGCTATCTCGACGTGGTGCCGAACGAGCGGCTGATCTTCACCGACACGCTGCTGCCCGGCTACCGCCCGGCGCCGAAGCCCTTCTTCACCGGCGCGCTGCTGCTCAGCCCGCTGGGCGCGACCGGCACGCGCTATGTCGCCTACGCCATCCATGGCGACGAGGCGACGCGCGAGAATCACGAGAAGATGGGCTTCCACGACGGCTGGGGCACGGTGGCGTCGCAGATGGTGGACTATATCAAGTCCGGTGCCGTCCCGGCCTGAGCGGCCGAGCCGAGGTCGCGACCTTACGGGATCCGATAGAACGGGTTGGGCAGCTGGAACAGCTTCTCGCCATGACCGCCGAACAGGTCGGAGGGCTGGTCGCCCATATTGGCGATGATGGCGTAGCCCTCCGCCTCGATCTGCGTCCGGATCGGCATCTTATAATCGGCGAGCGAGGCGAAGTTCGCCCCGTCCGCCGGCAAATAGAGCTTCTCGTAGCCGCCATAGCCGGCGGCGACGAGGTTCCTGTCGGTCGCCTCGCGCTGGCTCTCCGGCCGACCGGAGATGAAGAACACGGCGACGCCGAGCGCCCGCGCCTTGGCGAACACCTCGCGCACCGGCTCGATCGCCGGGTCGACGCCGAGCAGGTCCCACGCCGCCCAGCCGCAGGGACCATCCTGCCCGAGGCTGCACGGCCCGGGGATGATGCGGCCAAAATCGTCGCGCTTGATGATGTCCCAGTTGGACAGCGCCGTCTCATCGATGTCGAGCACCAGCGCCGGCCGCGTCACCTGCGGCGCGCGCTCAGCGATCCACGCCGATGCCTTTTCGGCAATGACGGCGATCTCGCGCTGATAGGCGCCTGAATCGTGATAGACGGCGGCCGCGAACTTGGCATCGCCGACATTGACCGGCTGCTGCGCCGGCGCGACCAGCGCGCCGGGAGCCGGCTGCGCCGCCGCCGGGGCGGCGAGCGCGAGAAACGCGGCAAAGGCGAGCCGGCCCCGCATCCCCGCCGCTCCGGGCTCAGACCGCGAGCGCGACGACGCGCTCATGCTTCATGTTCGGCGGCGCCTCGAAATAGGGGGAAACAAGGGAGCGCCACGTATGGAAGTCCTCCGATTCACGGAAGCTGACCATATGATCCTCCAGCGTCGCCCACTCCACCACGAGCTTGTAGACGTTCGGCGTCTCCACGACCCGGTGCAGGTTGATGCTGTGGCAGCCCTTGGCGCGCCGGAACAGCGGCACCGCCTGCGCGACGCCGGCCTCGAATGCTTCTTCGTCACCCGGCTTGATGCGCAGCTCGGCCACTTCGATGAACATCGTCCACTCTCCTCTTGGGGGTCAGGATATCCGCCGCGCCACGATGAACAGCCGCGGGAAGCGCAGCAGCAGCGTGCCGTCGTCATGGCGCTGATAGCGCGCGGCGATCAGCTCCTGATAGCGGATAAGGAACTCGGCGCGCTCCTCGGCGGAGAGCGGCTCCATATAGGGCCGCAGCCCGGTGCTCTTGAACCATTCGACGATGGCGCCGGCGCCTTCCATCTCGTGCACATAGGTGGTGCGCCAGATGTCGACGTCGCAGCCGGCCGCGCGCAGCCAGCGGTAATAGTCGTCGAAGGAACCGATGTCGGCCTTGGCCTCGTCCGCCTTGGTGAGCTTTTCCGCCCACGGACCGGCGCTCGCCACCTCGCGCATGGAGGTGTGCGAAGGCTCGTCGTAATTGTCCGGCACCTGCACCGCCAGCACGCCGCCCACCGGCAGCAGTCCCACGAGGCGGGTGAACAGCCGCTCATGGTCCGGCAGCCATTGCAGCACGGCATTGGCGAACATCAGGTCATAGGGCCGGCGCGGCTGCCAGGTGGCGATGTCGGCCTGCTCGAAATGAAGGCCCGGCAGGCGCTCGCGCGCCTTGGCCAGCATGTTGGGCGAGGAGTCCATGCCCTCGACCTCGGCACGCCGATAGCATCTGGCGATGAGCTCGGTGCTGTTGCCCGGCCCGCAACCTATGTCCATGCAGGCGCGGGGATCGTCGAGCGGCACCCGCGCCAGCAAGTCGACCGAGGGACGCGTGCGCTGGTCCTCGAATTTGAGATACTGCGCGGCGCTCCAGTCGACGGTCGAGGTCATGTCGCGATCCTGCGTGACGCGGACTGCCGAGCCGCCGGTCACCTTATGGAGGAAAGAGGCGGTCTTTTTCAATAGAGCGGCGCCGCCCTTTGGCGGCGCTGGAGAGGCTAGCCGACGGCGCCGGGCTCAGGTGGAGGCGGAGGAAGCCGGGAAGACCCAGACGCTCTCCGGTGGGATCTCGCACCACACCGCGCCGGGGGGAAGTGGCCTGGTGCCGTGCGCCTTGGCCGTGAAGGTGCCGCACCGCAGGCGGTATTCCCACTTGTCGCCGAGATAGAGGCTGTCATCGAGCTCCATCTCGATGCGGTGCAGGCCGGGCGCGTCGGAGACCTTGAGCTGCTCGACGCGGATCACCGCCTGCGCCGGCTCGGCGGCGGCGAGCCCACGGCCCTCCTTCACGATGCCCTCCAGCGACCAGCCCTCGCCGGCGATCACCGCGCGGTCGCCGGCGATCTCGGTGATCGCCCCGCGCGCCACGTTGTTGGCGCCTAGGAAGTCGGCGGAATAGAAGCTGTTCGGATTGGAGTAGATGTCGTGCGGCGGCCCCTCCTGCACGATGCGCCCGTCCTTAAGCAGCAGGATGTGGTCAGCCGCCGCCAGCGCCTCGGTCTGGTCGTGGGTGACGAGGATGGCGCAGATCTCGAGGTCGAGAATCAGCTTGCGAATCCAGTAGCGGGCCTCCTCGCGCAGCTTGGCGTCGAGGTTGGAGAGCGGC
Source organism: Ancylobacter novellus DSM 506 (assembly GCF_000092925.1). Taxonomy (NCBI): domain Bacteria; kingdom Pseudomonadati; phylum Pseudomonadota; class Alphaproteobacteria; order Hyphomicrobiales; family Xanthobacteraceae; genus Ancylobacter; species Ancylobacter novellus. The sequence goes on along the minus strand of NC_014217.1, from coordinate 1,066,132 downwards.
TCGTCGAGGAGGAGCACGCGGGGTTCATAAATCAAGGCCCGACAAATCGCGACGCGCTGCTGCTGGCCGCCGGAGAGCTGGTGCGGGTAGCGGTCGGCGAGATGGCCGAGGCCCATGCGGTCGAGGATGATCTGCACCCGCGCGGCGAGGTCCGCCGAGCTCACCCCGCGCAGCTTCAGGCCATAGCCGACATTCTCGCGCACGCTACGGTGCGGCCACAGCGCGTAGGACTGGAAGACGAGGCCGATATTGCGTTGCTCGGGGGCCAGCGCGATCTTCTTCTCGCTGTCGAGCGCGACCCTATCGCCGATCTTGATGTAGCCGATCTCCGGCTGCTCCAGTCCGGCGATGCAGCGCAGCAGCGTTGTCTTGCCGCTGCCCGAGGCGCCGAGCAGGGCGACGATGGCGCCGCGACTGGCGGTGAAGCTCGCCCCTTTCAGGATCTGCAGCCCACCGAGCCATTTCTGGACGTTGTTGACGACGAGTTCAGTCATGGACCCTGGCTCCCAGGCGCAGCGCGAGGGCAAGGCCGCCCGCGGTCAATGCGATGCTGATGAAGGCGAGCGCGGCGATCGTATCCATGGCGCCGGTCTGCAGGAGCGACACCATGAGCGAGCCGATCACCTCGGTTCCGGCGCCCATCAGATAGACGCCGGTAGCGTATTCACGCAGGAAGATGATCATGATCAGCGCCCAGGCGCCGACGACGCCCGGCCGGATGATCGGGATGACGACGTCGCGCCAGGTGCGCCCGATGGTGGCGCCGGTGGTGCGCGCCGCCTCCTCCAGTTCCGGCCCGACCTGGATCAGCGTGCCCTGCAGGAGGCGCAGGCCGTAGGACAGGCCGACCACCGCATAGGCGACGAACAGGCTGACCAGCGTCGGCCGCAGCGGGGTGAGCAGCGGCACGAACAGGAATACCCAGAAGAAGGCGAGGCCGACGATGAGGCCTGGCAGCGCCCGCGGCAGCAGCACGATGTAGTCGAGCACAGTGTTCGACATGCCGGTATTGCGGTGGCCGGCAAGCCCGATCAGCAGATAGATCACCACCGCCAGCGCGCCGCCCACCACAGCCAGCACCACCGTGTTGACGATGCCGCGGAAGAGCTGCGGCACCGAATAGAGGTTGGCGAAGTTCGCGAAGGTGAAGTGGTCGAAGAGATTGATGCCAAGTCCCCAGGCATTGACGAAGGCACGCAGCGTGATGCCGCCGATCGGCAGCACGACGGAGACGAACAGCCACAGGCCGATGATCGACAGGGCGATCAGCTGTCCGCCGCGGCCGAGCTTGAGCGGGGTCGAGCGCCCGCCCTTGCCGCCGAGCGCGGCGAAGCGGCGGGAATGGCGCAGCAGCCGGCGCTGGAAATAGACCAGCGGCAGGGTCAGCAGCACCAGCACCATCGCGACGACGGCCATGAGCTGATAGGTCGGCACGCCGAACAGCGTGGTCAGCTTGTAGATATAGGTGGTGAGCACCATGATCCCGTTGGGATCACCCAGCACCAGCGGGATGCCGAAGGTCTCGAAACCCAGCAGGATATTCAGCGCCGCGGCGAAGACCAGCGCCGGCAGCACCATGGGCAGCGTCACGTCGAGCGAGACGCGCCAGATGCCCGCGCCCGAGCAGCGCGCCGCCTCCTCGAGGTCCGAGGGCAGGTTGCGCATGGCCGACGAGACGTAGAGATAGACGTGCGGCACATGGCTGAGGCCGGCGATGACGATCATCCCGCCCAGCGAGTAGATGTTCCACGGCACGAAGCCGAAGGTCTCGCGGAAGAACATCGCCACGAAGCCGGACGGGCCGACCGAGACGGTGTAGCCGAAGGCCAGCACGATGGACGAGATGAACATCGGCATCAGCACGAGGATCTCGAGCCATTTGCGGGCCCGGATGTCCGTGCGGGTCAGCAGGAAAGCGAGCACGCCGCCGAGCGGCACCGCCACCGCCACCATGCCGGCAGCGAACAGCACCGTGGTGCCGAGCGCCTGATAGAAGGACGGGTCCGACAGCACGTAGGCATAGGCATCGAGGCTCAGCCTGCTGCGCGCGCTGAAGAACGGCCCGTTGAGGAAGCTCTGGTAGACGATGAGCCCGACCGGCCCGAGCACGCACACGGCGAGCGTCGCGATGACGCCGATGCGGAACGGCGCGGCATCGAGCCGGCGCCTTAGACGCGGGGCGGGGCGGAGGCCGTCGTCCGCAAGCGCGCCCGGCGCCGTCGCCGCGCTGTTGTCGACCTGCATGGCCATTCCCAATCAATCCTGAGGAACGGGCGCCGCGCGGGGATTCCGGCGCGGCGCCGGCCTGACCGGGCGAGACCGCCCGGTCGACGAGGATTCTCTCGCGGCAGCTCAGGAGCCGGAGAGCGAGGCCTTCCACTGCTTGAAGAACTCGACGCGGTTCTGCGGCTGCATGTAGAAGAGCAGCCCCTCATCGAGCGCTATCGGCTTGAGGTTGCCGCCGACGCGCTGGTTCAGCGTGGTGAGGTTGAAGCCCTTCTCGACGTCGGTGCGCACCGAGGGCAGGCCGGCGGCGGCAAGCGCCTCCTGACCGGGCTTCGACAGCATGAAGTCGATGAACAGCTTGGCCGCCGCCGGGTGCGGCGCGCCCTTGGCGATAGCCGCCACGCGCGAGAAGGCGGCGGTGTAGTCGTCGCCGAAGGCGAGGCCGAGGTTCGGGCTCTCCTTGATCCACAGGAAGGCGTAGGAGCCGATCGCGTTGAAGGCGAGCAGGTTCTCGCCGGAGACCACGGTCTCCTTCATCGCGCCGGTCGAGGAATAGGTACGGCCGGCGTCAGCGCCGAAGGCCTTGGCGAGGTCCCAGAAGTCCTTGCGCTGGCGGGCATCATTGGTGTGGTGAAGGAAGCCCGAGCCGCTCTTCTCAGGGTCGAAGGTCGCGACCTTGCCCTTGAGCTTGTCCTTGTTGTCGCCGAGCCACTTGATCAGTTCGGGGCGGGTCTTCGGCACGCCGTCCGGCAGTGCCTTGGTGTTGTAGATGATGCCGATGGGCTCCACCGTGGTGGCGAACAGCGTGTCCTTGTAGGTCGCCCACGACGGCAGCGACTTGGTCTCGGCGGTGACGTAGGTGTCGGTGTAGCCGTCGGTCGCCAGCGCCATCTGCAGGTCCATGGCGGAGCTCCAGATGATGTCCGCGCCGGTCTGGTTGGCCGCGGCTTCCGAGATCACCCGGTTGTAGACGCCGTTGGTGCCGAGGTCGTTGTACTCGATGGCGATGCCGGGATATTTGGCGGCGAAGGCGTCGAGCAGCCCCTTGGCTTGAGCACCGTCGGTCGAGGTGTAGATCACCAGCTTGCCTTCCGACTTCGCCTGCTTGACGAGGTCGGCATAATTGGCCGGGTAGCCGGCCGGAACGTCCTGGGCGAAGGCACCACCCAGAGCCGCGGCCGACAGAACGGCAGCCGCGATCGCACGCGTGCAGATCATGCGCATGAAATTCCTCCCTTTGTGACCGGCCGCGCGTTTTGGCGGCCGGAGTCCGGGCCGTGAACCGGCCCTGGATCGTTGGAGGCGCCTGCCGGCCGTTCCGGCGGGGAAACACCTCTAATGTACTTTGATACTTTAAAAACCAGTTTGTCTCAAGCCGAAAGCCCCTGCCGTTCAGGCGGCGGAGGTGGCGCGCTGCCCCGCGACGACCTGTTCGGCGACGCGGCGACCGAAAGTGTCGGTGTTGGCCGTGCCGCCGAGGTCGCGGGTGCGCGCGGCCGGGTCGGCCAGCACCTCGTCCACCGCCCGCTCGATGGCGGCGCCGGCGGCCCCCAGCTTGGGCATGCCGCGCTGCTCGCCGAGCCAGCTCAGCATCATCGCCGCCGACAGGATGAGCGAGGTCGGGTTGGCCTTGTTCTGGCCCTCGATGTCCGGTGCCGAGCCGTGCTGTGCCTGGGCGCAGACGAGGCCGGTTTCGGCATTGGCGTTGATCGAGCCGGCGAGCCCGAGGCTACCCGACAGCTCGCTGGCGAGGTCGGACAGGATGTCGGAATAGAAGTTGGTCGCGACGATCACGTCGAAGCGCGAGGGGTCGCGCACCAGATGCGCGCACATGGCGTCGATGATGACGTCGTTCAGTTGAACGTCCGGGAATTCCTCGTGGACCTTGCGGACCTTCTCGAGGAAGAAGCCGTCGGTGATGACGAAGTTGTTGGCCTTGTGCACCGCCGTCACTTTGCCGCGGCGCTTGCGGGCCAGCACGAAGGCGGCGCGGGCAATGCGCTCGCAGGCATGGGCGGTGAGCTTGCGCACCGACATCGCCACGTCCGGCGTCGGCATGAACTCGCCCAGGCCCTTGAACATGTTGCGGTCCGGATAGAAGCCCTCCGTCGCCTCGCGCATGATCACGAGGTCCATCGGCTTGGCGCCGGTGCCGAGGAAGGGCCGCGTGCGGGCCGGGCGGACATTGGCATAGAGGTCGAGGCCGACGCGGAAGCCGGCGGAGACGTTCGGCCCGCCCTTGTCGCGCGGGGGATAGTCCATGTGCGACTGCGGCCCGAGGATGATGCCGTCATAGGTGCGCGACTTCTCGAGCGTCTCGGGGCGCAGCGTCGTGCCGTATTTCTCCAGGCTGGCGAAGCCGACATCGTCGAAGTCGAAGCTGAGGCCGAGGCCGTAGGCGCGGTCGGCCGCCTGCAGCACGGCCATGGTGGCCTCGGTGATCTCGGGGCCGATGCCGTCAGCCGGCAAGACGATGATCCGCATAGAGCCTCCTCCCGTGGCCGGACGCGGCACCGCGCCGGCACTGACCGTTATGGACAGCACTATTGGATTTTTACGGATATAAAAGCAATACTTAAATTGGCTATTCCGCTGCCGTCGATTTCGCCGGAGCCACCGGCAGCACGACGGGCGACTTGCGCGCCAGCGCGCCGCCGAGGTGCCGGCGCATGAGATAGGAAGCTTCGAACACCTCGCCCTTCTCCAGCAGCGTCAGGATTTCCAGATGGTCGGTGCACTGCACCCGCAGCCGCTCGCGGTCGAGCTTGGCCCGGTATTCCAGCAGCCGGCGCATGCGGTTCACCCGCACCAGCGCCTGGTGGAAGAACACGTTGCCGGACATCTTGATCAGCTCTTCGTGGAACAGCGAGCCGTTGTGCAGCAGTCGCTCGGCGGACTGGGTGAGGATGTCGGTGGCGAGCATCGCCTCCTGGATCGCCCTCTGCTCGGCGAGGATCTGCCGGTCGAGGCGGAAGCCCGGCTCCAGCATGGCGGCGGGCTCCACCAGCATGCGGAAGCGGTAGATCTGCTCGAAAGCCTCGGGTGTCTTGGCGACGGGCAGGAAGCGCCAGCCATAGCCCTGCTTGCGCTCCAGCCAGCCCTCCCGGACGGCGCGCATCAGGATGTCGGTGAGCTGCGCCTTGGTCAGCCGGTAGCGGTCGCGCAGGAACTGCTCCGTAACCTCTGCGGGAATCTGGTCGGTGAGCCAATCGTCGGCGAGCCGGCGATATTCGTCCGAACTGTCGGGAAACTCAGCGAGGTCGTCCGCCGTGTCGCCGGCGCGCGCCCGCGCAGGGGGCAGCGCCCGGACGAAGAAGCCGCGATTGGTCTGCTGCTCCAGCACCCCCTCCTCGGCCAGCACCTGCAACGCCTCACGCACCGGCGAGCGCGAGACGCCGAACTGGTCGGCCAGCTTCTGCGTACTGAGGTGCCCGCCGAGGGGCGGGCGCCCGGCGCGGATCAGGTCCTTGATCTCGTCGGCGATGCGCAGGGCGAGCGGGCTGGCGGGCATGTCATCAACTCGGAATACGGAAAGCGGACGCGCATTATGCCACCGGCACGCGCCGGCCTGTAGCCGGGCTAAAGCCGGCGGCACTGCGCTCCAGTCTGATAACATTGCATTTTACACTCACTTCGATCAATTATCCATCGCGGAAGCACGAGCGGCGAGCTAGATTATTCATTGATCTTATTGCAAAACTCGCGACACCCGACTCTCCTCGGGCATCGGAACGACGGATCATCTCTGTCGATTTGATTGCATTTTTATATCTATAAATGTAATTCATCGCGACAAGCATCGCCGTCTTCCCCGGCGGACCGAGGAATGTCGCCCGCATGCCGCCCTTTACCTCGCTGAACTCGGACGGCCGCCGCTACCGCGTCGTCGACCTGCCGGCCGCCGCCGGCGCAGATCTTCTCCGCCTCCCCTATATCCACCGCCTGCTGATGGAGAACGTGCTGCGCACCGCCGAGGACGGTGTGGGCGCTGCCGCCGCCATCCTGCGCTGGCTCGACGCCGGCCGCAGTGAAGAGGAAATCCCCTTTCTGCCCGGCCGCGTGCTGATGCACGACACGACCTGCGGCCCGGCGCTGGTCGACATAGCCGGCCTGCGCGCGGCGCTGGCCGAGATGGGCGGCGATCCGTCGATGCTCAACCCCGTGTTGCCGGTCGAGGTCTCGACCGACCACTCGGTGGCGGTGGACGCCTTCGGCGGCGCCGGGGCGCTCGGCGCCAACATGGCGCGCGAGCTGGAGCGCAACGCCGAGCGCTACCGCTTCATGAAATGGGCAACGCGGGCGCTGAAAGGCTTTCGCGTCCACCCGCCCGGCACCGGCATCATGCACACGCTCAACCTGGAGCGCCTCGCCACCGTCGTGCAGCCTGTCGAGCGCGACGGCGAGCTCTGGGCGGTGCCGGACACGCTGATCGGCACCGACAGCCACACGCCGATGATCAACGGCATCGGCGTGCTCGGCTGGGGCGTCGGCGGGCTGGAGGCCGAGAGCGTGATGTTCGGCATGCCGGTGATGCTGCGCGTGCCTGATGTGGTCGGCGTGCGGCTTACCGGCGCCCCGAAGCCCGGCGTGCTCGGCACCGACATCGCGCTCACCGTCACCGAGCGGCTGCGCCGCGTCGACCTCTCCGACCGCTTCGTCGAGTTCACCGGACCGGGCGTCGCAGCGCTCACCGCCGGCGAGCGCGCCACCATCGCCAATATGGCCCCGGAATTCGGCGGCAATTCCGGCTTCTTCCCGGTCGATGGCCAGACGCTGCGCTATTTGCACAGTACCGGGCGCAGCGGCGAACAGGTCCGCCTTGTCGAGGCGTACACCAAGCGGCAAGGCCTGTGGTTCGACCCCGCCGTGACGCCGCGCTACACTGAGACGATCGAGATCGATCTGAGCGCAATCGAGGTCAGCCTTGCGGGGCCGCGCCGGCCGCAGGATCGCATTCCCGCCGGCGCCACGATCGAGGCGATGCGCGCCCTCATAACGGCGCCCTCCCCGTGCGTCGCCGGCGAGCCGGGCGACGGGTCGGTGGCGATTGCCGCCATCACTAGCTGCACCAACACTTCCGACCCGCGCCTTGTCGTCGCCGCCGGCCTACTGGCCCGCAAGGCGCGCCGGCTCGGGCTGAAGCCGCCCTCCTGGGTGAAGACCTCCCTCGCGCCCGGTTCGCCCACCGCCGAACGTTATTTGCGGCGCGCGGGGCTGCTGGAGGACCTCGAAGCGGTCGGCTTCGGCATCGTCGGCTATGGCTGCACCACCTGCATCGGCAATTCCGGCGCCCTCACCCCGGCCGTCGAGCGGGCGATGGAGGAGCACGGCATCGTCCCGGTGGCGGTGCTCTCGGGCAACCGCAACTTCCCCGGCCGGGTACATCCGCGGCTGGAGGCCGGCTTCCTCGCCTCGCCGCCTTTGGTCGTCGCCTTTGCGCTGGCCGGCGACGTCAATCGCGACATCCTCAAAGAGCCCATCAGTCATGCGCCCAACGGCGCGCCCATCCACCTCGCCGACCTCTGGCCGGATGGCGCGGAGATCGACGCGGCGCTGGCTCTGGCGGGCGATCCGGCCGATTACGCCCCCGCCTACGAGGAAGCCGAGGCGAGCCGCGCCTGGGCGGCGCTGGAAGCGCCTGCCGGCGCGCTATTCCCGTGGGACGAGATCTCGACCTATATACGCCGCCCGCCCTTTGCCGGGCCGGGCGGCGGCACGCGGCTCGGCGCCTATCAGGCGCACCCGCTGCTGGTGCTCGGCGACGACATCACCACCGACCACATCTCGCCTGCCGGCGCCGTGCTGCCCGGCAGCGAAACAGCCGCGTATCTCACGGCGCGGGGCGAGAACCCGCGCGACCTCAATGTCTTCGCCGCGCGACGCGGCAATTGGGAGGCGATGCTGCGCGGGCTGTTCACCAACCGCAATGTGCGCAACCTGCTCGGCCCGTCCATCGCGCCCGGCTCGACCATCGACGCCGACACGGGCGAGGAACTGCCGCTCTGGCGCGCGGCGGAACGCTACAGGACGCGCGGCGCCTCCACCGTCATCGTCGCCGGCGAGCGCTACGGCATGGGCTCCTCGCGCGACTGGGCGGCGAAGGGCGCGGCGCTGCTCGGCGTGCGGGCGGTGCTGGCGGTGGGTTTCGAGCGCATCCACCGCTCCAACCTCATCGGCATGGGCGTGCTGCCGCTGCGCCTGCCGGAAGGGCTGCGGCCGGAGGGACTAGCGCTCAGGCCGGGCGACCTGATCGCCATCGATGCAGCGCCCGAGGCCATCGCGCCGCGCACGGAAATCGCGGTGCTCATCCTCCGCGCCGACGGCGGGCGCGAGAGCTTCACCGCCCGCGCCGCCATCGAGACCTCGCTGGAGGTCGACATCCTCAAGGCCGGCGGCATCCTGCCGCTGATCCTCGAAGCGCATCGGCGACGCACAATCTGAGGCCTCTGGATCTGCCAGAGGTGAGGTGGTGCAAGCTCGAAATGCCTTCGGGCGCGCCGGCGAAAGCACACAGGGAACCGTCCCGCCGTGACCTCATCCGGCTTCAATTCCTATAGTGGCGGAATCACTTCGGCGGGTTGCCGTCGGCACCGGAATAGAACGTCGCGACGGCAGCGATGGCCTCGGGCGGCAGCCGCTCGGCGATGCGCTGCATGATATGGGCGTAGTCGGTGCCGCCGCGCGCGCCCTTCCTGAACAGCCGCAGTTGGCCGGCGATGTAGGCGGCATCCTGCCCGGCGAGGCGCGGATAGGCGCGGTTGCGGCGGTCCGGGCGGCGCTTCGAGGGTGCGCCGTGGCAGCTCTCGCAGGCGGGGACGTCCGCCTCCGGCAGGCCGCGCAGGGCGATGGCGGCGCCGGGACCTTCCGCCGGCCGCACCGTGTCGCTGACGCCGGGCTGCGCCGCATAGTGCGCCGCCAGCCGCCGGACGTCGGCGTCCGTGAGGCCGTCGACCGCGAACTGCATATAGCCGCTGTGGCGGGCGCCCTTGGCGAAGGCCCGCAGCGTGGCGTCGAGATAGGCTTCGCTTTGACCGCCGATCACCGGGAAGGCGCCCCCGCCGGACCCGCCGTCGAGGCCGTGGCAGCGGGCGCAGCCTTCGAGCGCGCGGTCCTGCGGCACGGCCGGGCCGAAGGCGAGCCTGCCGTAGTCCGCCGCCGACAGGCCGGGCAATGCGCGCAGGAAGGCCACCATTGCCCACACCTCGTCGTCGCGCTCGGGCGCGATCCATGCCGGCATGCCGGTGTACTTCACCCCGTGCTTGACGATGCGGGAGAGTTCGCGCCGGCTCCATGTGGCGGAGGCATTGGAGAGCGGCGGCGGCATCGGCGTCATGTGAACGGGCAGAACCGGGTTCACCCTCAGCGGCGAGCCGTGGCAGAAGGCGCAGGACGTCTCGAAATGCCCGGCCGCGCGACGCACATGCGCCGGCGTATCGAGGTTTGCCGGCGGCTCGGGTTCCAACAGCGCATAAGTGCGGGTCGAGTTCTGCATCACCCAGTGCAGCGCCCAGTAGGTGATCCGCCAATGGCCCGAGCTGGCGCCGACATTGATCACGCCGGACCACGCGACCAGCAGTCCCACGGCGGCAAGGCCGACGAGGGTAATGAGAGCGCGGCGCGGGGTGACGAGGAAGGAGAACCGGGACCACCTCATGGCGCCGTCCTCCGCGTTTCCCCGGAAAGCACCACCCGCGCCATCAGGAACAGCCCGCCGGCGAGATAGACCGCGCCGCCGGCGAACAGCATGATCACCCCGCCCATCTGCTGGTCGGCCACCACCGACGTGGTATCGTCGCCGTGCAGATGGCCGTAGAGCGGCCGGCCGGCGAAGGCGATCAGCGCGCCGAGCAGCGTCATATGCATCGAGGTGACGAGCAGCCCGAGCGTGCCGATCAGCGCGCCGGCCATGGTGCCGCCGGCCGCGCGGCCGAGGCAGGCGAGCCAGAGCAGCAGGCCCACGGCGAGGAAGCTGCCCTGCTCGACGACGAACAGCAAGCCTCCCGCCCGCGCTGCGCCATGCAACGCCGGCAAATGCCACCCCCACACCACGACGAATTCCAGCATCGCCGCCAGCAGCGGCGAGAACAGCAGCGGTAGCCGTCCCGTAGGCTCGAAGCGTGTGCCGGCGAGCCCGACGGCGATCAGCGGTGCGGCCAGCGCCACCACGGCCATGTGCATGGTCATGTGGGCGCTGAAGGCATGCCCGGCCATGCCTGGCAGAGGCCCACCCCAGACGAAAGCGAGGATGGCGAGGCCGGCGGCGAGCGCGAGCGGCTTCATCGCACGCACTCCGTCACGAACAGCGCCGGCAGGGCGCCGAAGATCACGCTGACCGCGCTCAGCGCGCAGAGCAGCAGTGTGGCGAGGCCGAGGAAATGCTGCTGGTCCTCGTCCGTCGCCTGGTTGTGTGGCGGCATGTCGGAGCCGAAGCCCCAGTGCCGCCAGGCCTGCACGCCAGCGAGGAGGATCAGCCCCAGCGCAAGCGCAGTCGCGGCGGCAATGGCGAGGCGCAGCGTGCCGAGTGTCTCCGGCGCCTTGGCGCAGATGATGGCCGAGGCGACGTAGCAGAACAGGAAGTGGAAGGCCCACACCACCGGTGGAGTGAGGAGCGTCGAGAGGTTCGGCGTCTCGCGGCGGAACAGCATGGCGGCTCCTCACCTCGCGAGCGGGGCGAGGACGATCACCGCCAGGGTGGTCGCCATGGTGAGGGCGGCGAAGTGCCAGTAGAGCACGACGTTGCGCAGGTCGATGTCGTGTGCTCCGGTCAATTTGCCGGCGAAGCTCCCGGCCAGGCAGTAGCCTTGCATCAGTACGCCGACGACGAGGTGCAGCGCCGTCCACAGTGCCAGCACCCACACCGTCGCCGGGTAGACATGCTCCGTCGGATCCAGCTGCCAGGACGCGAGGAGCAGCAGCGCCGCCCCGGCGAGTGCCAGCAGGAGCGAGAGAGCGAGCGATGCGCGCACCATGCCGGGACGGTTGCGCCAATTCTCCCGCCGGGCGAGCAGCATCAGCAGCCAGGCGATGAGCGTCGCCGCGCCGGCACCCAGCGCCAGCCCGGCATCGGGCATCGCCATGCCCTCGGGCGGGAAGGCGGCATGGATGGTCCAGTAGTAGAAATAGGCGAAGACCAGGCTGAGGAAGGCGGTGCCGTCGCCGACCATGGTGATGAACATGGCCCACCAGCCGACCGAGGCGGAGCCGGAGGCGTAGAGCGGCAGCTCCAGCCCCATGCCAGCATCGGTGGTCAGCGTCGAAGGGATGCGGGCCGTGCCGGTCCACAGCCAGATCATGATCGCGGCGATGCCGAGCGCACCCGACACCAGCGCCGTGATCCACCAATGGAAGGTGGTGGCAATGAAGCTGCCGCCGATGAGGACGGCGGCGATCAGCGGCTTGAAGCTGTCGCCAGGCACGCGCAGCACCTGTTCGGGCGTGGCGTCGAGCACGTCGGTGACCAGTGTCTCGCGTTTCCCCTCCGGGGCGCCCGGCAGGTAGAAGCGGCCGGCGGCGATGTCCTCCATCAGCCCCTTCTGGTCCCAGAGTGGGTAGCGGCTGGAGACCGGCGGCACCGAGCGTATGCCCCAGGGTTCGGAAGGATCGCCCGCCGCCCATTCCAGCGTGCCGGCGTTCCATGGGTTTTGCGGCGCGCGCTTCTTGCCCGGCCGCAGCACGTCGACCACCAGCACGGCGATGCCCGCCGCCATGGTGAATGCGCCGAACGTCGAGATCAGGTTCAGCCAGTCCCAGCCGAGCCCGTCGGGATAAGTGAAGACCCGCCGCGGCATGCCGCGCAGGCCGGTAATGTGCATCGGCAGGAAGGCGATATTGAAGCCGGCGAACATCAGCCAGAACGACCAGCGCCCCAACCGTTCCGACAGCATCCGCCCGGTGATGAAGGGGTGGAAGTAGTACACGCCGGCGATCAGCGGGAAGAACATGCCGCCGATCAGCGTGTAGTGCAGATGGGCGACGACGAAGTAGCTGTCATGCGCCTGCCAGTCGAAGGGCGCGAGCGCCACCATCACGCCGGTCAGCCCGCCGAAGACGAAGATGGCGAGCGCGCCGGTAGCGAACAGCATTGGGATGGAGAAGATCACCCGTCCCGCCAGCAGCGTCGCCACGAAGACGAAGATCTGCACGCCAGTCGGGATCGCCACCGCCTCGGACGCCGCCGAGAAGAAGCCGAGCGACAGCGCCGGCAGGCCGATGGTGAACATGTGGTGCGCCCACAGCCCGAAGCTGAGGAAGCCGGTGCCCACCGCCGCCAGCACGATCCAGCCATAGCCGAGGATCGGTCTTTGGGCGAAGGTCGGCACGATCATCGCGAGCAGCGCGATGGAGGGCAGGAAGATGATGTAGACCTCCGGATGGCCGAAGATCCAGAACAGGTGCTGCCACAGCACGGGGTCGCCGCCGCGCTCGGTGTCGAAGAACGGCCAGTCGAACAGCCGCTGCATCTCGAACAGGATGTCGCCGGCGATGAGCGGGGGGAAGGCGAACAGGATCATCCCGCCGACGATCAGCACATACCAGCAGTAGAGCGGCATCAGGTTGATGCGCATGCCCGGCGGGCGGCACTTCAGTACCCCGACGATTAGCTCCACCGCCGCAGCGATGGAGGCGACCTCGATGAAGGAGAGCCCGAGCAGCCAGATATCGGCGCCGATGCCGCTCTGCGTGGTGTCGGTGGCGAGCGGCGGGTACATGAACCAGCCGCCGTCCGGCGCGGCATTGAAGAAGATCGAGCCGGCGACGAACGCGCCGCCGATGAGGAAGCACCAGAAGCCGAAGGCGGAGAGCCGCGGAAAGGGTAGGTCCCGCGCCGCCAGCATCTGCGGCAGGATGAGGATCGCCACCGCCTCGAAGATCGGCACGGCGAAGAGGAACATCATCATCGTGCCGTGCAGCGTGAAGAGCTGGTTGTAGGTGCCGGCCGAGACGAGGTCGTTGTTGGGCACGGCGAGCTGCGCGCGCATGATCAGCGCCAGCACGCCGGCGAAGAGGAAGAAGAAGAACGACGCCCCGGTGTACCAGAGGCCGACGATCTGGTTGTTGACGTTGGAGACGTAGCGCCAGCCGGTGGAGAAGGCCCAGGTGCGGCGCAGCTCCTCCTCCTCGTGCTGGCGGCGTTCGATGTCGCTCTCGCGCGCCTTCATTTCAGGCTCCCCAGATAGGCGGCGATGGCCTCGATGTCGGCGCCGGGCAGCATGCCGAAGGAAGGCATGCGCACGCCCGGCTTCACCCTCTCGGTGTCGGCGATGAAGCGCTTCAGGTTCTCGGGCGTGTTGGGCAGGATCCCCGCGCCGAGCGTGCGCCGGTCGGCGAGATGGGTGAGGTCGGGGCCGATAGTGCCGGCGGCCTCCGACCCGCGCACCGTGTGGCAGCCGCCGCAGCCGCTGGCGAGGAAGGCGCCGGGGTCTCTGCCGGGTGGCGCCGGGGCAGTCTCGCGGGCGAGCCAGGCGTCGAACTCCGCAGGCTCCATGACGACGACCGGGAAGGCCATCAGCGCGTGCGAGCGGCCGCAGAACTCGGCGCAGGCGCCGCGATAGATGCCGGTGCGCTCGGGCCGCAGCACCAGCCGGTTGGTGCGGCCGGGGATCATGTCCATCTTGCCGGCCAGCGTCGGAATCCACAGAGAATGGATGACGTCGGCGCTGGTGAGGATGAGTTCGACCGCGCGCCCGACCGGCAGGCGCAGTTCGTTGGCGCTCTCGATGCGGGTGTCGTCAGGACCGAGATAGGTGACGCGCCACCAGTACTGCTCGCCCGACACTTCGATGCGCAGCGCCGGCTCGGCGGCGCGCAGCACCGGCATCAGCCGCAGCCCGAAGACCAGCAGCGCGGCCAGCACCACAGTGGGGAACACCGCCCCCGCCCACAGGACGATGCGCAGCCCCGCCCTCTCGTCGATAGGCTTCTTCTGGAAGCGCCCACCGAACACGGCGGCTCCGATGACGACGGTCCAGATCAGCGCGGCGCCGACGAGCATCACCCAGAACAGGGTGAGCACCTCCGCCGCCTCGTGGCCGGCCGGGTCGAGCGCCGACTGGGTGCCGCTGCACGAACCGCACAGCAGCCCGGCAAACGCCGCCCGCAGAACGGCGTCCGGCGGGCGCCACCCGCGCTCCGGCTCCTCGCTCATGCCGCCGCCGGCCTAATCAGGACCAACCGGGGCACGCTGCCGGAATCCTCGACGCCGTGCACCGTTCTTCCCGGCTCTGCGCCCGGCACAAGGATGACCGTCATCCATATCGTCTCCCTCCGTCAGGGACGGAACGACCGATGAGCGGTATGTGTTCCGGGAACGGACCACCACCGATGCCCGTGGAGATCTGTCGCCGGTTTATTCGGGGCGCCGGGCCTCGAATGAGCGGCTTCAACCCGGCCGCCGGGACCGCGTCCCACAGCGCGTGCTAGTGAGCCAGCCGCGCTCGCAGGCGGGGTGCGGTCCAGTCGAGGAAGCTCCGCACCTTCCGTCCCAGGGGATCGGCTGGCGCATGCATGAGGCTTACCGGCAGCGGCTCGGCCGCGAACTCCGTGAGCAACTCCTGCAACGCGCCCGAGCGCAGCTGCTTCGAGACCTGGTAGGACAGCACGCGGATGATGCCGACACCCGCCAGCGCCGCCTGAATGGCGGCATTCGTCGTATTGACTGCGAATTTGGGACGAGGCTCCACGGCGAAGGCCGGACTGTCCCTTCGGTAGCGCCACTCCGGCGCCGTCGCAAATCCCTGGAAGCTGATGCCGTCATGCTCGGCGAGATCATCGGGCCGGCGCGGGATGCCCCGGCGGGCGAGATAGGCCGGGCTTGCGCAGATCACCCGGCGCACCGTGCCCACGCGCGTCGCAATCAACGCGCTGTCCTCCAGATGCCCGATCCGCAGCGCCACATCGATATGCTCGTCGGCCAGCCTGACCTGTTGGTCGGCGAGCGTCAGGCGCAGATCGATTTCCGGATGTTCCTTCAGGAACTCCAGCGCGATCGGCAGCACATGGCGCTCGCCGAAAGCGATCGGCGCGGTCACGTGAAGTCCGCCACCGGCGCCGCCTGAAGATCTTCGGCCATATGCGGATCATCGACGCCGCGGACGATCCCGCCCTTGCGGAGCGACTGGCCGTGCCGGGCTATCCCGGCCGCGTCGAGCGCCTCGTCCTCATCGCGGTGCAGGCGTTCGACTGGAACTGTCCGCAGCACATCACGCCGCGCTTCACCCAGGCCGAGCTCGAGGGCGTGCTCATTCCCGTGCGCGACGAACTCGCGGCGCTGCGGCGCGAGAATGAACGCCTGCGCCACGAACTACAGGCCGCCGCGGAACATCGAGGGAATGACCCGGGAGGTTCGCTCTGAAGCCGGCGGCGCGGATGTCCTGCTCGAACGTCGACATGCCAGATGTGTAGTCGGCACCGCGATGACTTTCGTCGCCTCCATTGGCTTGCCTGCCAGCATGTGATCCGTCATCCTCCCCGCGGCGGGGGTACAGGGCGAGGGCTGCGCTATGACAGAAGAAGCTGCCAGGCACCTCAAACCACTCGACGCGCTCACCGTCGACGTCGTCACGGACAATGTCAGTGACACCTATGTCAGCAAGACCTTGTTTGCCGTCTCCGAGTTCACCAATGTCGTGAATGCCGGCGCCAGCGTCATCTCCGGCGAAACCCTGCTGGCCGCCAATCTCGGCTATGGCCTGCTGCTGCGCTCGAAGCTGGACGGCATCGAGCACACGCTTCTGTTCGATGCCGGGCCGGAGGGTGCGATCTTTCTGCGCAACGCTAAGAACCTCTCGCTCGACCTCGGCGCGGTGGAGGAGATCGCGGTTAGCCACGGCCACTGGGACCATATGGGTGCGTTGCCCGAGGCGATCGGCGCCATCCGGGCCGGTCGCCCCTCCCTTGCCGTCCACGTCAATCCCGGCATGTTCAACGAACGCGGCGTGCTCCTGAAGAGCGGCGCCGTCATTCCGGTCGCGAATGTTCCTACTCCCGCGGACATGGAAGCGATCGGAGCCCGTGTGGTGAATGACGGGAACGAGCGACTGCTGTTGGACGGGCACTTCTACTACAGCGGCGAGATCCCGCGCGTCAGCAGCTTCGAAAAGGGCCGTACCGATCATCTCTGCCGTTCCGGCCCGAACGACGCCTGGCGACCCGACCCGTTCCTGATGGACGAGCGCATGCTGGTAGTTCATGTGCGCGATCTCGGCCTCGTCGTTTTCAGCGCCTGCTCCCATGCCGGCATCGTCAATGTGTGCACCGAGGTGCAGCGTCTCTTCCCCGGTGTGCCGATCCACGCCGTCATGGGCGGCCTGCATCTGGGCGGCGTCATGGAGCGGATCATTCCCGACACGGTGGAAGGTCTGCGGCCGTTCGACGTCCGCTACATGATCACCGGCCATTGCACCGGATGGCGGGCGCTGCACGCTCTCGCGGACGCCTATGGCGATCGGGTCAGCCAATCCGCCATCGGCACCAGCTACGTATTCGCCGCGGACGCTTCAGGCGGGGCAGAGCTGCATTGAGTCGGCGACGGTGATTCCTGCGCCGCGAACCTTTCGCGTCCCGCCCCGGCTTCCCGGCGCGCGAACGCCGGTCACCGTGATCACCGGCTTTCTCGGCAGCGGCAAGACCACGCTCGTGAACCACGTCCTCGCCAACCGGCAGGAGGTGCGGGCCGCCGTGCTGGTCAACGACCTCGGAGACGTGAACATCGATGCCGAGCTGATCGCCTCCACCGGAGACGGGCTGGTGGAACTGTCCAATGGCTGCATCTGCTGCTCGCTCAACGGCGACCTGATGGATGGCCTCGTGCAGGTCCTCGAGCGGCCGCAGCCGGTCGATCATCTGATCATCGAGACCTCGGGCGTGGCGGATCCCCTGCCCGTGGCGATGACGGTGCTCGGCGCGCCGTTCCGGGAGGCCCTGCGGCTCGACGGGATTGTTGCCGTGGTCGATGCGGAGCAGTTCGGCCGGGGGGTGTCCGACAATGACACGGCGCGGAACCAGATCTCTCATGCCGATATGGTCCTGCTCAACAAATGCGACCTCGTGGACAGCGCCCGGCTGGCGGAGGTCGCCGAGAGCATACGGGCACTGAGCCCGCCCGCGCGGATAGTGGAGACCGTGCGAAGTGCTGCCCCTCTCGCCGCGCTTCTCGACATGCACGCCTTTACGCCGGGGCAAGGTTTCGCGGCGTGGCGGGAGACGGCATCGTCACATGTCGCGGATGAGGCAGGCTTCTCCGCCTTCTATTACGCCAGCGAACGCCCCTTCTCGCTTTCGCGCTTCCAGCGCTTCCTCGACGGCGGGCGTCCGGCGGGCCTGTTCCGCGCCAAGGGCTTCCTGTCCATAGCGGACGCCGGCCAGCGCTTTGTCTTTCACCTGGTGGGCGAACGTTTCAGCCTGGAACCGGCCGAGCAGGCGCACGACGGCAACCGGCTGGTGCTGATCGGCAGAGAGATGAATGCCGACGAGCTCAGGCTCGCCCTCGACGCCTGCCTCGCCTGAAAGCGCGGGCATAGGCTGCCGTCAGGACGTGCCGGCCTGAACCCCGGAGCAGACGAATGCGCGGCCCAGCGATGTCGCGCGAGATTGCAACAGGGCCGCCTGCTCGGCGGAGAGCGCGGCTTCAATCTCGCTGAGGGCGATGCCGAACATGAGCGCATGCCGGGCCCGCTCTTCGTCCGCGCTTGCGCTGTCGATGCTCTCTTCCGCCGTGAAGGCCCGCGTCAAACGGTCGAGTTCCATGATCGCGGCGACGAAGCTGCGCCACGCCCCTTCCTGCTCCGGGAGGATGCGCATTGCATCGTGCAACCCCACAAGCTGCCGCGAGACGTCAAGCTGTGCGGCAGGTTTTGTTGCCGGCTCCGCTTCTCGCACCCGTCCGAAGCCCGGCCGGTCGTCCATACCGGCGAGCGCAATGCCTATAGCGGCGGCGGCCACACCGAGCGTGGCAAGCTTGACGAACGTGGACATTATTTCAAAAATTCATTCGAATTTTAGCTTAGCCGTCGATCCATCAAGTACTATTTTCTGGACAATCTATCTATATCCATGTTGCACATCTCAAATGAGACGTCTACAAACAACGCTTAAAAGATCATGCTCGACATTACGGCAGGTATCTCGGCGATATCGCGATCAAGCGCGCATTGCTGCAACTTATCGGATATTAAGACGGTAACATAGTAGCCAACCAATCGTCTATTCTCCGGAGATACGGTAGATGAGTAGTGGAATGGTGATCAGTTCCATCGCCCTGGCCATCTCCCTCATCATCAGCGGCATCAAGTTTATCGACTGGATTTCGCATTCCGATCCGCGCGTCGTCATGCGCATGGGACGGCTCGGCCTGCTTATCGTCGCTGTCGCCTCCGTGCCCGGCCTGATGACATTGCTCGCGCTCCAGAATTGGACAGGAGCCATGCTGCTCGGCGCGGCGATGCTGCTCGCGCTGGTCGTGGTCAAGTGGCGCATGTTGCTGCCGCGCGCGCGCTTTCGGCCGATGTGGGTCGAGGGCGAAATGCCTGCCGAGGTGCGTCCCTACTACCAGCCGCCCGTCCCCGATGCAGAGCTGGCGCGCCGGGCCGCTATCGTTCTTCAGGATTACATCGCACATGCGAGCCGCCACGATGCGATCGCGCGAAATTCGAGTGACGAGATCGAGGCGGACGGCGGCCCGATGAGCGCCGAGGAGGCCCGCGCGGTGCTTGGCCTCGCCGATGGGGCGAACGCAGCAGAGGTGCGCAAGGCCCATCGCCGGCTCATGCAATTGGTCCACCCCGACCGGGGTGGGACCGACTATCTCGCCATGAAGATCAACCGCGCCAAGGATGCCCTGCTCCGAAAGTCTGCGACGGCGGCCGGTGCCGCTGGCGCACGGGCGACGCGCGCAGCGAAGAGCCCGCGCACGACGCATGCCGGCAAGGCAGGCGGCTGAATGGCCAGGAACATGACACGAGGGAGGGGCGAATGGATGAGCTAGGCAAGACTGGGCGGGACGAGGAAGCGCAGCACCGTGCGGATGTGGCCGCGCAGCCGGAACCGTCGCCGCGCGCGCAGATCGATGCCTATCTCAGCCGCCGCAACGAGGTAGCGCGTTCGGACCACGAGGAGTTCCAGGACTATCTCCGCGAGAAGCAGGCCCGGGCGCTTGCGGCGCGCCAGATATTGCCGCCGCCAATGCCCGCGGACGAGGCGCCGACGGACGAGGCGACGTCCACCCGTTTCACCCGCCGCAACATCTTCAAGGCTGCGGCCGCGACGGCGATCGTCGGCGAGACCGCTGCGTTCGCCTATGGTTCCGGCGCGCTGAACGCGCTCGGTGTGACGGGCGGCGACGGGAGCGCTCAAGCCGGCGCCTCGGTCGTCGCGCAGGCGCAGAGCGCGCCGATCGCCCGCGAGCTCATCGACTCCCGCTCGAGTTTCGACGGCCAGGGCCTCGGCAAGTGGGTAGCCCTGCTGCCGACCAAGATGGGCGGCGGCACCTATGCGCTCGACCTCAACACCAACCGCGTGCTCGCCTCGATCTGGTACTGGAACTACGGGGACTTCAACCCGATCTCCCACCATCTCTGCGCCTTTCCGAGCGCCGACCCGTATCACAGCTTCGAGTTCGTCAACTCGACGCAGGGCGGCAAGAACTCGCTGATCTACGGTATCCCCACCAACATCACCGAGCCGGGCCCGGGCTTCAATATCTACCGCGTGCGCTATGACGGCGCGCAGATGCAGCTGATGGAGAACGTGTCGGAGACCACAGGCCTCGGTCTCGGCGTGCATGTCTGCGTCAACCCGAAGGACGCGCAGTCCTATTTCGTGACCGACGGGCAGAAGGACATCGCCGCCTGCTTCGACCGCACCACCTCGCAGGTGAAGGCGGCGCTCAAATTCGACTGGAAGGCGAATTCGACCCGCCTCGATCGGGCGTGGCAGGACGGCGGGGTGCTGAAGATCTCGAAGATCTATCCCGATGCCGCCACCGGCAAGTACGATTATCTCGGCACCAAGGGCCAGAAGATCGACTGGGAGATGGTGCCCATGGGCGAGCTCTTCGTCGAGGAAGGCACCTTGCCCGGCGACGATCCGATGGGCCTCACCGGCGCCGACGGCACCATCTGGCATCCGACCGGACGCTGGGCCGCGACCGTCGTGCGGCTGTGCGGCGGCATCGCCATTCTCGATGCGGAGAACGGCTTCGAGCCGGTCGCCTTCCTGCAGTTCAACGTGGACTCGCCCGACCAGTACGAAGTGGTGAAGCTCGACCAAGACCATTGGGAGGTCACGTTCGACAAGATCCACTCGCCCGGTCATGAGATCGGCTTTTCGCCGGATGGCCGGTTCCTCTGCATGATGAACAATCTGCGCGAGAATAATTGCTCGGTCTTCTCCTGCGAGGATCCCGATCCGCGCAACTGGAAGAAGATCGCCCATGTCGAGGATCCGCTGTGGAAGGGGAAATACCCCAATCCGTTCCACATGGTGTTCTCGCTGGATTCGAAGAAGCTCTACCTTTCCGTGCTCCATCCCTCGCCGGCGGCGAGCGGCGTGATGGTGGTCGACACCGACACCTGGACCATCCGCAAGGAGATCCAGGGCATCGGCCCGGACCTGCAGACGCCGGCCATCACCTATGACGGCAAGTTCGTCGTGGTGCCGTTCAGCGGCTTCCAGCGGCTGTCGAGCGGGATCGCCATCATCGACGCCGCGACCGACAATCTGATCGGCATCCTGCCGAGCACCGGCGGCCACCATGACTGCGTGATCATTCCCACCGAGCTCGAGCACATGAAGCACACGCGTTCCTGCACGCTCTGACTGGCGGCGGGGGACGCGCCGCCCGATGAAGCCGTTCGCCTCGTCACGCTGGCTGCTGCTCGAGCTGGCGGCCAAAAATCTCGGCCGCCGGCAGACCCGCACCTGCATGCTGATCGCTGCGATCGCGATCAGCAGCGCCGTCACCTTTGCCGGCATCGTCGTGATGCGTAGCGTGGTCTCCAGCATGGAGGTCGGCCTTAGCCGTATGGGGGCCGATCTCATGGTGGTCAGCGAGAGCACGCTCACCAACATCAGCAACGCCCTGCTTACCGTCGAGCCGACCGACCAGACGCTGCCGGCCGACGCCATTTCCGGCGCCGGCATCGGCGGCATGTCGAAAGTGGCCGCGCAGCGCGTGCTACGGACCGACCAATCCGGCTTCGGCGGCAATGATGAGCTGGTGGACCTGATCGGGTTCGATCCGCGGACCGATTTCACCGTGCAGCCCTGGCTCTCCGAGCGGCTCTCCGGCACGATGCAGCCCAGCGACGTCATCGTCGGTGCGGCGCGGGACCTGCCTCTCGGCTCACAGTTGGTCCTCTTCGGCCAGCCCTTCCGTGTCTACGGCAAGCTCGCCCGCACCGGGTCGGGCACGCAGGAGCGCGGCGTGTTCATGCAATCAGAAGCCCTCGTCGCGCTTGCGCCGGCGGTACGCCAGCGCGCCGGGGCGGTTCCGCGGATGCTGGAACCGGACAGGGTTTCCGGCTTCCTGATCGAGATGGCACCGGGGGCCACCGAGTTGCAGGCGCGCTTCGCGCTGCTGTCGCGCGTTCCCGGCGTCAAGGTGGTCACCGGCGGCTCGCTGATGACTGGCATCCGGCAGGGACTGGTCGCGCTGCTCGGCGGACTGGTCGTGCTCGTCGGACTATTATCGGTCGGCACCGCCGTGATGGTCGGCGTGCTGTTCTCCGCCATCATGGCCGAGCGCCGCCGGGAACTCGGCCTGCTGAAGGCGATCGGCGCCGGCATTGGCCAGATCGTCGGCATGGCGATCATCGAGGCGACCATCGCGACCGCGGGCGGCGCGGTGATCGGCGTCCTTTTCGGCGTGCTGCTGTTGAGGATGTTCGAGCGCATGCTGGTCCATCATCTCGGCGAGATGGGTATTCCCTTTCTCTGGCTCGACGGCCCGACCACCATCCTGATCGCTGCGCTGTGCGTATCCGGCGCCGCGCTCGTCGGCGTGGTCGGCGCATGGGTACCGGCCTGGCGCCTCGGACGCAGCGAGACTTACGACCTCATCCGGAAAGAAGGCTGAAGATGCTCGCTTGCCGGGGCCTGATGAAGCGTTACGAGACCGATCGCGGATCGGTCGACGCTATACGCGGCATCGATCTCGACGTCGGCAGCGGCCGCTACGCCGCGCTGGTCGGCAGGTCCGGTTCAGGCAAGTCCTCGCTGCTCGCCATGATCGGCGGACTGAGCCGGCCGACCGCCGGCCAGGTGCTGATCGACGGCACCGACATCTGGGCGCTTTCGGACTCAGCTCTTGCGGCCTTCCGCAGTGCGCAGGTCGGCTACGTCTTCCAGTTCGCGAGCCTGCTGCCGAGTCTCAACGCCATCGAGAATGTCGCACTGCCCGCCCGCCTGGCCGGGGTGCGTAGGCAGGGCGACATCCTGGATGCGGCGGCCGGGTTGCTCGCCGATGTCGGCCTGGACAATCATTTCGATGCGCTGCCTTCCGAGCTCTCTTCCGGCGAGCAGCGGCGCGTGGCGATTGCGCGCGCGCTGATGAACGCGCCAAAGCTGCTGCTCGCCGACGAGCCGACATCGGACCTCGACGAGCGCAGCGAGCGCGAGATCATGGCGCTGCTCCTCGACCTGAACCGCCGCCGTGGCACCACGCTGCTGCTGGTCACCCACAGCTTGGCGCTCGCGGCCGAGGCGGAGCCGGTCTTCCAAATGCTCGACGGAACGCTCGCGCCATGAAGCGCCCCGGCCTGCCCGATCTTTCTCGGCTCGACCCGGCGGAAAAGGACGCGCTGATCGTCAGCCTGTGGGAGACGGTGCTGGCGCTGGAAGGCGAGGACAGCACACCGATCCGCGCCCCCTCCGGGGGCATCGATCCGCAGGCCGACAGGACCGGGGAATTGCGCCGGCGGATCGATGCCGCGCCGCGCTCGACCCGCGCGGTCAGCGCGCGACCGAGCCGTGGCCACGGAGTGTCGCGCTGGCTCGACTATCGGCCCCTGCAGATCCTGGTCCTGCTCATCGGCCTCGGCTTCCTCGTGGATTTCGCTATCGGCTGGTATCAACGCCGCGCGGCAGAGGCCCGGCAGGCGGCGGCGCAACAGCTGTCGAGCAGGGCCTTTGGCGGCCTGTTCGTCGAACTCGTGCGCGTCGGCTATGAGCCGGACGGCACGAAGTACCGGGCGACGCTGCGAATGCAGAATACGCGCCCGGATGCGGCGCTCTACGTCATGCTCAGCCAACCGCGGGTGTTCATCCAGACCGGGCTTACATGGCAGGAGGTCCCGGCACAGGCGCCGGCGGGCACCTCCTGGGGCGTGGTCCGGCTGGACGGCGCTTCCGATTATTCGGTGCTCTTCGAGGCCGACCTCGATGATTGGAGCGAACTCATCCCGGGCTATATGCATGTGCAGGTGCAGTCCGACATGCTCATCAGCCAGAGCAGCACCCCATCCGACGACATCGTCGAGCGGGCCAACCGGTTCTATTTCTATCTGAAGCCACGAACGGCGGACGACGCCGAGATCATGCGCCGCTCCAGATTCCCCGGTACGCCCCCGGTCTTCATCCCCATGCCACCGCACTGAGGCGCCGTGCCGGTGACAGCGGACACGAGGAGGGAGCCGGACCCACGACGAGCCGGGAATGTTGCGCGCTCTCGTACTTACCTTCTGCAGGACAGCTCGGTTTGATAATCGCCCCAGACCGGGGGAACCTCATCTCGTCGCGAAAAACGATCGCCTGATCACCCGCCGACACGTTCGCGCTCTCGCGAGTGTCGGAACAAGTGGAGGAGCGGGCTTGGCCCGGAATCCACGACTTGCCGAGGCCAAGCCAACGGAAGTCGTGAATCGCCGGGTCAGGCCCGGGGGATGGCGGAAGAGGGATACCCGTTCAGACCCCGGCGCTTCAGCCCAGCCGTTCGGCGGTGAAGTGCCAGTGCCAGCCGCCCGGCTTCTGCTGGCGGTCTTCGAGCCGGTAGAGCTCGAAGCCCTCGAACAGCTCGGTCAGCTCGTTGGCGTTGCAGTAGAAGTGCGGGTGGTCCTTGTCGCTCGCCACGCCCTCGTCGCCCGCCTCGGCCGGCGGGTTCTCACGCACGAAGGTGTTCGGCGCCACTTCCTCGCCGACGCCGTAATTGACGTTGCGCTTGGAGAGCATGGTGCCCTGGAAATAGCCGCCGGGCTTGAGCACGCGGCGGATCTCGGCGATGGCGGCACGCACGATCTCGCCGTCGCCGTGATAGATCACGTTGAACGACAGCACATAGTCGAAATGCCCGTCCGGGAAGGGCAGCGCGGTCATCGGCGCCACCGACGCCTCCACCGTCACGCCCATCGCGGCCGCCGACTGGCGCACCTGCTCGACGCCGGCCTCGGCCATGTCGATGGCGTGGGCCTCGAAGCCGACGCGGGCGAAGTGCAGCGCGTGGCGGCCGACGCCGCAGCCGAGGTCGAGCGCCCGCACTTCCTCGCCGCCCGCGCGGATGGTCTCGCTCAGCGCGACGACCTCGGGCTCGGCGGCGAGCCAGTCGGCACGGCCGTCCTCGGTCGACCAGCGGGAATTCCAGGCGATATGCGCGGTATCCGTTCTCATTTCAGCACCTTGAGCTTCCAGAAAAAATTCAGCCGATGATCCGCCCGCGCGCCCAGGAGCCGGCCTGCTCGACCAGCATCACCAGCCCGAACACCATCAGGATGACGGTCGCCGCGGTCGGGTAGTCGAACATGTCCATCGCCACCTTCAGCTCCAGGCCGATGCCGCCGGCACCGACCAGGCCGAGGATCACCGAGGAACGGGTCGACTTCTCCAGCGCGAACAAAGTGGTGGTGATGAAGGCCGGCATGGCGGCGGGGATCACCGCGCAGAAGATGGTGTCGAGCCGGCGCACGCCCTGCGCGCGCAGCGATTCCACCGGGCCCTTGTCGGTGTCCTCCATCGCCTCGGCAAAGAAGCGGCCGCAGAAGCCGGCAGTGTCGACCGCGATGGCGAGCGTGCCGGCGAAGGGGCCGAGGCCGACCGCGATGACGAAGATCAGCGCCCAGACGAGGTCCGGCACGGTGCGGAAGAAGGCGATCACCGCTCGCGCCAGTCCGTTGACGATGCGCCCCGCCAGCAGTCCGCGCGCGGCGAGGATCGCCAGCGGCACGGAGAGGACGACGCCCGCCACGGTGCCGACGATGGCCATCTGAAAGGTCTGCACCAGCGCCTGCGACAGCGTGTCGATGCGGGTCAGGCTCGGCGGCCAGGCACGGGAGAGGAAGTCCATCAGCGCCGGCACGCCGTCGAGCATCGCCGTCATCGACCAACCCGAACCTTGGATCGACCACACCAGCACGGCGAGGCCGATGAGATAGCCGAGGAAGGTGGTGATGGAGGGCCGGACGAAGCGTGGCGGCAGCGGGCGGCCGCCCCGCGAGGCGGCGTCAGTTGTAGAGGTCACGCAAGCCTCCGGTCTGCAGGCTGACCGCCGGGGCGTCGAGGGCGAGGCGCCGCTCATAGAGCCCCAGCACACGCTCGGCATAGGTGAGCGCATGGTCGAGATTGTGGGTGGTGAAGACGAGCGTGGTGCGGGTATCGCGGGCAACCCGCATGAACACCTGCATCACCTCCTCGCCGGCCGCGGGATCGAGGCTGGCGGCCGGCTCGTCGGCGAAGATAAAGCGCGGCCCGCCGACCAGAGCGCGGGCGATGGCGACGCGCTGCGACTGGCCGCCGGAAAGCTGGTCAGCACGCTTCAGCGCCAGATGCGCGAGGCCGACACGTTCCAGCGCCTCCATGGCGCGCTCGCGCTGCGTGCTCGATGCCAGCGCGTGCAGCCAGGCGCCGGGGCCGGGGTTGGCGGCGAGCGTGCCGTGCAGGACGTTGGACAGCACCGAGAGACGCACCACGAGATTATGCCTCTGCGCCACGAAGCCGACCGTGCCGCGCAGGCGGCGCAGCGCGCCGGTGCCGAGGCCGCCGATCGGCTGGCCGGACATGCGCACCTCCCCATTGGCGGGCGCCATCAGGCCGAGGCAGCATTTGAGCAGGGTGGACTTGCCGGCGCCGTTGGCACCGATGAGCGCGACGGTCTCGCCGCGCTCGATGTGGAAGCTGACCCCGGAGAACACCACCGGGTTCGAACCGTGGCGCACGGCGAGATCCCGCACGCTGATCTGGCCTTCCGCAGTGCTGCGTGCTGCCAGTTTCGGCGTCTCGACGCCGTGCGCCAGGGTGAGCGTCATTTGCCGATGAACTCGCCGAACTGCGGGTAGCCGATGGTGACGTACATGGCGCGCACGCGGTCGTAGTCGCTGTCCTTCAGCGCCACGAGGTCCATGCCGCGGTACTTCTCCTGCTCATCGCCGGCCGAGAGGATGCCGTCGATGATCTGCGCCTTGTTCTTGATCATGGCGGCGACCAGCGCCTCGGCGACTTCCTGATCGACATGGGCGCCGACGACGATCATGTCGTTCGGCAGGTCGCCGGAGCGGGCGATGACGCGGAACGAGCCGGCCGGCACGCTCTTGTCCTTGTTCCGCACCGACAGCCAGCTGTTGTAGTTGACGCCGATGGCGGCGACGTCGCCGCGCTTCAGCGCCTCATGGGCGACCTGGCGCGAGGTGTGGGTGATGCCGCCGAGGTCCTTGGTGACCGAGACGCCGTAGTCGGCGAGAAGCTGCGAGGGGCACAGATGGCCCGAGGTCGAGCCGATGTCGTCCATGCCGACCTTCTTGCCCTTGAGCTGCACCGGCGCGGTGATGCCGGAATCGGCCTTCACCACGATGGCGCAGAAATAGTCCGGGCGGCTCAGGCCGATGATGGCCTTGGCGTTGGTCAGCTTGTTGATGACGACATATTCGGCCGGGCCGGTGATGACGAAGTCGACGCGCTTGGCCTTGAGCGCCTCGGCAGCGGCGGTGCGGCTCGCTACCGGGAAGAACTCGAAGGTGTCGCCGGTGGCCTTCTCCAGTTGCGCCTTGAACGGACCCCAGTCGGTCTGCAGCCGCTCCATGCCCTCCACGTCGGTAACGGCGAGCTTGTAGGTTTCGGCGAAGGCCGGGGCCGCGAAACAGGCGGCCATGGCCAGGACAGCCAAGGTTTTGCGTATCATGTCGAACCTTCCATTTGCTGTATCAGCGTTATCGAAAGAAATGACCGGCGCGGCTCAAGGCTGCCGGAAGAATTGCGACGCGATTATCTGCACATGAGCTAGTGGACGCGCTGGCCCGTACGCCAGACCGAGCGAACCAGCGGCAGTCCGTCTGCTTCGTGTACCCGCACCAGATCGGCCCGCCGGCCGACGGCGATCACGCCTCGGTCGTCGAGGCCGAGCGCCCGCGCCGGGTTGGCGCTCACCGTCGCCACCGCGCGCGGCAGCGCGTAGCCGACCGGCTCGCGGGTGAGCAGGAAGGCGGCGTGCAGCAGGCTCACCGGCATGTAGTCGGACGACATGATGTCGAGCAGGCCTTCGCCGGCGCAGGCGGCGGTCGAAACGTTGCCGACATGCGAGCCGCCGCGCACGAGGTTCGGCCCGCCCATGACGATGGAGAGGCCGCCCTCGCGGGCCGCGCGCGCCGCCTCCAGCGTCGTCGGGAACTCGGCGATGGCGCTGCCGAGGCCGGCCCCCTCATGAATGTTGGCCGGCGTCGCATCGTCATGCGTGGCGATGACAAGGTCATCCTCCGCCGCCAGCGCGGCGAGCGCGGCGCGGTTGCGGGAGGCGTATTTCTCATGCGCATCGCGCCCGCGCAGCAGCGCCTCGTCCAGCGCCGCCTCGCTCATATTGTCGCTCTTGCGGCGATAGTCGCGCCACATGCCGAGATCGGCGAAGACGCGCTGACCGGGGGTATGGTCCATCAGCGAAATCATGCGGATGGCCTCATGGCCGCGTATGGTCTCGAAGCGCTCGATGATCTGCTGATCCGGCACCTCGCAGCGTATGTGCAGCAGATGGTCGGCGCCGAGCGCGTCCGCGTCGCGGGCCTCGTCGAGGCCGTCGATCATCAGGCGGTGGATCTGCGCCCGGTCGCCATTCTTGCCGCCGACCAGCGCTACCGCGTCGAGAATGGTGGTGATGCCCACCCCGACCACCGCCGCGTCATGCGCCACCGCCGCCGAGACCGGCGGCCAGATCACGTTGGGGCGCGGGGCGATGTACTTCTCAAGCGCGTCGCTGTGGATGTCGACAAGGCCCGGGAGCAGGTAATCGCCCTCACAGTCGAGCCCGCCCGGCGCAGCGGCCGCACCGGCGTCGATGCCGACCACCACGCCGTTCTCGACGGCAAGCGAGCCGCGCACCACCTCGTCGGCGAGCACGATCCTCGCATTGTGAAAGTACTGGGTCATTCCGCCCGACGTCGCTCCGTTTCTGGAGGGGATCGTGCGGCGGCAAGACGAAGCTTCGGTGACGCGGACGGCGCGCGTGGGGGATGACTGCGGCATTCATCTAGGGGATGCGCCGCGGCCGCTGTGTCGCCGCTAGAACTCGAACACCAGGTTCAGCATGTCCGAATTGTGCCGCGAGCGCAGGTACTGGACCGGCACGCCGCTGCGGTCGACATTGATGATCCTGAGCTCCAGCAAGGGCTTGTGCCGGGACAGGTTCAGCAGCCGCGCCTCGCGGAGCGTCGGCATCACCGCGCGCACGGCGGTGCTCTTCTTCGGAATCTCCGGAATGCCGTAGCGCTGCATCGCCACCGTGACCGAGCCGGTCTCGCGGATGGCCTCCTCGATGCCGGCGAAGCGCGGCAGAGGATACCAGCTGAGCGAAACGCTCATCGGCTCCTCGTCGATGACACGCAGCATGTACATCTGCCGCACGGGATGGCCGACTGGCAGCGCGAGACCGGCGGCAACCTCCCGATCGGCCCTGGTTTCCGTCGTTTCGAGGATCTTCCACGTCGCCTTGCGCTCGCCGCGCATGGCCGCGACGCGCAGCAGCGAATTACGCTCCATGCGGTAGCTGATGTCACGGTCGCGCACGAAGGTACCGCGGCCCTGCTCCACCCGCACCATCTGCTTCTCGCGCAGCCGGCCGATGGCCCGCCGGATGGTGTGGCGATGCACTTCGAAGCGCCGCGCCAGCTCGTCCTCGGTCGGCAAGCGGGCGCCGCGCGGGAACTGGCCGCTCTCGATGGCGCGCTCGAGCTCCATCTGCACCTGCCGCCAGCGCGGACCGGCGCCGCGTGAGGACCGCTCCCCGGATGAAGGTTCGTGCCCGGACATGTTCAGGTTTTTCCCGTTCGCGCCCCTGAAGCACGCGAGCCTATCCGGCTCCCCGCACGCCCATATGACGGTTTGTGCGGATGAATCGACCGCTTGTATCCAATCGGCCGGTAAAGCGTCATTTCAGCTTCACCGCGCGCCGGCACGGCGCAGCGGAAGGCTCGCCGGATGCCGGATGTCATCGCCCGGCGAGCAGCCTCAGCCATGGCGACAGGTGGAAGGCGCTCATCAGCACATACATCACGGTCATTCCGCTCAGCGGCGACGTACCGTCCGCCGTGCAGAGCATGTCGGGCGGCCCGCCGCCGGTGGCGCTCGCCAGCGCCATCGCCGCGAAGGTCGGGGCGGCGGCGAGACCCAGCCATTCGGCGGCGCGCAGGCGGGCCGGCCGCCCGCCCCGCGGACGGAGCGCGCCGCCGGCGCCTCCGCCCGGATGAGTGTCGCTCATGTGAGCCTCCCGCCGCCGTCACTCGCAGCAGCTGTGCTTGACGCTGCCGAACAGATCCTTGACGGAACCCGTCGCCCGCTCGGTCGGCGCCGCCTCGTAGCGGTCGTGGTGGCGCACCCATTCCATCTTGTTCTCGACATCGCGCTCGTCGCGGCCCTTGGGCACGAGGTCAAGCATGTTGTAGGTGCCCATCATCACCTCCACCCCGCGCCCATAGGTCGAGTAGGTGTGGAAGATGTCGCCGGCGTCGTCCCTGTAGAAGACGCTGATGCCGGGCCATTCCTCGAAGGCGTAAGGCCACGGGCCGTAATTGTAGTGGATGCGCCCCTCGGCCAGCTGCTCCGGCGTGAAGCTGACGCCGAAATCGTAATTGAAGTCGCTGCCGTGCGATGACACCCAGTCGAACCGCCAGCCCATGCGCGTCTTGAAGCGCTCGATCTGCGCCAGCGGCGCGCGCGAGACGGTCACGAAGGTGACGTCGCGCTGCCGGAGGTGGATGTTCATGGCGTCGGCATGGTCGGCCATGAAGGAGCAGCTCGGGCAGCCCTGGTCCCAGCCCGGGCCGAACATGAAGTGCTGGATCAGCAGTTGCCGGCGGCCGTCGAACAGCTCGGCCAGCGTGCGCCGGCCCGCGGGCGTGTCGAACACATAGTCCTTTTCGATGCGCACCCAGGGTAGAGCGCGGCGCTCTTGCGCGACGCGGTCGCGCAGATGCGTCAGCTCCTTCTCATGCGCCAGCAGCGTCTTGCGCTCGGCAAGCCATTCGTCCCTCGATACGATGCGGTGGTTCGCCAGCCCCGGCTCGGAGGTGGCGGGGGTGTCAGTCATATGGGTCATCGCTTCGCTCCTTGTCTTTCCGCTCTCGCTCCGCGCTCGGCGGGGCGGTGATGGGCAAAGCGTAGGACCGGCCGTCGCCACGGCGGGAGTGACAAGTGTGTCGGGATTTTAGATGGACTCGCTGATCGCCGCCGCGGCCCGCGCGCTCGCCGCGGGTGACCTTCTCGGCGCGCTGAACCGGGTGGCGCTGCGCGACGACGCCCCGGCGCTGGCGCTGCGCGGCATCGCCATGGCGCGGCTCGGCGACTTTGCCCGAGCGAAGACCCTGCTCAAGAACGCTGCGCGCGCCTTCGGCCCGAAGGAGGCGGTGGCCCGCGCCCGCTGCCTCCTCGCCGAGGCGGAGATCGCCCTCGTCTCGCGCGACCTCGCTACGCCGGCAAAGGCGCTCGATGCCGCACGGGCGACGCTGGAACGCCATGGCGACCGGCTGAACGCCGCGCATGCGCGCCATCTCGAAGGCCGCCGCCTCCTGCTTATCGGGCGTCTCGACGACGCCGAAGCCGCCCTCGCCGCCGTCGATCCCGCCACATTGCCGCCGGCGCTGAGGACCGCGCACGAGCTGGCCGCCGTCGGCATCGCCATAAGGCGCGTCAGGACCGAGGAGGCGCGCGCGGCACTCGCGCGTGCCGGGCAGGCCGCCGGTGACGCCGACATCCCGGCGCTGACGGCGGAGGTCGAAACAGCCTTCCGCGTCCTTGAGGCGCCGGCGGCGCGCCTTGTCGGCGGCAGCGGGGAGCGCCTCCTCAAGCTCAAGGATGTCGAAGCTCTGCTCGCCTCCGGTGCCGTCGTCATCGATGCCTGCCGCTACGCCGTGCGCGACGGCCGGAGGACGACCTCGCTCGCGACGCGCCCGGTCCTGTTCGCGCTGCTGCGCGCGCTCGGCGAGGCCTGGCCGGACGATATGGGACGCGATGCGCTGGTGAAATCCGCCTTCCGAGCGAAGGAGGCGGATGAATCGCATCGCGCCCGCCTGCGGGTGGAAATGGGGCGGCTCCGCGCGGAGCTCCGCCCCTTCGCGGACATCGTCGCGACGAAGCAGGGCTTCGCACTGGTCCCGGCTGATAAGCGCCCGGTCGCGGTGATGGCGCCGCCCGTGGAAGAGAGCCACGCCGATGTGCTCGCCTTCCTCGCCGATGGCGAATCCTGGTCGAGCTCGGCGCTG
Source organism: Ancylobacter novellus DSM 506 (assembly GCF_000092925.1). Taxonomy (NCBI): domain Bacteria; kingdom Pseudomonadati; phylum Pseudomonadota; class Alphaproteobacteria; order Hyphomicrobiales; family Xanthobacteraceae; genus Ancylobacter; species Ancylobacter novellus. Next base: position 1,034,249 of record NC_014217.1, on the reverse strand, counting down.
GCGCTCGCGCTCGGCGCCAGCCAGCGCACCGTGCAGCGGGCCTTGGAGGAGCTTGCCGCGGCAGGCAAGGTGCAGCCTTATGGCCTCGGGCGGGCGCGCCGCTGGACCACGCCACCACTGGCCGGTTTCACGACAACCTTGTTACTCCCCGGCCCGCTGCCGGGCGGCTAGGCTCAAGCCATGAAAACATCGACAGCCGACATCCTCCACGAATACGGACCCTTCCCGGACGTCGACCAGGTCGGCGGCGTGACGTTCGACGGACGCCACGTCTGGTTCGCCTCCGGTGACAGGCTGAATGTCCTCGATCCGGCCACCGGTGACATCGTGCGCTGGCACGACGTCGCCGCCGATGCCGGCACCGCCTTCGACGGCACGCATCTGTTCCAGCTCATCGAGGACCGCATCCAGAAGATCGATCCGGCGACAGGCCGCGTGCTCTCGACCATCCCCGCCCCGGGCGGCGGCTCGGGCCTCGCCTGGGCGGAAGGCACCCTCTGGCTCGGCCAGTACCGGGACCGCCGTATCCACCAGATCGACCCGGAAACCGGCGCCGTGCTGCGCACCATCGATTCCGACCGGATGGTGACCGGCGTCACCTGGGTCGACGGCGAACTCTGGCACGGCACCTGGGAAGGCGAGGAGAGCGAGGTCAGGCACATCGATCCCGCGACGGGAGAGGTGCTGGAGCGGCTGCAGATGCCGGACGGCGTCGGCGTATCCGGCCTCGAAACCGACGGCGCTGACCGCTTCTTCTGCGGCGGCGGCAACAGCGGCAGGGTGCGCGCCATCCGCCGTCCGCGGCGGGCGACCTGAAGCACCTAGACCAATGCCGCCAGTACGAGGAAGAAAGCGGTGTGGGCGATCGCGAAGGCGAGGATCCCGGCCGCGCTCAGCGTCCTGATGCCGGCGAAGCCCTGGCCGAGAGCCGGCAGCACGACGCCGGCATTGATCAGCCAGACCAGCAGCGCGTAGGCGAGCCCCTTCTCCAGCCAGGATCCCGGCAGCAGCGGCTTGATCCTGAGATAGATCACCGCCATCACGAGCCCCACCACGACCTTGAAGCCGTTGGTGAAGAGGGCGCCGCCCGGATCGGGGAGATGCAGTGCCGCCCAGGCGCGATCGACGCCCAGCCTTTGCAGCAGGGGCGCGGCCCACAGCTTCACCAGCCGCTGGAAACCGCCACGCGCGGTGACGATGCCGACCCGGTCGGCGAGGCCAAGCAGGGAGAAATTGACCGCCAGCGCAACCAGGCCGGCCAGCAGTGCCCTCGCATAGCCGTAAATCATCGTCGTCAGGCCTCGCTGCGGATCTGGCGCCGTACCTCGTCCGCCAGCGGGTGCAATCTATCCGGCGCCACCGCCCCGACGAGGCTGTAGCCGAGGCCATGGTCGGCCCAGGCGAGGCCGTTGAGGTCGCCTTGTGCGTGGGGCGACATCGGCATGTCGCGCTCGCTCCGCATCGGGCGCGCCAGCATCACCAGCCGCGTCCCGCGGTCGTCGTCATACATGAACAAGGCGGCCGGTCCGTGCTCGGTCGGCACTACGCGCCCGCCCATGAGCCGATAGCCGGCCACCGTCAGGTCCGGGATGGCGACCGGACGGCCGACGCGCTTGGTGGTCCAGGCGGCGAGCGTGTCGCGGTCACTCGCGCGGATCTCGACCGGGCGGACCTGGTCGGGCGCATAGGCGGCATAGCTCGCCGCCGCCTCGCGGGCGAGCGCCTGCACGCCCTCAGAAGGCGGGACCGCGATCCCGCGCAGCGACCAGCCGCTGACACCGCCGGCGCAGACCAGCAGGACGGCCGCCGCGGCCATGGCCCAGCGCGGTGCCTGCCGTGGGCGGCGGCGTTCCTCGATCATGCGCGACAGGTCGAGTTCGGTCGGCACCGGCTCCTCGATCACCGGCGCGAAGGCCGCGCGCAGCATGTCGCGCTGCTCGCCATAGGCCGCGATGCGGCCGGCGACGTCGGGATGCGCGTCCAGATAGGCACTCACTTCGGCGTGGCGATCGGGATTGAGCGTGCCGTCTATGAAGCCGTTGAGATCGTCTTCGGTGATGGGGCGAGAGCTCATTTCACGCTCCGGAAATAAGGCGGAGAAACATAGGCCCGCGGTTCGGCGGACATCAGCTTGGCAAGGCGTTCGCGGGCGCGCGACAGGCGCGACATGATCGTGCCGATCGGCACGTCCAGCACCCGCGCCGCATCGGCATAGGAGAGTTCCTCGACGGTGACCAGCAGCAGCACGGTGCGCTGCTCATCCGGCAGCTGCGCCAGCGCGTTCAGGAGGTCGCGATGGCGCAGGCTCTGCTCCTGCGGCGCCGCGGAGGCGAGGTTCGCCGCATCGGCGTCGTCGAGCGCGACATGGACCGGGCGCTGCGCCGCCCGGCGCAGTCGCGTCATGGCGAGATTATGCAGGATGGTGAACACCCAGGCCCGCGCATCGTCGGTCGGACGTCGCTGGTGCCAGCGGCTGATGGCACGCTCCAGGCAGTCCTGCACCAGATCGTCCGCCGCCGCCCGCTCGCGCATCAGCGCGCGCGCATAGCGCCGCAATGCGGGGATCAGCGGCTCGATGAGGCGCACCATCTCGTGGTTCACGGTGGCTCCTTTCGAGGAGAGGCGAGCCTCCGCCATGAGCTACTCTCCTGGCGGAGGCGGTGGCCCGTCAATCCAGCGTCTGGCGCTGGACGATCGCGCCGGGCTGCGCGACCGTGCCCTCGGCGATGACGAGATAGCGGCGCTGCGCCTTCGCCTCGTTCTGCACGATCTGGCGGATCGGCCCGGCCGCGTTGACGATCGCCGAACCGGCAGGATTGGTCATGAAGGCCGAGAGCGGTTCCAGCGCGCCCTTGCCGTCGGGCTGGCTGGCCAGCGCCAGCACATAAGGCTTCTTCGGCGCGAGGCCGGTCACCGAGGCCTGCAGGACCTGGATCAGCCCCTGGTCGAACAGCGAGACGCTGGTCGGCGTCTTGTCCGCGGCCTTGCCGTCCCCGGCGAGGCTGAGATGGACGGCCTGCCCGGCGACGCCAAGCGGCTGGAGGTTCTGCGTGCCGTCGCCCTCCGGCACGGCGCCAGGGACGTAGGTCACTGCCTGCGGCGCCTGGCCGATCGGGATGGTGGCGATCACCTTGTTGGTCAGCGTGTCGATGGCGGCGAGCGCATCCGCGTTCTCCAGCCCGACATAGATCCGTGAGCCGTCGCCCGACGGCCACAAGCCATGCGGCAGCTTGCCGACAGGGATGGTCGCCACCTGCGAGAAGTCATCGGTGCGGAACACCTTGATCTCGTTGAGGCCGCCGACCGTCACATTGGCAAAGGTGCCGTTGGCGTTATGGGCGATATTGACGTGGTTGGTGATCGGGCCGGTGTCGATCGTCTTGATCACGTCGAAGGGCGGTTGCGCATTGAACACCTGCGTCTTGCCGATGTCCTTCAGCGTGAACCAAACCTGCTTGCCGTCGGGCGTGGCGGCGATGTCCGGGCAGAAGGGGCTCGCCTGCTTCACACGGCCGACGATCTCGTGGTCGGCGACGGAGATCACCACCGTCTCGGGCATGAAGGAGGAGCAGACATAGCCGTATTTGCCGTCGGGCGAGAAGATCTGCATGCCCGGCCCGTTCGGCGCCTTGATGCGGGCCTTCTCCTCATAGGTCGCCCCGTCGAGCACGGCGATGTAGTCCTCCCCGCGCACCGTCACCCACACCTCCTTGCCGTCCGGCGTGAAGAAGGCCTCGTGCGGCGAGCGACCGACATAGGTGGTGTGCTTCACCGCGTTGGTCGCGGTGTCGATGAAGGTGACGGAGTTCGAGCCGATCGACACCACCGCGATGGTCTTGCGGTCCGGCGAGAAGCCCATGCCGTGCACCAGCACCTGCCCCTTGTAGAGCGGGCTGAAGTTCATCGGCTGCGGATCGCCGAGCCGGATGACACCGACCAGCTTGTTGGTGGCGGGATCGGTGACAGAGACGGTGTTGGAGAATTGCTCGGCGGCATAGACGCGGTCATGGCTGCTCACCGGAATGTCCGGCACCGAGGTGGCGAACGGCGCCTGTCCCGCGAAAGCGGGGGTGGCGCAGGCGAGCAGACCGCCGGCGAGCAGGCCGGGCAGGATACGGTTCTTCATCATCTGTGTTCCTATTTCGCCGAAACGGCCGGCTGCATCGCCATGGCACCGTGGGACATCGCGTCGTGGGACATCGCGTCGTGGGCCTTGGCCGAATTGTCGTGAGCGGGAAGCGGCTGGGTCGGCGCCGGGGCGGAGGGCGGCAGCGCCTGGCCGAGCGCGAGGCGCATCGCGGCGATCTCCTGCTGCTGCTCGACGACGATCTCCTGCGCGAGGCGCCGCAGCTGCGGATTCTTGCCGTAGCGCAGATAGGCGACGGCCATGTCGATGGCGCCCTGATGATGCGGGATCATCATCGCCGTGAAATCGGCGTCGATGTCGTCGGTCGGCTTCACCTCCATGTCCGCCATCATCTTGTCCATGGCGGCGGCGTTCTCGGTGAGGAAGGGCGCTTCCTCGCTCGTGGCGGAGGCACTGTCCGCGCCGTGAGCATGGTCATGGGCCTGCGCCGCCGCGCCGGCCAAGCACGCCGCGAGCAGCACGCCGGCACAGGCGAGATGTCGTTGTCGCATGGGCTTTTCTCCTTCGGGCGCAGTGGCGCCTTCAGGAGGTTGGACACCGCGCCGGCCGGATTATTCCGGCGCCGCACGGATTTTTCTCCGGCGCTTCGCCGGACCGGCCCCGCGTCGGCGTGCCGCGCGAGGAAAATTCGCGATCCCCATCCGCCGGGCGGAATAAACCGGCGTCAGGTGAGTCCCCGCCTGTGCAGGTCACATCAGGAGACACCCGCACATGCGCCTTCCCATCCTTGCCGCCAGCCTCGCCCTTCTCGCTGCCTCCGGCTCCGCCGCTCTGGCGGGACCGGCGGAAGACCTCGCCAGGTCCCGCATAGACGCCATCGCCGGCGGCGACCTCGCCGCCGTCACCTCCGCCTACGCGCCCGCCGCGATGCTGCACTGGGTCGGCGGCCCGCTCGACGGCAGCTACAGCCGGCCGAACAAGATCAAGGAAGTCTGGTCGAAGTTCTTCGCCGCCCAGGGCGGCCAGAAGGCGACCATCGCCGCGACGACCGAGGCCGCCAATCCCAAGGGCGGCACCGTGACAGCCGACGTCACCTTCGCCGGCAAGAACACGGTCAAGGTGCGCTACGTGCTGCTGTATCGCGACGGCAAGCTCGTCGACGAGATCTGGCAGGTCAATCCGGCGGCGAAATACTGAGCGACCGATCCTGTCCGTGCGGCCATCGCGCCGCACGGACGTCGGCTCACGCGAGCAGGGCCGATGCGCTTTTGAACAGCATATAGGTCGCCACAACGAAGATCAGTCCGGCAAAGATGGTCGAAAGACGGCCGGTGCGGCCGGCGAGGTGGTGGGCGAGCTTCATGCCGCCGACGCTGCCGAGCGCGCCGCCGATGATGAACACGAAGGCCAGCGGCCAGTTCACCAGACCCGAGAATGCGTAGTTGATCGCCGTGGTCAGGCCGAACGCGGTCACGGCGACGAGCGAGGTGCCGACGGCATTGAGGATGGGCATGCCGGTCGAGCCGATCAGGCCCGGCACGATGAGGAAGCCGCCGCCAATGCCGAAGAAGCCGGAAAAGGCACCGGTGCCGAGGCCGAAGCCGAGCACTTTCGGCGCCTTCTCGCGGGTGCATTCGGCGCCCGGCTCCCCCGGATTGCCGCGCCCGCGCAGCATCAGCACGCCGATGGCGAGCATGAGGAGGGCGAAGAGGAAGAGCAGCTTTTCGCCGCCCACCATCTTGCCGAGGCTCGATCCGGCGAAGGCGCCGACGACGCCGGCCGCGGCGTACATGCCGCCGCAGCGCCATTTCACCGTGCCGGTCCGCGCATGATTGAAGAGACCCACCGCGGCGTTGATCGCCACCGCGAAAGCGCTGGTGCCGATGGCGACATGCGGATTGCCTACGCCGACCAGATAGACCATCAGCGGCACGGCGAGGATCGAGCCGCCGCCGCCGACGAGGCCGAGGGTGAAGCCGACGAGCACGCCGGCTCCGCCCCCCAACGCGTACTGGATCGGCTCGAGCATCAGGCCACCTCGTTACGGGCCGGAGCGGGGATCGGCTCCGGCCCGCAGAGCCATTCGCGCCCCTTCAGCATGGCGTGCCAGTAGATCGGTGGCAGCATGCGGTCCTTGAGGAACCAGGCGAGACGGGTGGGACGCGTGCCGTCGAGGATCCATTTCGGGAAGGTCGGCAGCAGCACGCCGCCATAGCCGAACTCCGCCAGCACGATCTTGCCGCGCTCGACGGTGAGCGGGCAGGAGCCGTAGCCGTCATACTGGGCGGCGGGCGCCTTCCCCTCCAGCGCCGCGAGCACGTTTACCGCCACCACCGGCGCCTGCTTGCGCGCGGCAGCGGCGGTCTTGGCGTTCGTGGTATTGGTGGCGTCGCCCAGGGCGAAGACGTCCGGATAGCGCATATGGCGCAGGGTTGCCGGATCGACGTCGATCCAGCCGCCGGCGCCGGCCAGCGGACTGGCGGCGACGAAATCGAGCGGCTTCTGCGGCGGCACGGCGTGGAGCATCTCGAACCCACGCTCCACCCGCTCGACGGTGCCATCGGTCGCTTTGCGCTCGAAGGTCGCGACCCGCGCGTCGCCGTCGACGGCCACGAGGGTGGAACCGAAATTGAGGTCGATGCCGTAGCGCTCGACATATTCCATCAGCGCCGGCACATAGGACGGCACGCCGAAGAGGACGCCGCCGGCATTGTGGAACTCCACCTCCATGCGCGGCAGGAGGCCGGCCTCGCGCCAGATGTCGCAGGAGAGGTACATCGCCTTCTGCGGCGCGCCGGCGCATTTGATCGGCATGGCCGGCTGGGTGAAGAGCGCCCTCCCCGGCTTCACCGAGCTGGCGGTGCGGAAGGTGTAGGGTGCGAGGTCGAAGCGGTAGTTCGAGGTGACGCCGTTGCGGCCGAGTGCCTCCGGAAGGCCCTGTATCGCCTCCCAGGCCAGCCGCAGGCCCGGCGCCGCCACCAACGCGCGGTAGCGCACCGACGAACCATCGGCGAGGGTGACCTCCTTCGTCTCCGGAGCGAAGCCGGCCGCCGCCTGCCGGATCCAGGTGACGCGGTCGGGCATCACAGCGCCCATGGGAACGCGGGTGGTGTCCGGCTGGAACACGCCGGCGCCGACCATGGTCCAGCCCGGCTGGTAGTAGTGGCACTCCGCCGGCTCGACGATGGCGATGTCGAGCGAGGGGCGGCGCTTGAGCAGGCTCGACGCCGTCGCGATGCCCGCGGCGCCGCCGCCGACGATCACGACGTCGAAGATCTTCGGCGCCATGCCCCGGGCGTCGCCAGCGCGGGCGGCGAGGCGTGCGCGCTGGCCGGAGACGTCGATGCCGGCGGCGTCGGTCAGGGCGAGGATCTCCGCCGGGGTCCGCCGTCCTGCCTCGGCGAGAGCCCAGAGGGTCGCCGCACGCGCACCGCTGCGGCAATAGCCCAGCACGGGACCAGACAGCCGGTCGAGCATGGCTCGCATCGAGGCCACATCTTCATCGACGTAAGTGCCGGGCGTCACGGGGATGTGGACGAAGGCCATGCCGAGCGCCTCGGCGAGGCCACCGGCCTCGGCGGCGTTGAGCTGGTTCGGCTCCTCATCGTCCGGCCGCGTACATATGACGGTACGGAAGCCCGCCGCGGCGGCCGCGGCGAGGCCGGCATGGTCCACCTGGCCGGTGACATGAAAGTCCGGCGTGATCTGCTTTGGCGTCATGGACGTTTCCTCAAATCTCTGGGCGGGCGGTCGTGGGTTGGCCGACGCCCGCCTTGTCGGGGTGATGCGTGTCAGAGCGTGTCGAGCGGCAGCTTGAGGTAGCGGCGGCCGTTCTCTTCCGGCTCGGGAAGATTGCCGGCACGGATGTTCACCTGCACCGAGGGCAGGATCAGCTTGGGCATGGCGAGGGTGGCGTCGCGCCGCGTGCGCATGTCGACGAAATCATCCTCGTCCACGCCGTCGCGCACGTGGATGTTGCCGGCACGCTCGGCACCGACGGTGGTCTCCCACGCATAGGTGTCACGGCCCGGCGCCTTGTAGTCGTGGCACAGGAACAGCCGCGTCTCGTCCGGCAGCGACAGAAGCCGCCGAATCGAGTGGTAGAGCTGGTGGGCGTCGCCTCCGGGGAAGTCGGCCCGCGCCGTGCCGAAGTCGGGCATGAAGATGGTGTCGCCGGCGAAGACGACATCGCCGATCACATAGGCCATGTCGGCCGGCGTATGGCCGGGGACGTGCAGCACGCTCGCCGGGATAGAGCCGACGCTGAACGTGTCGCCATCCTCGAACAGTCGGTCGAATTCGGAGCCGTCGCGGGCGAATTCGGTGCCGAAGTTGAAGATCTTACCGAAGACGCTCTGGACGGTGATGATCTCGCGGCCGATGGCGAGCTTGCCGCCGATCTCGCGCTGGATGTAGGGCGCGGCCGACAGATGGTCGGCATGGGCATGGGTCTCCAGCAGCCAGTCCACCGTCAGGCCTTCGCGCTTCACGAAAGCGATGATCGCGTCCGCCGAGGCGGTGGAGGTGCGGCCGGAAGCGGCATCGAAATCGAGCACGCTGTCGACGACGGCCGCCCGCTTCGTGGCGGGGTCATGGATGACGTAGCTCGCGGTGTTGGTCGGCTCGTCGAAGAAGGCTTCCACGGCGAGGCGGTTGGCAGCCGTGCGGGCGGCGCGGATTTGGTCGGCGGCCCTTTCGAGAGGCAGGTCGGACATGAGCGGATCCTCCGATTGCGATCATTAATTTCATGATTACATAATATATGTAATTGTAAATGCGGATTGCGTCACTTTCCCGCAAGGGGCAATCAGAGGACATGACAGAGCAACTCATCTCCGGGGCCGATTCCGCGCGGTCTGCCCCGCGCCCGCTGCGGATCGGCGACGCCGCCCCGGTGTTCAGCGCACGCTCGACGCAGGGCCAGATCCGGCTGAGCGACTATCGGGGCCGCTGGCTGCTGTTCTTCTCGCATCCGGCGGACTTCACCCCGGTCTGCACCAGCGAGTTCATCGCGCTCGCCCGGTTGGCGCCGCAGTTCGAGGCCGCGGGCTTCGCCCTGCTCGGCCTCTCGGTGGACAGCCTGTTCTCCCATATGGGCTGGCTGCGGGCGATCCGCGGCGCCTTCAATGTCGAGGTGCCCTTCCCGGTGGTCGAGGACACCTCGCTCGTCATCAGCCGCGCCTATGGCATGCTCGACGAGACGGCCCAGGATTCCTCGACCGTGCGGGCGAGCTTCTTCATCGACCCGGACGGCATCGTCCGTGCCCTCAGCTGGTATCCGATGTCGGTCGGGCGTTCGGCGCAGGAGATGCTGCGCCTCGCCATCGCGCTGAAGCGCGTCGAGAAAGGCGACGCCGTGACGCCGGAAGGCTGGCAGCCGGGCGACCCCGTGCTCCGCCCGCTCAGCGACGAGACGCTGCTGTCCGACGACGATCCCGCCTGGTTCTGCCGCACCATCGAGCCGAGGTGAGCCTCATGCCTCTGACCCGCGAGGAAGCCGAGAAGGCCGTCGAGAAGCTGCGCATCTACAGCCAGCCGCAGCGGCTCATGATCCTCTCCTATCTGCAGGCTGGCGAGATGACCGTCGGCGAGATCGACGCCGCCACCGGCATCGGCCAGCCGGCGCTCAGCCAGCAGCTTGCCGGACTGCGGAAGGGCGGGCTCGTCGCCACCCGGCGGGCCTCGAAACAGGTTTTCTACCGGCTGGCCGACGCCGGCGTGGAGCAGTGCGTGCACAGCATTGAGGCGCAGTTCGGCGGGGCGATGCCCGCCGCCAGCCCTGCCGCTCCCCAGCCGCCGGCGCCGCCCGCCGGCGGACGGCGCTCCAACCGGGAAGCCGCCGTCTTCGCCCGGATCGTGTCCTAAGGCCGCACGCGATACCTGCTCTCACGTCCGAATAATTACGTATTTATGATTGCATTTTTTCGCAATTGATATACATCGTTGGAAGCGCGTCGAACCTGCCGCGCATTGGGAGTGAACCCATGGCTCGCAATCTCGGAAATCTCGACCGCGCCCTGCGCGTCGTCATTGGCATCGCCCTGCTGTCGCTGCTCTTCGTGCTGGACGGCGGCCTGCGCTGGATCGGCCTCGTCGGCCTGGTGCCGCTGCTGACCGCGGCGGCCGGCAACTGCCCGCTCTATTCCATCTTCGGCCTGTTGACTTGCCCGCTGCGCACGCGCAACGACCGCGCCCGGGGCTGACGCCATGACCCTCAAGCCCGAAGTCACCGGCTTCTTCGACCCGCGTACCTGGTCGGTCCAGTATGTCGTCGCCGACCCGGCGACGAAGCGCTGCGCCATCGTCGATCCGGTCTATGATTTCGACGAGAAGTCCGGCCAGACCGGCACGGCAAATGCGGACCGTCTGCTCGGTTTCATCCGGGCCAAGGGCTACGAGGTCGAGTGGATCCTCGACACCCATCCCCATGCCGATCATTTCTCGGCGGCGCATTACCTCAAGCAAAAGACCGGCGCACCGACCGCCATCGGCGAACGGGTGAAGGACGTGCAGAAGCTCTGGAAGGGCTTCTACAACTGGCCGGACTTTCCCGCCGATGGTTCGCAATGGGACCATCTCTTCGCCGACGGCGACACGTTCAAGGTCGGCGGCATCGACGCCAAGGTGATGTTCTCGCCGGGACACACGCTGGCCTCGATCACCTATGTGATCGGCGACGCCGCCTTCGTCCACGACACGCTGTTCATGCCTGACAGCGGCACCGCGCGTGCCGACTTTCCCGGCGGCAGCGCCCGTGTGTTGTGGCGGTCGATCCAGGCCATCCTGGCGCTTCCCGACGAGACCCGCATCTTCACCGGCCATGACTACCAGCCGGACGGACGCGAGCCCCGGTGGGAATCGACGGTCGGCGAGCAGAAGGCGACGAACATCCACATGGCGCACTGCAGGACCGAGGAGGAGTTCGTCGCGGTCCGCGAGGCGCGCGACCGCAGCCTCGCCATGCCCAAGCTCATCCTGCAGTCGCTGCAGATCAACACCAATGGCGGGCGGCTGCCCGAACCGGAATCGAACGGGATCCGCTACCTCAAGATCCCGCTCGACCTGCTCACGGGAGCGGCCTGGGACTGAGACGATGACTGGACTGGAACGATGACCGAGACACTGGCTCCCGTTTCCGATGCGGTCGCCATGAAGGCGAAGGTCGACGAGGCCTCCGCCTTCCTCAAGACGCTGGCGAACCCCGACCGGCTGCTGGTGGCCTGTGCGTTGGTCGACGGCGAGCATTCGGTGCGGGAGCTGGAAGACATGCTCGGCATCCGCCAGCCCGGCCTTTCCCAGCAGCTCGCCGGCCTGCGCGCCGCCGGGCTGATCATCGGCCGAAAGGAAGGCAAGCAGGTCTTTTACCGGCTCGCCGATCCGCGCGTCGAAACCTTCATCACCACCATGCATGCGCTGTTCTGTGCGCCAGGCGCACCGACGGCGAATGTGCGCGAGACCTTGTCATGACCGAATTCACTCCCATCGCCTCGCTCGTCGGCGGCATGCTGATCGGCCTCAGTGCCGCCTTGCTGGTGCTTCTGGAAGGGCGCATCGCCGGGATCAGCGGCATCGCCGGCCGGCTGCTCCCGCCCTGGCGCGACAGCCTGTTCGCGCAGCGGCTGGCCTTCGTCGCCGGCCTCGTCGCGGCCCCCTTCCTCGTCGGCGCTGCGACCGGCACGCCGGTCACGCAGACGGTCTCGGCCGACCTCGCGCTCATGGCGGTGGCCGGGCTGCTAGTCGGCTTCGGCTCCGTATGGGGCGGCGGCTGCACCTCCGGCCACGGCGTATGCGGCCTGGCGCGCCTCTCGCCGCGCTCGGTCGTGGCGACACTCGTCTTCATGGGCACGGGATTCCTCACCGTGTTCGTCATGCGCCACGTCATCGGGGGCTGAACCATGCCGATCCTCGTCAATCTCGCGCTCGGCCTGCTGTTCGGCGTCGGGCTGGTCGTCTCGGGCATGAGCAATCCCGCCAAGGTGCTCAACTTCCTTGATCTCTTCGGCAGTTTCGATCCCTCGCTCGCCTTCGTCATGGGCGGCGCCGTGATCGTCGCCTTCATCGGCTTCCGGCTGGCGCGGATGCGGGCGAAGCCCGTGCTCGCCGCAGCCTTCCAGCTGCCGACGCGGCGCGACATCGACGCGCGGCTTATCGTCGGGCCGGCGCTGTTCGGTATCGGCTGGGGGCTCGGCGGCTTCTGCCCCGGCCCGGCCCTCACCGCGCTCGGGCTCGGGGCGGCGGGCACGCTCGTCTTCGTGCCGGCCATGCTTGCCGGCATGTGGGCAGCACGGATGCTGGCCGAACGGACCTAGCGGGCAGCGGCCGCGTCAGGAGCGCGAGCGCCGCCCGCCCGCCAGGCGCGAACGGCCCGCCGCCGACGGCGGGCTCGCGCGGAGAAAGAAGAAGGCCCGCCCCTCCATCAGGAAGGCGATGCCGAGGCGGGCGCCGAGCACCATGCTCGCCACCGCGAGCGGGAAGGACAGAGCGAGCAGCGATCCGGCCGTGATCCCCTGCCCGATCGTGCAGCCGCCGCACAGCACGCCGCCTACGCCCATCAGCACCGCTCCCGACAAATGCCGTCTCATCTCGCGGGCATCGTCGAAGGCCTCCCAGCGAAACTCGTCACCCACCCGCGCGGCAGCGAAGGCACCGAGGATCACGCCGAGGATCGAGGCGGTCCCGAAATTGATCAGCTTGGCGCCGTCGAGCAGCAGGCCGTGGAGCGTGACGGCCGCGGGGGCCACGAAGGTGAGGCTCTGCGGCCGGGCCGCCTGCACGAACTCATCGACCAGGTACTGCGTCGCCAGCCAGCCGCCGATCACGCCAAGGCCCAGCACGGTGCCGGCCGCCAGCAGGCGCCGCGCCTTGCGCAGGCGCACATCGGTCACCGCCAAAGCGATGAGGATGGCGGCGACGCCGGCCGCCAGGATTGCACGGCTCGACACACCGAGGATCGGGTCGATCAAGCCGGGCAGATCCGCCTGTCCGGAGAGTGGCACGGTGAACGCCATGGCCTCGCCGAAGGTGATGCGATAAGCAGCCAGCGTACCCCTGAGCATGGCGTAGGCGGTCGCCGCGAAGACCAGCAGCACGACGAGGCTGCGTAGGTCACCCGAGCCGAGCCGCACGCAGCTTCCGAAGGCGCAGGTGCCGACCAGCGCCATGCCGAGGCCGAACATGAGGCCACCGAGCCCGATGCCGATCCACGGCAGCGCGTCGGGCACATAGGAGGTCGTGCGTGGATCGAGGAAGCCGGTCAGGACGAGGAACTGCGTGCCGGCGATGGCGATGCCGAGCGCGAGGCCGAAGATGCGCAGCCGGCGGGTATCGAATCCCACCAGCGCATCCTCTATGGCACCGAAGCTGCACAGGCGCGCGCGCCGGGTGGTGAATCCAACGGCCGCGCCGATGGCGAGGCCGGCAAGGGCCACCCACCACGCATTGAGGTCGTCCATTGCGCCCGGTCCTCCCGTAACCTGGCACTCGCGGGCATTGTTGCCCGTCTCGGCCGGCGCGTATGTGGCTCAGTCTTCCTTGCTTCCGCAGAAGATGTCGTAGATCACGCCGATCAGCCGGCGCACATCCTCGTCGGCGAGGCTGTAGTAGACGGTCTTGCCGTCCCGGCGCGTGGTGACGAGATCGTCGAGCCGGAGCCTCGCGAGCTGCTGCGACACCGTCGGCTGGCGCAGCGACAGGATGTTCTCGAGCTCGGTGACGGAACGCTCGCGCTCGGCGAGCAGGCACAGCAGAAGCAGGCGGTTCTCGTGCGAGACCGCCTTGAGGAAGTCGCTGGCTTCCCTTGCATTGCGCATGAGGCGGTCGAGCTCGGGGAGACCTCCGGCCCGTCGCGCAACTCGTCCTCTATGCGTTTCGAAACGATTCCCGCCATCATCACGTCGCTTTCAACTCCAGCTTACCGAACTCGCCGCTCCTGCAAAAGCGTCACGGGTTCGCAGGCAGTTTCTTTGTCAGGTTAGCCAGCAGGCCCCAGAAGGCGTCCTCCCCCACATAGCCGGGGATGCGCCCCACTTCGCGTCCCTCGTCGACCAGCACGAAGGTCGGCGCGTAACGCACCGGCGCGGCCAACGCGACGCGCGGCGCGTCGCCTTCGTCGATATCGAGCCGGCGCAGCGGCGCGAGGCGCCCTTCCTCGGTCTTCGCATAGACGGGAACGATCTCCCTGTCGAAGCGCAGGCACCAGACGCAGCCCTGGCGCTCGAACACCAGAAGCTCTGCCGCGCCTGCCGGGCTCGCGCCGATCAGGGCACCGAGAACAGCCAGGGCGGCGAGGCCGCGCCTCGCGCTCATCTTGTCGTGAAGTCGGCTCAGCATCGCTTTCGCCCGATGACGTTGTGCTTCATTTGTTATATATACGCATTCGAATATGAATACGACAGCCAATCCGCCGCAGAGCGGGAATGTCGATCATGGGGAAACGCCGTGTCGCTGGACATCACACTGCCCGGGGCCTTCGGGGCGGGCCTTCTCTCCTTTGCGTCGCCCTGCGTACTGCCGCTCGTGCCGGCCTATCTCGGCTTCCTCGGCGGGGCGGGGCGCGGACTGGCGGAGCAGTCCGGAGCCGGCACGACGCGCCGGCGTCTTATCGCGCTTTCCATCGCCTTCGTCGGCGGCTTTTCCAGCGTCTTCATCCTGCTCGGCGCCACGGCCTCGCAGATCGGCCAGTGGCTCGCCGTGCACGCGCCGGCGCTCACCATGGTCGCCGGGGCGGTCCTCGTCCTGTTCGGCCTGCATTTCCTCGGCCTGCTGCGTATTCCCCTGCTCTACCGGCGGGTGGCGCCCGATGTGGCGCGCGCGCCGGCCGGACTTACCGGGGCGTATCTCATCGGGCTCGCCTTCGGCTTCGGCTGGACACCCTGCGTCGGGCCGATCCTGTCGATGATCCTCATCATCGCGGGAACCGAGGATTCGCTCGGCAAGGGCGTCCTGCTGCTCGCCGCCTATGCCGCGGGCATCGGGCTGCCCTTCATCGCGGCGGCGGCCTTCTCCACCGGCTTCCTGCGCTGGTCGGCGGCGATACGCTCGCGCCTCGGGCTGATCGAGAAGCTGTCCGGCGTGCTCTTGGTGGCGACCGGCATCGTCTTCATGGGGGGATGGATGCCGCAACTCGCCGCCTGGCTGCTCGACACCTTCCCCCTGCTGGGCGCGATCGGATGAGGCGCCCCCTATGGCTTTGAAACCCCGGATATGGAGCCGGTCATGGATATGCGCCTGACCCGTCGTTCGCTCGCGCTCGGTGCGAGCGCGGCCCTGCTGCCCCTTGGGCGCGCCCGCGCAGCCACCCGCCTTGGAGATGACGGGCTCTATGTGCAGGACTGGTATGTGGAGAGCTTCCTCGACCTCGCGGAGGACGAGGCGGCGGCGAAGGCGAAGCGAAAGATCCTCGCCCTGCAATGGAGCCAGCGCGGCTGTCCGCTCTGCAAGCGGCTGCACACGGACTATTTCGCCGATGCGGCCATCGAAGCTTATGTGCGCGAGCATTTCGATGTTGTGCATCTCGACATCTACGGCTCGCGCGAGGTGACGGATTTCGGCGGGCAGACCCTGTCGGAAAAGGCGCTGGCCGGCCGCTATGCGGTGCGCGCCACGCCGACCTTCCAGTTCTTCGCCGCGCGCGACGGCAAGGTGGCCGAGGTGGCCCGCATGCCTGGCCTGCTGCCGAAGCCGGAATTCCTGGCGATGTTCCGATATGTCGAAGCCGGCGCCTATGAGAGCGCCGGCTTCGAGGCCTGGATGGCAGCGCAGAAGGCGCTCTAGGCCGGCGGCCTATTTGTTGACCGGGGATTCCGGGTCGAACAGATAGGCGACGACGTCCTTGATCTGCTGCTCGGTCAGCACGCCGTTGACGCCGAAGCGCGGCATGCTGGAGCAGGCGAGCGAGGCCTGCGCGTCATAGACCTTGGCGAAGGCGATCTTGGCGTCTTCCGCGCTGAAGTTGCGCTCGCGCCCGTAGCCGACGAGGCTCGGCCCGAGCGTGCCATAGCTCACCTCCTTGGGATCGAGCTGGTGGCAGGCATAGCAATTGCCGCCGCTGACCGTGCCGGGCGGATCGCTGAACTGACCGCCCCGCCCGTTCTGGGCGACCTTCGCGCCGTCCTTCCAGCTGCCGAGAACGGGCCCCGCCGGGAATTTGATGCGGACCTCCTCGGCCTTCATGATCGCCGCCGCCTGCTCGGGCGACGGATTGTTGCGCGTCACCGAGCAGATGCGCTGCGTCTCGTCCTGCTGGAGGCGCGACTCCCAGCCCTCGGGCAGCTTGGTGAAGCTCGTCTTGACGACCGCATCGACGCGGGCCGGGTCGACGGCGGAGGCTTCCTGCGCGTGGGCGGCCAGTGGCAGGAGGACAAGGGCGCCGACCTGCGCGGCGCGCTTCAGCAATGTCTCGAATCTCATCTGTGCCTCCCTCAACGCTTGATCGACGGCACTTTGAGCTCACCGCCCTCGGCCTGCTTGGTCAGGTAGAGGGTGAGGGCCGTTACGGCCTCCGACGCGTAGTCGGGCGCCGGCATGCGCATCTGGCGGTAGCAGTCCCACATGCGGTGCTGCATCGTGCGCAGGGCGCTCTGCGAGACGCGGTAGGTCGGCCAGGTCGCCATGGTGAGCTGGGCGTCCTTGCCGGGAACGTCGAGCTGCGGCAGCGCCTGCAGACGGATGCGCTTGCCGGCGGCGCCGTGGCAGGTCGAGCAGGAGAAGTCGTTGATCGAGGAGCGCCGGAAGAACAGCGCCTCGCCGATCGCGTACATCTCCTTTTCCTGCGGCGTCGCCAGCGCGACCTTGATCTTCACGCCGTCCGACTTGTTGGCGATGAAGGCGACGAGATCCTCCATGTCCGAGGTGCGCCCCGGACCGGAGAACGGCTTGGCGACGAGAGGCTTGGTGTCGCGCCCCTGGATAGTCTCCATGCACCAGAGCAGGCGCTGTTCGAGGTCCATCACCTTGCCGGTGTCGGCGAAGTAGCGCGGCAGATGGGCGTAGGCACCTTCCAGCTTGCCCGGTCCCTCGCCGAGATCGCAGGTCTCCAGCGAGACGTTCCTCGTCCCGCGCGGCTCGCTCCACAGCACTTCGCCCCGGTCGACGTTGAGGAAGCCCGGATTGGCCATCGGGTCCTCGATCATCTGGCGGTAGCGTTCGATCTCCTTCTCGCTCTCATCCTCGGCGGCGCGAGCGCCTGTGAGCACGAAAGGCAGCACCAGGAGGGCGAGGGCGAGGCAGCCGGCGGCGAAGCGTCGCATCGGCTGCGGGTATTCCTTGGGTCTGATCTGTTCCTTGGGCATGTGTTTCCCCGGCTGTTGAGCTGCGGCTGCGCCCTTCTGGCGAGGACGTTGAACCGCTCTCCATGGCGAGCGATGATAGGTTTCTACAATCGCCCGATGGCTTACTTTACATTCAAAAAATTTAATATCACAATATGTATGTTCGCCGCCGGACAAGAATGTTCGCCGGCGCTCTAATCCAAGCAAAAACAAGCCGTTGGCGCTCGACGCCAACAGGAGGACGCCTGATGCAACTTCGCAGTTGGACTCCGTCGCGACGGGAAACAATGGGCCTTGGCCTGACCGCCATGCTGGCGGCGGCGCTGGCTCCGCGCCTTGTCATGGCGACCGAGGAGATGGTCGCGGCCGAGCTGAAGAAGCTCTATGGCGACAAGTCGATGGCGGACGGCAAGATCAAGCTGGACCTGCCCGAGATCGCCGAGAACGGCCTCGTCGTGCCGCTCAACATCGACGTCGACAGCCCGATGACCGAGCAGGATTACGTGAAGGCGGTGCACGTCTTCGCGGACGGCAATCCCCTCCCCCAGGTCGTGACCTACAAGTTCACCCCGCAGTCCGGGAAAGCGGCGGCCTCCATCCGCATGCGCCTCGCCCAGACGCAGAACGTGATCGCCGTGGCCGAGATGTCCAACGGCGCGCTCTACACGACCAAGGCGCAGGTGAAAGTCACCATCGGCGGCTGCGGCGGCTGAGCGGCGCGTCCGGTCCTTGAGACCGCGCGCAACGACAACCGGGGAAACGACAAGGAAACGCCATCATGGCCATCAAGTCCAAGCCACGCGTCAAGGTCCCGTCCGAGGCCAAGGCCGGCGAGATCATCGAGATCAAGACCCTCATCTCGCACGAGATGGAAAGCGGTCAGCGCAAGGATTCGTCCGGAAAGACCATTCCGCGCGCCATCATCAACACCTTCACCGCCAGCTTTAACGGCAAACCCTTCTTCGAGGCGAACTGGTTCACGGCCGTCTCGGCCAATCCGTACCAGGCGTTCTTCTACAAGGCGTCCGAATCGGGGGAGTTCACCTTTACCTGGAAGGACGACGACGGCTCCGAGCAGAGCGCAACCGCCAAGCTCACCGTCGCCTGACGTCCGCGCCGGCGTAGCGCCGGCGTCCAACAGGGATGCTGCTTTCGATGATCTCACGCCGCGATTTCGTGATCGCCGCCATGGCTGCCGGCACGCTTGCCGCCGGCGCCCGCGGCGCCTTCGCCCAGGCGGCCGGCACCGGCAAGATGACGCAGGACGACATTCTGCGCTTCGACCCGGTCGGCACGCTGACCATCCTTCACACCACCGACCTGCACGCGCAGCTCGAGCCGATCTATTTCCGTGAGCCTTCCGTCAATATCGGCGTAGGCGAGGCGCGCGGCCTGCCGCCGCACCTCGTCGACGAAGCCTTCCTCGCCTATTTCAAGCTCGCCGCCGGCGGGCGGGACGCCTACGCCCTCACCAGCCTCGACTTCGACGCGCTGGCCAGGAACTATGGCCGCATGGGCGGCGTCGACCGCATCGCCACGCTGGTGAAGGCCATCCGCGCCGAACGCGGGCAAGGCAATGTCCTGTTGCTCGATGGCGGCGACGGTCTCCAGGGCAGCTGGAGCTCCCTGCAGACGCGCGCCGAGGACATGGTCCGCGTCTTCAACGCGCTCGGCCTCGACGCGATGGTCGGCCACTGGGAGTTCACCTACGGCGCCGAGCGCATGCAGGAGATCGTCGAGAAGGCTCCCTTCGCCTTCCTGGCGCAGAACATCCGCAGCGTCGAATGGCAGGAGCCCGTCTTCGAGGGCCGCAAGATGTTCGAGCGGGGCGGCACCAAGGTGGCCGTCATCGGCCAGGCCTTCCCGCGCACGCCCATCTCCAACCCGCGCTGGATGATTCCCGACTGGGAATTCGGCCTGCGCGAGGAGGATCTCCAGAAGCAGGTCGACGAGGCACGCGCCGCCGGTGCGGGCGTCGTCGTGCTGCTCTCGCACAACGGCTTCGACGTCGACCGCAAGCTCGCCGGCCGCGTTAAGGGGATCGACGTGATCCTCACCGCGCATACGCATGACGCGCTGCCGGCGCCGGTCATGGTCGGCTCCACGGTGCTGATCGCGACGGGCTCGCACGGCAAGTTCGTCTCCCGCCTCGATCTCGACGTGAAGGACGGCAAGGTCGCCGGCTTCCGCTACGGGCTGCTGCCGGTGTTCTCGGACGCCATCACCCCCGATCCGGAGATGGCGTCGCTGGTGAAGGAGGTGCGCGCGCCCTACGCCGCCGATCTCGGCCGGGTGATTGGCCAAGCGGGGAGCCTTCTATACCGCCGCGGCAACTTCAACGGCACGTTCGACGACATGATCTGCCAGGCCATGCTCGCCGAGCGGGACGCGGAAATCGCGCTGTCGCCGGGCTTCCGCTGGGGCGGGACGCTGCTGCCCGGAGATCCGATCACCTTCGAGACGATCTCCAACGCCACCGCCATCACCTATCCGGCCTGCTACCGCAACATGATGACCGGACAGCAGCTCAAAGACGTGCTGGAAGACGTGGCCGACAACATCTTCAACCCCGATCCCTATTTCCAGGGTGGTGGCGACATGGTGCGTGTCGGAGGCGTCGGCTATTCGATCGACGTCGGCCAGCCGATGGGCAAGCGAATCTCCGATCTGGTGCTGCTCAAGACCGGCCAGCCGCTCGACGCGGCCAAGACCTATGCGGTCGCCGGCTGGGCCAGCATCAACAAGGATGTCGAAGGCCCGCCGGTCTGGGAGCTCGTCGAACGCTACGTCGCCGCGGCCAAGACGGTGAATATCGCGCCGACAGGCTCGGTAAAGGTCACCGGGGCCTGAGATCGCGTCAGCACACAGGCACGCCCGACTTATTCATAAATTCGAATGTAAATATCCATCCGGGAGGATGCGATGAACCATAGCAAACCGAGGGCCCCGGTCGACCGCCGCCGCTTCCTCAATCTCGTCGGCCTCGCCGGCGCGGGAGCGGGGGCCGTGGCCGCCGGCGTGCGGCCTGCCGCCGCCGGGGCGACGCCGGATCCCGATATCGTCAACATCCCCGGATGGACGCAGTCCCTCGGCGCCGGGGTGAACAACCACCCCTATGGCATCCCCTCCCCCTTCGAGAAGGATGTCGTCCGCCGCGAGGTGACCTGGCTGACCGCCAGCAGCGAGAGTTCGGTGAGCTTCACCCCGCTCTACGCTCTCGACGGCATCATCACGCCCAACGGGCTCTGCTTCGTGCGCCATCATGGCGGCGAGGCGGAGATCGACCCCGCCCGGCATCGCTTCATGATCCACGGCATGGTCGACAAGCCGCTGGTGTTCACCATGGAGGACATCAAGCGCATGCCGGGCCGAACCAACCGGGCCTACTTCCTGGAATGCGCCGCCAATAGCGGCATGGAGTGGCGCGGCGCCCAGCTCAATGGCTGCCAGTACACCCATGGCATGATCCACAACGTCGTCTACACCGGCGTTCCGCTGCGTGCCTTCCTGGAGGCCGCCGGCGTGAAGCCCAAGGGCAAGTGGGTGCTGGCCGAGGGGGCCGACGCCTCGGCCATGACGCGCTCGATTCCGATCGAGAAGGCGATGGACGACTGCCTCGTCGCATGGGCGATGAACGGCGAGGCGCTGCGCCCCGAGCAGGGCTATCCGCTGCGTCTCGTCGTGCCGGGCTGGGAAGGCAACATGTGGATCAAGTGGCTGCGCCGCGTCGAGATCGGCGACCAGCCCTGGGGCCAGCGCGAAGAGACCTCCAAATACACCGACCTCCTGGCCGATGGACGCTCGCGCCGCTTCACCTTCTTCATGGACGCGAAGTCGGTGGTGACCAATCCGAGCCCGCAGGCACCGCTGCGCGCCAAGGGACCGAACGTGGTCTCCGGTATCGCCTGGTCGGGGCGCGGCACCATCACCCGCGTCGACGTCTCGCTGGACGGCGGCAAGAACTGGACGACGGCCCGCATCGAAGGGCCGGCGCTGCCGCGCTCCATGACGCGCTTCTATCTCGACTTCGACTGGAACGGCCAGGAACTGCTGCTGCAGTCCCGTGCCATGGACGATAGCGGCTATCTGCAGCCGACCAAGGCCGAGCTGCGCGCCGTGCGCGGCGAGAATTCGATCTACCACAACAACGGCATCCAGACGTGGCTGGTGCGGAGCAACGGGGAGGCCGAGAATGTCGAGGTCAGCTAGGTCCTGCGCCATCGCCGGCGCATTTTTCCTCGCCTTCACCGCGGTTGCCGCCGCGGACACGGTGAAGCTCGGCCGGCCGGCGCTGCCGGAAGAGATCAAGGCCTGGGACATCGACGTGCGGCCCGACGGCCTCGGCCTTCCCGAAGGCAAGGGCTCGGTGACGCAGGGCGAGGAG
Organism: Ancylobacter novellus DSM 506; assembly: GCF_000092925.1. Lineage (NCBI taxonomy): Bacteria > Pseudomonadati > Pseudomonadota > Alphaproteobacteria > Hyphomicrobiales > Xanthobacteraceae > Ancylobacter > Ancylobacter novellus. Next base: position 1,012,510 of record NC_014217.1, on the reverse strand, counting down.
CTGTTCCAGAACAACTGCGCCGCCTGCCACGGCGAGTTCGGCGAAGGCGCCGGGCGCTGGCCGGTGCTGGCGGGCGGACAGGGAACGCTGAAATCCGAGCGGCCGGAGAAGACGATCGGCTCGTTCTGGCCCTACGCCTCGACGGTCTTCGACTATGTGCATCGCGCCATGCCCTTCGGCGCGGCGCAGACGCTGCAGCCCGACGAGGTCTATGCCATCGTCGCCTATCTGCTCTATCTCAACGACGTCGTTCCGGAAGACTATGTCCTGTCGAAGGAGAACTTCCCCAAGGTCGAGCTGCCCAACAGCGCCAACTTCTACGACGACGACCGGGAGACGACGGAAAAGGCCTTCTGGAACAAGAATCCGTGCATGAAGGACTGCAAGGCGAAGGTCGAGATCACCAGCCACGCGCGGGTGCTCGACGTGACGCCTGATGGCGCCGGCGAGAACGACAAGCCGGCCGGCGCGGTCGAGTGACCGGCCTGCCGGCACGCCGCCCGAGCCGGAACCGCCGAGAGGAGGAACGACATGCCCATGATCGAGATCAACCGCCGGTCCGTGATGGCGGGGCTGGCGGCCGGAGGCGCGGCACTGGCCGTCGACCGTAGCGCCGCTGCGCCCGCGCAAGTGACGCTCGACGACATCAAGAAGGACGCCGAGGTCGCCTGTCTCTACCATTGCGACTATGGCGATCCCGAACGCTTCGCCCAGACGCTGAACAACATCGGCAACCACTACTCGGTCTATGGCGCGGACCCGTTCGCGCTGCAGATCGTGCTCGTGGTGCACGCTGGCGGCATCAAATTCTTCCTCGACAATCTCGAGGGCACGATGTGGGCCGACGAGAAGCTGCCGCCGGAGCTGTTCGCGCGCGCCGAGGCGATCTCCAAGAACGGGCTCAAGGTCTATCTCTGCGAGATCACCTTCAAGCGGAACCAGCTCGACCTGTCGCGCGCGAGGCAGGCGGACTTCGTCTCCTTCGTTCCCTCGGGCGTCGCCACCTGCGCGGCTCTCCAGGGCAAGGGCTTCGCCTATATGAAGGTCGGATGAGCGATGGCGACGGCGCTCAGCCGTCGCACCCTGCTGGGCGGCCTCGCGCTGGGCGTCGTCGCCATGCCGGCGGTGGCGCGGGCCGCGCCGCCGAGGGTGGCGATCGTCGGAGCCGGCTTCGGCGGTGCGGCGCTCGCGAGCGCGTTGGCGGCGGGCCCGGGTGGCGCGCTCGACGTCGTGCTCGTCGAGCCGGAGCCGGGATATTTCGCACTCTGCCGCTCCAATCTGGTGCTAGGCGGCATGGCCGCGGCGGATTCGATCTGGTTCGGCTATGACGAACTCGCCCGCCGCGCCGGCATCCGCCTCGTGCCGGCGCGCGCCAAACGGATCGACCCGGATCGCCGCACCATCAAGCTGGAGGACGGCACCGCCCTGCCCTACGACGCGGCCGCCGTGGCGCCCGGCATCGCCCTCGACTTTGCCAGCGTCCCCGGATGGAGCCGCGAAGCGAGCGAACGCATGCCGCACGGCTGGATCGGCCGCGCGCAGTTCGCGCTGATCGAACGCCAGCTCGCGACCGTGCCGGATGGCGGCACGATCGTCATCCTGCCACCGCCCGATCCCTCGCGCTGCCCCCCGGCCCCCTATGAGCGCGCCTCGATGATGGCGCATCGGTTGCGCGCCACCGGACGCGGCGGCTGCCGCATCGTGATCCTCGATTCGAAGGAGCGGTTCGCCAAGATGGCGCTCTTCCTCGAGGGATGGGAACGCTACTATCCCGGCATGATCGAGTGGCTGCCGCCCTCGATCCATGAGGGGATCGAGGAGGTCGATCCCGCCACCATGACGGTCCGGTCCGGCTTCGGGACCTATCGCAACTGCGCGCTGGTGAACGTGATCCCCGCCCAGACCGCCGGGACCGTCGCGCTGGAATCCGGGCTGGCCGACCGGAGCGGCTTCTGTCCCGTCCGGCCCGAGGATATGGGCTCTCTCCTTGCTCGCGACATCCATGTGCTTGGCGATGCGGCGCAGGCGAGCCCGATCCCGAAAGCGGCTTCCGCCGCGGTGAGCCAGTCGGGTGTGGTCGCGGCCGCGCTGCGTGCCCGCCTGCTCGGTACGGAGCCCGCCGGCGGCGCCTATTCGAGCGTCTGCTGGAGCCTCCTCGCCCCCGGCGACAGCGTCGTGACCTCGGGGGACTATGCCGCCACGGCGGGCAATATGACCGAAATCTCCAGCTTTGTTTCAAGTCAAACGGAAACATCCGAGCTGCGTCATAAGAACGCGGACAATTATGACGCATGGTTCCATGAGGTCACGGGTCGTATATTTAAGCAATAGTGCGAACTGAGGAATTCAATGTTCCTGCGGAGGCACGTTGATGAGCGTACTCGACCTGTGGCCGAAAGAAATAACGCCAGCGGTGACGATGCCGGCGGACGCGACGGTTGAGCAAGCCACGTCGCTTATGAGCTTCGCGGGCCTTCCCGCGGTGATCCTCGTGCGTGCCGAAGGACACCCGGTCGGCGTGCTGGGCCGGTCCCAGCTGATCACGGCCATCGCCGGCGCGGCGTACCATCGCGCGGCGCTCGCCGAGGCGAGCCTCGGCATGGACGCCTATCCGCAGATCGATTGCGAGGCGTCGCCCGTCGCCATCCTGCGCCTCGCGCTCGCGAGCGACTGCGAAACGGTGATGTTGACCAGGGGCGGCCAGGCCGTCGGCTTTCTCGACCTGATCGACATTCTCGAGACGACCAGGGACGCGCCGCCGCACTAGGCGCGCGGGCTTCGCATGGGCTCGCATCTTCCGATCCCGGAGTTTTCCGGGTCCGTCTTGTCGGGGACAAGGCGGTATTGGGCGCGGCCTAGGCCGCGCCCATTTTTTCAGGTCGGCGAAAGCGCTTTTGTGCAGTGCAACCTGACCGCACGCCACTACCCAGATGCCCGCACTAGGTGTAGTAGTTGCTCGCCGCATGCGCGCCCTAGAGCTAGTCTAGTGCCGCAGCACCGCTTGGACGCAGAGTCGAAAGTCCCAAGGGCACATCAACCAGCCCGCGCATGACCTGATGCATGAGCGCGTTATCGGCGCCTCTATTCCTCGACTTGGACACGGCTCATCCAAAATATTTATCGAGTTGCCACGGGCCGGACCGGAATAGTTTCTGGCCCTCGCGCCCATGCCCGCGCCTAATGGGAGGTGAACTGCCCTCGCGCCGCCGTGCGCCGGGCAGGGTTATCCTCACCTCACCCCCATGGAGCGAGACTATGTCTTTGATATCGTTTAATAATGACGCTTCTCAGGCCAACGCTGCGACCGACTGCAGCGACCTGGCTCGGGAGAAGGCGGTGCGTACGATCCACGCCAGCGGCTATGACAACCTCCGACTGGATATAGATACCATCAACGCCATCTGCTGGTGCTTCATGCGGCCGGTCGGCAAGCCGTCCTACACGCATGAGTTGATGGGCGACATCGGCCTGCTCCAGGCGGCGATCACCCGCGGCTTCACGGACCTGCCGCTGGCGGCGGCGCCGTTCTCCTGGTTCGTCATGGCCTCCGACGTGCCGGGTATCTACAATCTCGGCGGCGACCTCGGCCATTTCGCGGAACGCATCCGCACCCGCGACCTCGACGCGATGCGCCATTACGGCCATGTCGCCGTCACGGCGATCCACCGCAACGCGGTCGCCTTCGATTCGCCGGTGGTGACGATGGCCCTCGTGCAGGGCGACGCGCTGGGCGGCGGCTTCGAGCACGCCCTTTCCTTCGACCTCATCGTGGCCGAGCGCAGCGCGAAGATGGGCCTGCCGGAGATCCTGTTCAACATGTTCCCCGGCATGGGCGCCTACAGCTTCCTGTCGCGGCGGATGGACCGGGCCAAGGCCGAGGCGCTGATCCTCTCCGGCCGGGTCCACACCGCCGAGGAGCTCTACGAAATGGGCGTGGTGGACGTGCTGGCCGAGGACGGCCAGGGCCAGCAGGCGGCGATCGACTACATCGCCCGGCACAGCCGCAAGCATAACGCCCATCTCGCGGTCTACCGGGCGCGCCGCCGGGTGAATCCGGTAACGCTGGAAGAGCTGATCGACGTCGTCGACATCTGGGCCGAGGCCGCGCTGAACCTGACGGAGGCGGACCTGCGCAAGATGGACCGGCTCTGCGCCGCCCAGAACAAGCGGCTAGCCGGCCTGGAGGCTCCCGTGCCGATGCTCACGGCCGCCGAATGACGCTCCCGCGCCCTCGGCGGTCCTGGCGGCCGCCGAGGGCCTGTTTCAGCCCAGCCCCTTCAGGCGCTCGGAACAGGTCGCCATGGCCGCCCGCGTGCGCATCAGCTCATGGCGGGCCAGCCGTTCGAGATCGTCGGCGCCGGCGCGCAATTCGTCGGCGCGCAGCTCGCGCCACGGCCCGCACAGAGCGCTGAGGGCGACGGCGCCCACATTTGCCGAACTGCTCTGCAGCGCATGCGCCTCGTTGCGAAACGCCGCGAGGTCGCCGCGCCGCGCGGTCGCGACGATCCGGCCGATAATCACCTCCGCATCGTGGAGATAATCCTCCATCAGCTCGTTCGCGAATTGCGGCCCGCCGAGACGGCGTAAGCTCTCGATGGCGTCCTCGTCCAGCGTCGGAAGCCCGGCGGCGGGCCTCGGCCGGGGAACGCTGCGCGACCCGGAGATGATCACGGGCGCGCCACCCCGCGCCAGGCGGTCGATCGCCGCCAGCAGCACGGCGGGCTCCACCGGCTTGATCAGGCAATCATCCATGCCGGCATCGCGCCACCGGCTGTCGCGTAGCGCGGTGGCATCGGCGGTGAGGCCGACGATGGGCAGCCGGTCCTCGCCTGTGGACATCATCCGGTAGAGCTTGCTGGCCTCCAGCCCATCCATGTCGGGCATGTTGAAGTCCATCAGCACGAGATCGAAGGCGTCGGCACCGTCCGTCAGGAGGTCGAGCGCCTGCTCCCCCGTTTCCACGACCCGCACCGAATGGCCGGCGCCTTCGAGAATGCGCTGGAAGACCCGCTGGTTCACCCGGTTGTCGTCGGCGAGGAGCAGGCGGCGCGGCCGGCGCGGCGCCGGTGGCGGGACGGGAACCGCCTCCCCGGACGATGCGGCGGCGCCCCGTATCGCCAGCGTCATGGCCCGGCGCAGCTCGAGCGCCGTCGGATTGGCACCGAGCACGCTGGCATAGCGGCGGCGCATCTCGAGCGACGGCAGCCCCTGTACAGCCTCGGGATGCAGCAGCAGCGCCTTTGGCGGCGCGCCGTCGGCGACGGGTGGCAGCAGGGGCAGATTGCGGATATCGGGCTCGAGCAGCAGCCGGATGGCGTTACCCGCCCGCGGTGGGAACATGCGGGCCGGCCCGAGGCGCGGATCGGCGATGAGAGGCTCGATCCGCAGCGCCGCGAGCGCTGAAAGCACGGCCGAGAGCCGGGCCGTGTCGCGGCAGACCAGCACGGCACCGGCCCGGCCCAGCCTGTCCTCCGCGATCAAGGGCTCCTCGCTCGCGGGCACGACGGGGACGTGGAAGCGGAAGGTGCTGCCCTTGCCCGGTGCGCTGTCGACCGAGATGGTGCCGCCCATGAGGGCGACCAGCCGCCTTGTGATCGCAAGACCGAGGCCCGTACCGCCGAACCTGTTGAGGATGCTGGCGTCGGCCTGTGTGAAATCCTCGAAGATGCGTTCCTGGTCGCCTGGCGCGATGCCGATGCCGGTGTCGCTCACCTCGATGACAAGCGACAGCCGCCCATCCTCGGCCGGCTCGGCGTCCACCGCCAGGGTCACACCGCCCTGCTGGGTGAACTTCACGGCGTTGCCGACGAGATTGACCAGCGCCTCGTGCAGATGCTGGCGGCTGCCGACGAGACCGAGCGGCGTGCGCGGCGTCACATGGATGTCGAAGCTCAGCCCACGCTCGCGCGCCTGGCCTTCGACCAGCCGTCGCGCATCCAGAAGCAGTGCGACGAGATCGAACGGTTCGTTCGGCACCGGCATGCGGCCGGCCTCGATGCGGGACAAGTCGAGCAGACCGTCGATGAGCGAGCGCAGCGAACGGGTGGCGACCTCCACCGTCTCGATCATCTCGCGCTGGTCGCTCGCCAGCGACGTGGTGCGCAGCAGGCCGGTCATGCCGACGATGGCGGTCAGCGGCGTGCGCAGCTCGTGGCTGACGCTCGCCAGGAACAGGCTCTTGGCCTGGCTGGCCTCCTCGGCCACCTTGGTGGCCGCCGACAGCTTGCGGATCAGCGTTCCGGCATAGGCGGGCAGGATGACGAGGCCGATCAGCAGCCCGAGCGAGAGATGCCACTGCTGGCGCCAGAACGGCGTCGTCCAGACCACCGCGGCGAAGCACAAGGTCGCGACGGGTATGGCGGTGAACAGCGAGGCGAGGCCGAAGCGGAAGCCGTTGCCGAAGATCACCCAGAGATAGATGGGGAAGAACAGCGCGGCGATCTCGCCGCCCAGATGGAGCTGCCAGGACAGGAAGCCGCAATCGAGCAGCAGCGCGAAGATCCGCCGCCCGCGCGACACGCCCGGCCACACGAGGATGTGGGCGAGCACGCCGAGCGCCAGCGGGATGTAGAGCGCCATCACGTCGAGCGCGTTGTCGACCCCGCCGCTTCTGCGGTTCAGCAGCAGCACGATGACGATGATGAAGGCGAAGACGAGCCGGTTGAAGCTCATCTCGTGCTCGCTGTCGGGCCGGTTGCGCAGCCGGCTCGCCATCCAGCGGAGAGGTGCCATCATCCGGCCCCGCGGGGCTGTATGCTCCGGCATACCGCGCCCCGCCTAGTCGGCGCTGGCGACGGCGCGCTCGCCGTCACGCTGCGCCAGCCAGCGGGCGAAGACGTCCGCGGGAACCGGCGGGCTGAAATAGTAGCCCTGCACCTCGTCGCAGCCTTCCGCGCGAAGGGTTTCCAGCTGCGCGCCCTCCTCCACACCCTCGGCCACGACCTGCAAGTTCAGGATATGACCGAGATCGATGATGGTCCGCACGATGGCCAGAGCCCGCGGATCGTTGGCAAGGTCCTTCACGAAGGACCGATCGATCTTGAGACGGTGCAACGGAAAATTGCGGATGTAGTTCAGCGAGGAGTAGCCGGTCCCGAAATCGTCCACTGACAGGCTCACCCCGAGCGAGCGCAACAGATGCATCTGCTCGGTGACTGTCTCGTCATAGTCGATGAGGATGCCCTCGGTCAGCTCCAGATCGAGCAGATCGGGCGGGAAGCCGCTGTCCTCGAGGACGTCGCGCACCAGTTCGCCGACCTGCTGGCGCCGGAACTGGATTGGCGAAAGGTTGACGGCGATGCGCAACGGGCCGAGGCCTGCCCCGCGCCATTGCGCGCCCTGCCGGCACGCTTCCCGCAGCACCCATTCGTTGATCGGCACGATCAGGCCGCTCTCTTCCGCAAGGCCGAGAAAGGCGCCCGGCGCCAATACGCCGCGTTGCGGATGCGACCAGCGCAGCAGCGCTTCCGCGCCGATGACCGCATTGCGGCGCAAATCGATCAGCGGCTGGTAGTAGAGAACGAAGTCGCGACGCTTCAGCGCGTCGCGCAGTTCGCCCTCCATCTGCGCCCTCTGGGTGGCGCGCGGCGCCATGTCCGCGGCGAAGAAGCGCACGGTGTTGCCGCCCAGCGACTTCGCCAGATACATCGCCTGATCGGAGTTGCGCAGCAGTTCGTCCGGGTCGGCGCCATCGAGTGGAGCGACGGTGATGCCGATGCTCGCGCCGATCCGCGGCGCCGAGGGACCAGCGTCCTCATCGGTCAGCATATGCAGGATGGCGCGGGCCAGCCGCTCGGCATCCTCCGGCCCGTCTATATCCGGCTGGAGGACCGCGAATTCGTCGCCACCGAGCCGCGCCACCGTATGGCTGGGGCCCACCAGACGCGTGAGGCTGTCGGCCACGTTCTGCAGCAGACGGTCGCCGCGGTGATGGCCATGGGCGTCGTTGATCGCCTTGAAGCGATCGAGGTCGATGAAGTGCAGCGCGAAATTCTGGTCACCGCGGCGGCCGCGGGCGAGTTCGCGGCGCAGGTGATCGCGCAGCATCAGCCGGTTCGGCAGCCCGGTCAGGGAATCGTGGCTGGCGAGATATTCGAGGCGCTTCTCGGCCTCGCGGCGCTGCGTGATGTCGATCGAGGTGGTGAGGATGCTGGTGATGCGGCCCGCGCCATCATGGAGCGGCGCCTTGCTGGTCAGGTAGATGCGGTGCTCGCCTGCCGGCGTGGTCACCTCCTCCTCCCGCGGGGCCAGCGCGTGGCTGGTCCTGAGCACCAGTTGATCGAGCCGGCGGCTGATGAGCGCGCGCTCCTCTCCTAGCAGGGCCTCGACGGGTTGGCCGACGAGGTCGGCCGGCTGCCTGCCGATGGAGGCGGCCTGCTGCGCGTTGACGAGGACGCAGCGGCCTTCGAGGTCGGCGGCGCTGATGAAGGCGGGAACGGTGTCGATCACCTGCGCCAGCGCCTCGCGGCTCTCGCGCAGCAGCAGGTCCTTGGCGTTCAGGTTTATTTCCAGCAGCTCCGCCTTCTCGGCGATCAGCAGGTGTTGGGCGCGCAGCTTCAGGAGGTTTCGCGCCCGGGCGAGGAACTCGACATGGTCGACCGGGCTGAGCAGGAAATCCGTGGCGCCCGCCTCCAGCGAGGCGACCCTGAAATTGCGGTCGTCATAGGCGGTGACGACCACGATCGGCACGTCGCGATGCCGCGGCAGCGCACGCACGGCCGCGACCAGCTCGGCGCCGGTCATCTGCGGCATCTTGTAGTCGGTGATGATCAGATCGGCGCTGTTGTCCGACAGCCAATCCAACGCTTTCTGGCCATTCTCGAACGTCCGCACCCAGACATCCGCTTGAAGCCGCCGCGCAAGGACCGAGTAGATGCGCCGATTCGTGGAACTGTCGTCGATTATTAGTATTGCGGGCATCGCTTCTTGGCCTCTGAACGCGGACCGGACCCGTTCTTTCTCAGAATACGACGAAATCGGCTACCACGATACGCAACCTCCGAGACTTTAGACATAGCGAGGTGAGGTGAATCCTACCCAGCAGCAACTAGAACGTGTCCGCAAAAGGGTATAATAATAGCGATAACCCTCGCGTCGGCCTCAATCAGCCCCGTTGGCGCGCGGCCGGACCATCCCGGCGCCGCTGGCGCGATTCCGGCGAAGGGGCCGGCGCGCCGGCGGATATGCGCTGTACCCTGGGCTTTGCCGTGCTGGCGATCGTGGTGCTCGCGACCTTTTCGTGCGGCCTGCCGTGCCCGCTCACGGACGTCATCGGCGCGGCGGGCGGCTGGATTCTCGTCGCCCATGCCGGCGACGGTCGCGTCGCCGAGCCCACCTTCCCGTCCCTGCCCTATGTCGACCTTTCCAACCTCGCCCGATCGTGCCCCGTCTCCTCCCGGGCCATTGTCCCAGCCGCGCTCCTCACGGCGTCATCCGCGCGTCGACGCCCTCCACCCCGGTCTCGACGCCGCACATGGGCGACGCTGACATGGTCGGATGGGTCAGATCACTCCCACTCGATCGTTCCCGGCGGCTTCGACGTCACGTCGTAGACCACCCGGTTCACGCCCTTCACCTCGTTGACGATCCGGGTCGCCACGCGGCCGAGGAAGGCCATGTCGAAGGGATAGAAGTCCGCCGTCATGCCGTCCACGGACGTCACCGCGCGCAGGCCGACCACGTAGTCATAGGTGCGGTAGTCGCCCATCACGCCCACCGTCTTCACCGGCAGGATCACCGCGAAGGCCTGCCAGATCTCGTCATAGAGGCCGTGGCGGCGGATTTCCTCCAGGTAGATCTCATCGGCGAGGCGCAATATGTCGAGCTTCTCGCGGGTGATCTCGCCGGGGCAGCGGATCGCCAGGCCCGGCCCCGGGAAGGGGTGGCGGCCGACGAAGACCTCGGGCAGGCCGAGCTCGCGGCCGAGCGCGCGCACCTCGTCCTTGAACAGCTCGCGCAGCGGCTCGACGAGCTTCATGTTCATGCGCTCGGGCAGGCCGCCGACATTGTGGTGGCTCTTGATCGTCACCGACGGGCCGCCAGTGAAGCTGACGCTCTCAATCACATCGGGATAGAGCGTGCCCTGGGCGAGGAAGGCGGCGCCGCCGATCTTCTTCGCCTCGGCCTCGAACACGTCGATGAACAGCTTGCCGATGGTCTTGCGCTTGACCTCGGGGTCGGTGACGCCTTCCAGCGCGCCCAGGAACAACTCCTCCGCGTCGACATGGACGAGCGGGATGTTGTAGGCGTCGCGGAACAGGGTGACGACCTTCTCGGCCTCGCCGAGGCGCAGCAGGCCGTGGTCGACGAAGACGCAGGTGAGCTGGTCGCCGATCGCCTCGTGGATCAGCACCGCGGCGACGGAGGAATCCACACCGCCGGACAGGCCGCAGATGACCTTCTCATTGCCGACCTGCTCGCGGATGCGGCGGATCGCCTCTTCGCGATACGCCTTCATGCCCCAGTCGCCACGCGCGCCGGAGATGCGGCGCACGAAGTTGCGGATCAGCGCCGCGCCGTGCGGGGTGTGCACCACCTCGGGATGGAACATGGTGGTGTAGATGCGCCGTTCCTCGTCCACCGCGACGGCACAAGGCGCGTTCTCGGAGGTGGCGACCACCTCGAAGCCATCAGGCAGGCGGGTGACGCGGTCGCCATGGCTCATCCATACCGGATAGCGGCCGCCGACCTCCCACACGCCGTCATAAAGCGCGCTCGGCTTGTTCACCGTCACCTCGGCGCGGCCGAATTCGGCAGCATGGCCGCCCTCGACCTCGCCGCCGAGCTGCAGCGCCGCGGTCTGCTGGCCGTAGCAGATGGCGAAGATCGGCACGCCGGCGTCGAACGCCTCCTGCGGCGCGCGCGGGCTGCCCTCGTCCGTCACCGAAGCCGGGCCGCCGGAGAAGATGATGCCGACGGGATTGAGCCGTCGCACCGCCTCGGCCGCGCTCTGATAGGGCACGATCTCCGAATAGACGCCCTCCTCGCGCACCCGGCGGGCGATGAGCTGGGTCACCTGCGAGCCGAAGTCGATGATGAGGATGGTGTCGTGCTGCGCGGCGGCGTCGGTGGCGGCGAGGGTCTCGGTGTCGGTGTCGCTGTCGGTCATGGGCGGCGGCTCTTGTGACGGGTGTCTTGTTCTATCGGGCGGCGGCGGCGCGCACCATGACGGCGACGAAGAAGCCGTCGGTCCGGGTGCGACGCGGGGTGAGAAGCAGGCCCTCCGGGCGGTCGATGGCGGCCTCGCGCAGGGCGATGCCGCGCTCGCCGAGCGCCAGCACGGTATCGGCCGGCGGCAGGGCGCGGAAGGCGGGATGACGGCCGGTGAAGGCGCGGACCTGCGCGACGTTCTCCTCGTCGAGCAGCGAGCAGGTGATATAGGCGAGGCGCCCTCCCGGCTTCACGAAGCGGGCGGCGTTGTCGAGGATCTCCGCCTGCTCCTTGATGCGCTCGGCCAGCGCGCCGGGGCGCATGCGCCATTTGGCGTCGGGATTGCGGCGCCAGGTGCCGGTGCCGGTGCACGGCGCGTCGACGAGGACGAGGTCCATGCGGCCCTCGAGGTCGGCGAGCACGTCAGCCTTGCCCCTGGGCGAGCGGACCTGGACGTTGTGGGCGCCGGCGCGCTGAACGCGCTCATGGATCGGCGCGAGGCGGCGCAGGTCGTCGTCATAGGCGTAGAGCTGGCCGGCGCCGTCCATCAGCGCGGCGAGTTCCAGCGTCTTGCCGCCGCCGCCGGCGCACAAATCGAGCACCTGCCCGCCGCGCGGCGGGGCGGCGAGGATGGCGGCGATCTGTGAGCCCTCGTCCTGGATCTCCACCAGCCCCTTGAGATAGGCCGGCTCGGCGGTGAGCGGCGGCGCCTTGCCGTCGGCCTCCAGCGCGATGCGCAGCGCCAGCGGCGACCATTGGCCGGGCACCGGGTTGAGGTGCGCCAGCTGCTGCTCTGCCTTGTCGACGGCGCCTTTGAGCGAATTCACTCGCAGGTCGAGCGGCGCGCGCTCAGCCAGCGCCGCGCCCTCGGCCGCGCGCTCCTCGCCAAACACGGCGGCGAGCGAGGCGTCGAGCCATTCGGGATAGTCGCCGCGCACGTGAGCGGGCGCGTCGTCGAGCGTCGCACTGGTCAGCCGTGCCGTCTCGGCCCCGCTCAGCGGCGCCGGGGCGAAACGGGAGCCGTCACACAGCGCGGCGACGGCCTCGACGTCGAGCCCGCGGCCGAGCCGCAGCATGCCCAGCGCGAGCGCGCGGGGCGTCTCCTCCCCCATGATAAAGGCGGAGGAAGCGCGCCGGCGCAGCACGTCGTAGACGAGGGAGGATAGCGCCGCGCGGTCGCCGGAGCCGGCGAAGCGGTGCGAGCGGCCCCAGTCCTTCAGCACGTCGGCGGCCGGGCGGCGATCGGACAGAATGGTGCCGATCACCTCGATGGCGGCGGAAAGCCTGGCGGCCGGCGTCATTTCATCTCCGTCACGGCAGCACCGGCGACAACAGGATCCCCAGTGCGAACAATATCCACAGCGCCAGCAGCACCAGCGCCCCGAAGGCGAAGGCGCCGAAGCGCCACGCCACGTCGTTGAAGGTCACATGCACGCCGGCATGGACGATGCGGCTCAGCACGAACAGCCAGGACAACACCACGAAGGGTAGGTCCGCCTGCCGCGTCACCAGCGCGAAGCCGACCACCGCATAGAACAGCACCGGCAGTTCGAACTGGTTGCGCAGGCAGTTGCCGGCCTTGCGCACATAAAGCGGCCAGGCCGTGTCGTCGATCGCCACCCGCTCGCGCTGCACCCGGCCCGCGCGGATCGCCCGCGCCCGCATGAAGCCGAGCCGGAACAGCACCGCGAAGGTAAGCGCCACCTGCACGAAGACCGGCAGCAATATCGCGGTGACGCTCACGGCTGGCCCTCTCCTGCAGGCTCACGCGACCGCGCCTCAAACGCTGCCCGGATAGTTCGGGCTCTCGCGGGTGATGGTCACGTCGTGGACGTGGCTCTCGCGCAGCGAGGCGCCGGAGATGCGCACGAACTGCGCCTTCTCGCGGAAATCCTCCAGCGTCGCGCCGCCGACATAGCCCATGGCGGCGCGCAGGCCGCCGGAGAGCTGGTGCAGCACGCCGCCGACCGGGCCCTTATAGGCCACCTGACCCTCGATGCCTTCCGGCACCAGCTTCAGCGTGTCCTTCACCTCGGCCTGGAAGTAGCGGTCGGCCGAGCCGCGCGCCATGGCGCCCACCGAGCCCATGCCGCGATACGACTTATAGGAGCGGCCCTGGTAGAGATAGACCTCGCCCGGGCTCTCGTCGGTGCCGGCGAGCAGCGAACCGATCATGGCGCAGTCGGCGCCGGCTGCCAGCGCCTTGGCGAGGTCGCCCGAGAACTTGATGCCGCCATCGGCGATCACCGGCGTGTCGTTCTTCTTCGCCACTTCGACGGCGTCGAGGATGGCGGTGAGCTGGGGCACGCCGACGCCGGCGACGATGCGGGTGGTGCAGATCGAGCCCGGACCGATGCCGACCTTCACCGCGTCCGCGCCGGCATCGATCAGCGCCTGCGCGCCCTCGCCGGTAGCGATATTGCCGGCGAGGATCTGCACCTTGTTGGACAGGTGCTTGATGCGGCTGACCTGATCCAGAACCTTGCGCGAATGGCCATGCGCGGTATCCACCACCACGAGGTCGACACCCGCATCCACCAGCAACTCGGCGCGGCGGAAGCCGTCATCGCCAACGCTGGTCGCCGCGCCGACGCGCAGGCGGCCCTGCTCGTCCTTGGCGGCGTTCGGGTTGGTGACCGCCTTCTCCATGTCCTTGACAGTGATGAGGCCGACGCAGCGGCCCTCATCGTCGACCACCAGCAGCTTCTCGATCCGGTATTGGTGCAGCAGCCGCTTGGCCTCGGCCTGCTCCACGCCCTCGCGGACGGTGATCAGCCGCTCCTTGGTCATCAGCTCGGAGACAGGCTGGGCCGGGTTGGTGGCGAAGCGCACATCGCGGTTGGTGAGGATGCCAACAAGCTTGCCGCCGCGCCCGTTCGGGCCGCGCTCCACCACCGGGATGCCGGAGATGCTGTGGTTCTTCATCAGCGCCAGCGCGTCGGCCAGCGTCTGGTCGGGATGGATGGTGACCGGGTTCACCACCATGCCGCTCTCGTACTTCTTGACCATCCGCACATGCTCGGCCTGTACCTCGGGATCGAGGTTGCGGTGGATGACGCCGAGGCCGCCGGCCTGCGCCATGGCGATGGCGAGCCGCCATTCGGTCACCGTGTCCATCGCCGAGGAGAGGATCGGGATGTTGAGCGAGATGGAGCGCGTGACGCGCGAGCGTATGTCGACCTCGCCCGGCATGACATCCGAGAGGCCCGGCTTGAGGAGCACGTCGTCGAAGGTGAGCGCTTCCCGCGCGAGGCCGTCATAGAGCGACATCGCCAACTCCCGTTTAGGGCGCGCGGAGCGTAGCTCCGGTCTGCCCGATGGATGGAATGACGAAGCGAGCCGGGCTGTACGAGTCCGCCTGCTCCCTTCGAGTTGGCGAGGGCTCATACCATGGCCCGGCACGCTTTCCTAGGCACTTACCTCTGTGCTGCACGCAATGCGGCCGTGCGGCCACAGAGCCGCTACGTAACCCGATCGTGATGACGGATTTGTGCGCGGCGAAGCCTCGCCGGACCTCGGTTGCGGCGCTATAGCGCAACCGTCCGCCTGAACGTCGCCCCCCGTTGCCGAACGGATGCCCTGTGCGCACCGAACGCCTCGTCCCCCTCATCGTCGCCTGCGCCCTGTTCATGGAGCAGCTCGATTCGACGGTCATCGCCACCTCGCTGCCGGCCATCGCCGCCGACCTCCACGAGGACCCGATCTCGCTCAAGCTGGCGCTGACCTCCTACCTGCTCAGCCTCGCCGTGTTCATTCCCGCCAGCGGCTGGTTCGCCGACCGATTCGGCTCGCGCACCGTGTTCCGCATGGCGATCGTCATCTTCACCACCGGCTCCCTGCTGTGCGGGCTCGCGCATTCGCTGCCCGACTTCGTCGCCTTCCGTATCCTGCAGGGCATGGGCGGGGCGATGATGGTGCCGGTGGGGCGCCTCGTGATCCTGCGCACCGTGCCGAAGGAGGAGATCGTCTCCGCGCTCGCCTGGCTGACCATACCGGCGCTGATGGGGCCGGTGCTCGGCCCGCCGCTCGGCGGATTCATCACCACCTATTTCGACTGGCGCTACATCTTCTTCCTCAACATCCCCATCGGCCTCATCGGCGTCACGCTCGCCACCCGCTTCATCCCCGACATACGCGAGGAGGACGTGCCGCCCTTCGACTTCCGCGGCATGGTGCTGTCGGGCATCGGGCTGTCGGGCATCGTCTTCGGCTTCGCGCTGCTCGGCCAGCAGGCGGTGGAGCCGTGGATCGCGCTCGTCGTCATCGTGGTCGGCGCGGTGGCGATGTTCTTCTATGTCCGCCATGCGCGGCATGTGGAGCGGCCGATCCTCGACCTCGAGCTCCTGAAGATCCCGACCTTCTATGCCGGCGTGGTCGGCGCCTCGCTGTTCCGCGTCGGCATCGGCGCCCTGCCCTTCCTGCTGCCCCTGATGCTGCAACTGGGTTTCGGGCTGACGCCCTTCGCCTCCGGCATGATCACCTTCGCCTCCGCCGCCGGGGCTATGACGATGAAGTTTACCGCCGCGCCGATCATCCGCATCTTCGGCTTCCGCCGCGTGCTGGTGGTCAACTGCCTGATCGCCTCGGCCTTCATCGCCATCGGCGCCGTGTTCCGGCCCGACATGCCGTATCTGGTGCTGATCGGCGCACTGCTGCTCGGCGGCTTCTTCCGCTCGCTCCAGTTCACCAGCACCAATGCGCTGTCCTATGCCGACGTCTCTAGCGAGGCGATGAGCCGCGCCACCAGCTTCGCCAGCGTGGCGCAGCAGGTGTCGATCTCCACCGGCGTCGCCGTGGCGGCGCTGGTGCTCGACGGCATGCGCGCCTGGCGCGGCACCGACGCCATCCTTCTGTCCGACTTCAGCGTCGCCTTCATCGTCGTGTCGCTTATCGCGGTGTGCTCGCTGTTCTTCTTCCTGCGGCTGCCGGACGATGCCGGCGCGGCGCTCGCCGGTCGGCGGGTGAAGGCCGCGGTGCCGGCCGAGACGCCCAACGAGATGGGCAGCGCCGCCTAGTCCTCGTGCCGCCGGCCGCGAAAGCCGGTCGCCACCACATAGAGCTCGGCGGAATCCGCCCGGCTCGCCTGCGGCTTGATGTGCCGCACCGTGGTGAAGTCGCGCTTGAGCTCGGCCAGCAGCGTGTTCTCCGTGCCGCCCTGGAACACCTTGGCGACGAAGGCGCCGCCGGGTGAGAGCACCTGCCGGGCGAAGTCGATGGCGAGCTCCACCAGGCCGACGATGCGCAGATGGTCGGTCGCCCTGTGGCCGGTGGTGTTGGCCGCCATATCGGAGAGCACGACATCCGCCTCGCCGCCGAGCATCTCCTTCAGCCGGTCGGGCGCCTCGTCCTTGAGGAAGTCGAGCTGGGCGAAGTCGACGGCGGGAATGGGATCGATCTCCAGGAGGTCGATGGCGACCACCTTGCCGCGCCCCTCGGTCGCCTTCACCCGCTGGGCGGCGACCTGGCTCCAGCCGCCCGGCGCCGCGCCGAGGTCGACCACCCGCAGGCCGGGCTTGAGCAGCTTCAGCTTGTCGTCGATCTCGAGCAGCTTGAAGGCCGCGCGCGAGCGCCAGCCCTCGCGCTTGGCGCGCGCGACATAGGGGTCGTTGAGCTGGCGCTGAAGCCATTTCTGCGACGAGGAGGAGAGCGAGCGCGCTTTTTTCAGCCGGACTTTCAGCGGGCGCGCCTCACCCCCCTTGCGGGGCTGGGGCTTGTCGATCACGTCGTAGCCCCGGTGGGTGCCTCAATGGGCGCCGCTCGATGGCGCCAGACGCCGTCGGCGCGCATCAATTCGACCAGTATGCCCTCGCGCAGGCCGCGGTCGGCGACGCGCAGCCGGTCGCAGGGGAAAGCCCGGCGCACCGCTTCGAGGATGGCGCAGCCGGCGAGCACGAGATCGGCGCGCTCGTGGCCGATGCAGGGATTGGCCGCGCGCTCGGCGAAGGGCATGGCCAGCAGCCGGTCCACGACGACGCGCACCTGCTCAGCGCCGAGCCAGGTGCCGTCGACCTGCGAGCGGTCGTAGCGCGGCAGGTCGAGATGCACGCCGGCGATGGTGGTGACCGTGCCGGACGTGCCGAGAAGGTGCAGCCGGCCGCAATTATGCGGGCCGACCGCCTTCACGAAGCCGGCGAGGTGCGGCGAGAACTCGTTGACCATCGCCTCGAAATCGTCGCGCGTCACTTTCACGCCGCCATGGCGCTCGGCCACGGTGACGACACCAAGCGGTACCGACACCCAGGCGCGGATCACCGCCGCCGGCGGGCCGCCGTCGCGGGTCTCCACCCGGTCGAGCCAGACGACTTCCGTCGAGCCGCCGCCGATGTCGAACAGCACCGCGCCGTCGAGATGCGGATCGACCAGCGGCGTGCAGCCGGAGGCGGCCAGCCGCGCCTCGGTCTCCCGGTCGACGATCTCCAGCGCCAGCCCGGTCTCGCGCTCCACCCGGCGGATGAACTCGGCGCCGTTGGCGGCGGAGCGACAGGCCTCGGTGGCGATGAGCCGGCGGTCGGCGATGTTGCGCGCGTCGATCTTGGCGGCGCAGACCTTCAGCGCGTCCACCGCGCGGTCCATCGCCGCCTCGCCGAGCCGGCCGGAGCAGATGAAGCCCTCGCCGAGCCGCACGATGCGCGAGAAAGCGTCCACCACACGGAAGCCGTTGGCGGTCGGGCGGGCGATCAGGAGGCGGCAATTATTGGTGCCGAGGTCGAGCGCGGCGTAGCAGGGATCGTTGCTGCGCGGATGCGCGCCCCCGCCGGAAACGCCCTCTTCCGGACGCGACGGCCCGTTGCGGCGGCCGCGCCAGTGGCGATGGCGTGCGCGCATATGCGGGCGATCGTCACGGGCCGACCTATCGGTTGCCCGTCCCCCCGCCCAGCTCTGGGTCTCGTCGACCATCGCGGATTCCCCGGCCGAAGCCGCCGCCCCGACCACCGCACGAGGGGCGACCGGGATCGAATTTTTCAACATCTCGGATGAAATGTAACATTCGATGCCAAAGGCGCAATCGGCTTCATGCCTGCTGCGCGCGGGGAACGGAGCTGCCGGGGGAGCTCCGCCTCGGCTTCGCGCTCAGCCCTTGCGCGCCTTGAGCGCCGGCAGCGCCTTGTCGATGCCGTCGAGCGGCAGCGCCACGTTGACCACCTGCCCGTCGACCAGGGTAAAGCTGGTGACCGCCTCCTTGGCGCCGGCCAGTTCCTTGGCGAAGCCTTCCTCGAACTTGCCCACCGCCGTGCAGCCGCGCTCATTGCAGGAGAGGTAGCCGATGCGGTGCGGCTTGCCGCCGTCGAGCGCCACCCGCACGCCGTCCTTGAGCCGCACGCCGAGCGGGGTGCGCACGACATAGGTCGGCTTGCCGCCCGCGCTCTCGCCGATCTGCCAGAGCAGCGCCACCTTCTTGGTCTTGGCGTCGTTGATGCGCAGGCTGGCGACGCAGGCCTTCTTGCCCTCGCTACGGTCGCGGCAATTGACGATCCAGTTGCCATAGGTGATCGCGCCGGAGGCGGGCGCCGTCTGCGCTGCGGCTGCCCCGCCCGCGAGGACGAGGGAGGCGAGCAGCAGCGGCGCGGCGAGCTTGGCGGAAACGGACATTCTGACCTCCGGCGGGATACGGGACGGGCACGCGGGGCAGCCGCGGCGCGGAAACGATATGTGCCCCCGGAGCCTCGCCCGGCGGTGCGGCGGATTGAGCCGCACTCTCGCGCGAAACACAATGGACCCGATGTGGCGAATTTGTGCGACCGCGAGGAGCCGCTCCCGCCCGACCCGCGGCCCGGTTTCATTTGCACGCCAAGGAAAAACGCTCGCTTTCCCAAGCGTTCCGACAGACGAATATTATCGAAATTGTCAGACAATTCTCAAAATTGACCGCACCCTCGGGCGGACGTGAAGCACCCGCAAGAATATCATGAAAGTTGTATTATCCTGTGCTAGTCCTACCCTGCGAATTTGGGGGAAGGCTGCAGCAGTGGTTGGATGTCCGTTTGACCGGGCGTTCTTTCGCGGAAAGCGCGCGGCCTGCTGAACATGATGCTGATCGGTTACTGTCTGTTGGGCCGCGATGGCCCGACGGGAGGCTTGGCTGCACCCGAGGCGACGCCCTATGCGCCGTCCGATCACGCATCGGGCGCCCCGCAGGGTCCGGCCGACGCGGCGGGTTCCGAAATGCACGCTCTCGCCGTGCTCGGCTGCGAGCGCGTCTTCAGCGATACGGACGATACGCGGCACCCTGAACGGCCTGGCCTGCGTGCCGCGCTCGAATTCCTGCAGGCGGGCGACGTGCTGCTGGTGCCTG
Organism: Ancylobacter novellus DSM 506; assembly: GCF_000092925.1. NCBI lineage: Bacteria > Pseudomonadati > Pseudomonadota > Alphaproteobacteria > Hyphomicrobiales > Xanthobacteraceae > Ancylobacter > Ancylobacter novellus. The sequence continues at coordinate 993,069 of NC_014217.1, read as the reverse complement.
CCTTGCGTCATCTCGGGCGCGACGTCGAGAGCGTCGTGCTGCTGGTGGACCGGCTGCGCCTCGCCAACGTATCGGTTCGCTTGGGCGCAGTGCCGGAGGACGGCCGGCTCGCGCCGAGCGAGGCGCTGGCGCTGGTCTGCCGCGAGCTTGCCGAGCTGATCGTGCCGGACCAGCCGGCGCCCGCCGGGCTCACGGGACCGGCGCGCCGGCGCGGCCGACCGCAGGCGCTCTCGCCGAAGGATATCGCCAAGGCGCGGCGCATGCTCGCCGGCGGCGGCTTCACCGTGCCGGACGTGGCACGCATACTCGGCGTGTCGGCGGCGACGGTCTATCGCTACTTCCCCCGCCGCTCCCAGAAGCAGGCGCCGCCGGAGGACGCGGCGCCCTGAGCGACGGCAGTGGCCGCCCTGCGTTCCGCCCTCCCACCATCCGCGCGGTTCCCGACTTGCGGGAGAGCTGCCATTGGCGCAGGAATCACGCCTGATCGGCTCGAATGACGCTGCGTGAGATCTCGGCCGGAGGGGGCGCCATGGACGAGATGGAGATGTTCCGGCGCATGGCCGTGGCCATAGCGATCGGTGCCGCGGTCGGGGTCGAGCGTCACTGGCGCGAGCGGGACGAGGAGGACGGCGCCCGCACCGCCGGCATTCGCACCTATACGCTCATCGGCATGTTCGGCGGCGTCGCCGCGTTGATCGAGCGCTATCTCGCGCCGACCGGCACGCCGACGGGCCTGGTGCTGGTCGGCTTCCTCGTCACCCTGTCGGCGGCCTTCGTGCTGTTCCAATACCGCGAGGAGATGGCGGCGAACTCGTTCAGCGCCACCGCCGTCGTGGTCGAGATGATGACCTTCGCGCTCGGTGCCCTCGCTGTCCTCGGCGACCTCACCCTGGCCTCGGCGGGCGGCGTGGTGTTGGTGGCGATACTGGCGAGCCGCGAATTCCTGCACGCGGCGATACGCCGGCTGCGCTGGGCCGAGCTGCGTTCCGCCCTCATCCTGCTCACTCTCACCTTCGTCATCCTCCCCATCGTCCCCACCGCGCCGGTCGGTCCCTTCGGCGGCGTCTCCCCCGCCAAGATTCTCATCATGGCGATCGTGCTGGCGACGATCTCCTTCTGCGGCTACGTCGCCGTCCGGCTGCTGGGCGACACGCGCGGGGAACTGGTCGCGGGAACCATCGGCGGCGTGGTCTCCTCCACTGCCACCACCGTCGCCAATGCGCGCCGCTCGATCGGGCACGAGGCGGTACTGCCGCTCGCGGCCGGGGCGATAAGCGCGGGTGGCGTGTCCCTGGTCCGCACCGGCTTCCTGGTGTTCACCCTGGCCCCCTCGCTCGTTGCGACGCTGATCGTCCCTCTCGGCGCCGGCGCGGCGGTGATGTTCGCCTATGCGCTGCTGCTGGCGCGGCGGCCGGGGCAGCCGCATGAGGAGAAGCGGGCGCCGAAGAACCCGTTCGACCTCGACTCGGTCATCAAGATGGCGCTGCTGCTGGTGGGAGTGGCGTTCCTCGCCCGCGCCGCCAGCGAGATCTGGGGAGCGAGTGGCCTCTATCTCGCCTCGGTGCTGTCGGGCCTTGCCGATGTCGACGCGGTGACGGTGACCGTGGCCGGCATGCTGCCGAGCCTCACCGAGCGTACCGCCGCGATGGCGATCGGTCTCGCCGTCCTCAGCAACATGGTGGCGAAGGCGGCCTATGCGGCGATGTTCGGGGCGAAGGGCTTCTTTGTGAACCTGTGGATGGCCTCTGCTGTGGCCATCGCCGCGGCCATCGGCCTCTTCATGGCCATCAATGGATGGCTCGCCTGAGCGAGGCCGCGCCGGGCGGCGCTATCGGATCGCCCAGCGCCAGCCGCACTCGTCGCACATGGTTCCGTCGGTCCTGTGCCGGCACGGCGACGTCACCTGCCCGATGAAGGGATAGAGCAGCCAGCGGAGCAAGGCGAAGCGGCGTTCCTTTCCGCGCGGCAGGATGGACTCGCATCGCAGCCGCATCATCGGCCCGACGACCTCGTTCGCGGTCGCGTGCAGCACCGCACCGTTTCCGTTCGCGCCGCTGCGCACGTCGTTCGTCATGGATCGTTCCCGGCGTTCGCGCGGGTAAACGGGCGCGCCTGGGAGCCAGAGCGCGCCCGCTCCCGGAAGCAGGCGGTCAGTGGGGCGTGGGATGATCCGCCTCTCCCGGCCCCTCCGATCCGAAGGGACCGAAGGAAGCGGGGGTCGCAAAGGGTGGAGCGCCGGGAGGCGGGCCGGGTGGGCGCGGGGGCAGCAGCGGCCCTGCCTGCTTCAGGCGGTCGAATTGTTCCGGCGTAAGCCTGCCACGCAGCTCCCCGATGGCCACCGTCAACCTGTCCGCCGCACGCCCCTGCCCCGCCGCGCACGCCGCCAGCATCGCCGACTGCGCGAGCGCGTCGGGCGGCCCACCGGCTGGTGCCTTCTCCTGCGCCGCCGGGGGATGCAGCATGGCGTAGAGCGCGTCGGTGTAGGCGCGCCAGGCGTCGAGCTGTTCCTCGCGGATGCCGATGAAGCTCTCCATCGCGGCGAGCCGCGAGGCGAGGATCAGTGGGCCGGGGCCCGGCGGCGGAAGAATGCAGGCGACGCTTGCATCGAAGGCGGCGCGCGGGCCCTCGCCGGGTCCGCCGCGATGTTCCACGCAAGCGATGTCCGGCGCGTCGGTGCAGGACGACACCTCGACGACCCGCACCGTTTCCGCATGCTGCGCCATCGGCGCGCGGTCCTGCAGCTTCGTGGTAATCTGGCCGTCCGCCGAGGTGCTGGCGGCGACGATCACACCGCCCAGCAGCGAGGCCGCCACGGTGATGAAGACGAGTTTCAATTCCCGCTCCTGTCTTCGTTGTCGAGCGAGGACAAGCTGAAGCGGCCGCGTTTCCTTTTCAGGTCGGAGTATTTCCGGCGCGAGACGTTTTGTATCCCAACGTTGCCGAAGCGCCTTCAGCAACACTGAGTTGCCATTCTTTCCGGTGAGAAGCGCCGGCATCCGCTAGGGCAGCCGGGACATCGTGCTTTCGGGATGAAGTTCGTGGAGAACAATCCGCATGTGCTCGTGGTCGACGACGACCGGGAGATCCGCAGGCTGCTCGGGCGCTATCTTCAGGGGCAGCGCTTTCGCGTCACGCTGGCCGAAGACGGGCGCAGCGCCGAACGCTGCCTTGCCGCCGGACGCATCGACCTCGTCGTCCTCGACCTGATGCTGCCGGACATTTCCGGCCTCGACCTGTGCCGCTCGCTGCGGGCGCGCTCGCGCGTGCCGATCATCCTGCTCACCGCGCTGAAGGAGGATGTCGACCGCATCATTGGACTAGAGGTCGGCGCCGACGACTATCTCGGCAAGCCGTTCAATCCGCGCGAACTGGTGGCGCGCATCCGCGCGGTGATGCGCCGGACCTCCGCGGTCGAGGCGGCCGGCACAGGGCCACAGCACAGCTTCCGCTTCGGCCGCTTCAGCGCGAGCCCGGTAACGCGCAGCGTCGTGGACGCCGACGGCGTGGAGGTTCCGCTGACCGCCGCCGAATTCGACCTGCTCATGGCCATTCTCGAGCGGCCGGGCCGCATGCTCTCGCGCGACCAATTGCTCGACATCACCCAGGGCCGCAACGCGGTGGCGTTCGATCGTTCGATCGTTCGATCGACGTGCTGATGAGCCGCCTGCGGCGCAAGCTCGGCGACGCCGGCAGCTTCCAGATGTTCAAGACGCTGCGCAATGGCGGCTACCAGCTGGCGGTGAAGGTCGAGGGCGGCGAGGCGCGCCCCAGCCATGGACAGGACGCGCCGTGAACACGCTGCGGGCCAAGCTCACCGGCTTTCTGGCCGGCGCCGTCTTGCTGGTGGTGCTGCTGGCCACGGGCCTGTCCTTCGCACTGCTCTCGCCGCCCCAGTTCGAGGCGGCCGAGGACGCGCTCGCCGCCCAGATCGTCCTGATGTCCAGGCTGATCGAGGCCCACCCGGACGCGCCCCCGATCCCGCAAGGTGCGTTCGTCGGCGTGAAGACCGCACCCGCCGGCGGATCTGTGGCAAAGGCTCCGACGCACGGGATCAATGCCGCCCTGTCGCGCTTGGGCGACAGCCGGCAGGTCGTGGTCAGCGATCCCCCCGATGCCCGTTCGCCCGTCATCTCCTCGCTCTCGGACGGCCGCTGGCTGCTCATGCCCATACCCATGATGCCCGCGCCGGAGCATCCGGGCTGGGCGCTGGCGGGGTGGGCGCTGATGCTCGCCCTCGGCACGACCGCCGTCATGGTGTTCGCCGTCCGGCGCCTCACCGCGCCGCTCGCGCTGCTGGAGCGCACGGCTGCCGCCATCGGCCCGCACGGCGAGTTGGCTCCGCTGCGCGAGCAAGGCCCCACGGAGGTGCGGGCCGCCGCGCGCGCCATCAACCTCCTGTCCTCGCGGCTGAAGGCGGCGATGGAGAGCCGCGTCCGCCTCGTCGCAGCCGCGGGGCACGACCTGCGCACGCCGATGACCCGCATGCGGCTGCGCGCGGAGTTCCTCGACGAGGATCAGCGTGACGCCTGGATCGCCGATCTCAACGAGCTCGACCACATTGCCGACGGTGCCATTCGCCTGGTTCGCGAAGAGGTCGAGACGCCGGCGCAGATGCAGGTTCCGCTGGACGCGCTGGTCGGCGAGGTGGTGGCCGAGTTGCGCGAGATCGGCATGCCGGTCGCGCTCACCGCCTCGGCACCGGTGACGGTGATCGCCCGGCCGCTGGCCCTCAAGCGCGCCATTCGCAACCTGACGATCAATGCCGCGACGCATGGGCGCGAGGCGCGGGTCTCGGTCGGCGCCTGCGAGGGCGAGGCCCTGGTGCGGATCGAGGATCACGGGCCGGGCATTCCGCCGGAACTGCTCGACCGTGTCTTCGAGCCGTTCTTCCGCGTCGATCCGGCACGAGGCGCACCCGTGCCCGGCGCCGGCCTGGGCCTGGCGATCGCGCGGGAGATCATCGTGAACAACGGAGGATCGCTCTCGCTGAGCAATCTCGCCGCCGGCGGACTGGGGCAGCGCGTCAGCCTTCCGGCGGTGGAACAGCGGACCTATCTCGACGCCTGAGTGGCGCTCGATGCCCAGCCAGCCGGATTGCTGTTGCCGGAGCGGAAAGCTATTAAAGTTCGCATGGTCTTCGGGGGGAGAAACCATGTCTCACGCCGCAACGCTGGCGATTTCGCTGCTTTCCTTCCTGCTGTTTTCGAGCGCTTTGTCCGCCCAGCAATTCGGTTCGGCCCAGGAGGCCAGAGCGATGCTGGAGCGCGCCGTGGCAGCACTGAAGGTCGACCAGGCCGCTGCCCTGGCTGCTTTCAACAAGGGGACGGACGGGTTCCGGGACCGCGATCTCTACGTGTTCTGCAACAGCCTCGACGGCACATCGCTGGCGCACGCCAATCCGGCGATGCTTGGCGGCAATCTCAACGAGCTGAAGGACGCCAACGGCAAGGCGTTCGGCAAGGAGATCATGAGCAGCGCCCGTGAGGGGCAGGTAAGCTCCGTGGCCTACGCTTTTCCCCGCCCCGGCGAGAGCCAGCCGGCCGCGAAGGAAAGCTACGTCACCCGGATCGGCGATCTCGTCTGCGGCGTCGGCTATTACAAGTAGCGCGGAAGGCCGACATCGGTGCGGTCGCGCGGCATGGCGACGCCACGGGCGGAGACCTGTTCGCTAACGTATTGATGTTATTGAGAGGTTGGCTGGGGGACCAGGATTCGAACCTGGACTAACGGAGTCAGAGTCCGCAGTTCTACCGTTAAACTATCCCCCACCGAAGCTATTGAAAACACAAGCAGTTTCGGCTCGGTTTCACAATATCGGCGTCCGGTTGTGCAAACCCGGCGGCGAACGCGGGGGATATAGCGTCTCATTCGAGCGCGGTCTACCCCCGTGTGGATTTATCTGCCGGCTCTCATTCGCCGGTCACCAGCAGCGACCAGAATCTCGAATCCCGCCTCTCCAGCACCGGCCGATTCCGCTTGGGCTGAACTCCATTGCCCCTCCCCGTGAGCTGACCCACGGCCGAGGCAATCTATCCATGCCGCAACGGCAATCCACGCCCGCCCTGAGAGCATATCTCGATTTCAATCCCTAGTCGCAATATTAGGCTGTACACGTTCATAATGACTACGTTAATACCTTTATCGTGGTTAATCCGCGCTTAATCACGCTGAGCATCCCGAAAACGGGGCAGGAACGGCCCAACAACCCATGCGTCGGCCTCAGTGCTGTCATGCAGCATCTCGCCTTTTGCGGTGCGAAGAAGCGTCTATATTCCTGGCATACAAGATACCTACCTAGGCTTGGAGGCCCAGATGAACACCGCTACCCTTACCCGTCACACCTCGCCGGACTTCTTCTCCCGCGTCGCCACTGGCGTCGTCGCCTTCTTCGAGGCGGTTGGTGAAGGCCATCGCATCGCCCGCCGCTACGAGACCCTGTCGCGCCTTTCCGACGCGGCCCTCGCCAAGCGCGGCCTGACCCGCCAGGACATCGCCCGCGTCGCCATCAGCGGCCGCTGAGTAGTCCCGTCGCGTCGGCAACCCCTGCCGGCTCGCGAATACGTAAGCTGACGCTGTCACTCGCGCCAGCGGCGTCCATGACGGTCAGGCGCACGAAGCCCGCGCCCGACGGCTGCCAGAAATAGGTGGCCGCCAGTGCGGGCTCGCCGGCCGGCACGCCATCGACGAAGATCGTGAGGCGGCCCGTGCCGCCGCTCACTTTCAGCGCCAGCGGCTCGCCCGCCAGGTGCTCGAGGCTCGCCCCGTCGGGCGGGAACGAAATTTTCGGTCCATCACCAACGCCGCCCCTGCCCGCCATTCGGCCGAACTGCCGGAGAGGTGGCGGCAGGTCGGCGTTTCGTGCGTTCAGCGCCTCGCGCGGCGGCGGGCCAAACGGCACCGGACGGGTCACCAGCCGGGCGAAGGCCTCGAACAGGATCGGCGCCGCCGCCTCGCGCCCGATCATCCCCGGCACCGGCTGACCGTCCGGCCGCCCCACCCATACCGCGATCGTCCGCCGCCCGTCGAAGCCGACCGCCCAGGCATCGCGATAGCCGAAGGACGTGCCGGTCTTGAAGGCGATGCGCCCCACCCGCTCGTTGCGCGGCGCCGGCGTGCCGGCCAGCGCCTGGGCGAGATACCAGGCCGCGACCTGGCTCATCAGCCGCCGCGTTCCCTCCCCTCCCGTCACCGCGCCGTCCATGCGTTCGCGCAAGGCATGCGCCTGCCCGCCATTGGCGATGCCGGCATAGAGCCCGGCCAGCGCGTCGAGGCTCACCCCCACGCCGCCGAGCCCGACCGCCAGTCCCGGCACCTCGCCGGGCGGCAGGCTCAGCGCGAAGCCCGCCTGCCCCAGCCGGCTGGCGAGGCGCTGCGGGCCGACCGCCTGCAACAGCACCACCGCCGGCACGTTCAGCGAGAGTTGCAGCGCCTGCTTCACCGACACCGTGCCCTGGTAGTCGCGGTCGAAATTGCGCGGCCGATAGGCGCCGAAGCGCGCCGGGCGATCGTCGATCAGTGTCTCGGGATGGGCGAGGCCGTCCTCGAAGGCAAGGCCATAGATGAAGGGCTTCAGCGTCGAGCCGGGAGAGCGGATGGCGCGGGTGAGGTCGACTGCCCCGGCGCGCGCGGCGTCCAAGGGATCGGCGCCGCTGACACGCACCAGCACCTCGCCGCTGCCATTGTCCACCATCACCAGGGCGAGCGAGACGCCCGTGCCGAGCTCCCGCACGCGCTCGCGCGCCAGTTCCTCAAGCCGCGTCTGCGCCACGGCGTCGATGGCGAGGCGGTGCGTCTGCGCCGCCGGGCGCTCGCGCCGCGCTGCCTCCGCCGCATGAGCGGCGAGCATGGGCATGGCGATGCGCTCGCGCGGGATCGGCTGGCGCGCGGCGAACTCGGCCTCCGGCTCGTTATAAAGGCCCGCCGCCTTCAGCCGCGCCAGCACATGATCGCGAGCCCAGGCGGCGCGTTCCGGGTGGCGGTCCGGCCTTCGCGATTCCGGTGCCTGCGGCAGGGCGACCAGAAGTGCTGCCTCCGCCAGCGAGAGCCGGCGCGGTTCCTTGCCGAAATAGGCGAGGCTTGCTGCGCGTACGCCCTCGATGTTGCCGCCATAGGGCGCGAGGGCGAGGTAGAGCGCGAGGATCTCGCGCTTGGACAGCCGCGCCTCCAGCTCGATGGCGCGGCGCATCTCGCGCAGCTTGGCGGAGAAGGTGCGCGCCGCGCGCGGCTCCATAAGCCGCGCCACCTGCATGGTCAGCGTCGAGCCGCCAGAGATGATCTGGCCGTGCAGCAGCATCTGGCCCGCCGCACGGATCATCGCCAGCGGATCGACGCCGGGATGCGAATAGAAGCGCTTGTCCTCATAGGCGACGAGCATGTCGAGGAAGCGCCGGTCCACCTCGCCGGGCTGGACCTGCAGCCGCCAGCGCCCGTCATCCAAGGCGAAGGGCCGCAATAGCCGGCCGTCGCGGTCCAACACCTCCACGGAATAAGCCAGCGCGGGCGCCGGCGGAGCTGCCGCGCGCACGCCCATGATCCAGGCATAGGCACCGCCCGCCAGCAGCATCGCGCCGAGAAGCGCGATGCCGGCCATGCGGGCAAGCACCCGTCTCATTTGGCGATCCTTTTCACTTCGAACCACCCGTCACTTCGGTCGTGCCCGCCTCGGTGCGGGCATAGCGGCCGGGGCGGTACATGTCCTCGATCGTCGCCGGCGGATGGGCATAGGTGCCCGGCGAGACGGCCCGCACGATATAGGCGACGCGCAGCACTTCGCCTTCCTCCTCCTCGCCAACCTGCGTCAGATCGAAGGCGGCGGCGAAGAAGGCGTCGCGGAACTCAGCATGCGAGGGCTGGCTGGTGTCGCCGAGCCAGGCCAGCGCGCCGGCGTCAGAGCCGACGGCAAGGTTCGGATTGTCGATCTCGAAGCCGGCCGGCAGGTAGTCGACGAGCAGCACATGGCTCGGCGCCGCCTCGTCCTCCTCCGCCTCCAGCACCACGACGAGCCGCGTGTTCTGCGCCACCTTGGCGGGATCGGCCGGCTGGCCGTCGAGCGTGTAATAGCTGCGCGTCAGGGTGAAGCCGTCCTCCGCCGCCGGCTCGGGCGAGCTCGGCGGCCCGTCGATGGAGACGACGACGTCGAGCGGCGCCGTGCCGCGATTGGTGAGGACGATCGGCTTGGCCAGCTCCTCCGGGGTGAGCGAGCGCTCATAGATGCCGGAATGCGCCACGCCGTCGATGTCCACCGCGATCCCCTTGCCCTCGCGCGCCGCGCGGGCGGCGAGCAGCAACCAGGCATCTTCCTGCGTCGAGGTCGGGCCGGCATCGACGAAGGCAGTGGCGAGCCGCGCCCGCGCCGTGCGCGCCGTGCCGGTGAAGCCCGCCTCGGAGGCCAGCGTCGCCACGCCTGCGGCATCGCGCAGGATCGAGCCGAAGTCCGGCCGGCCGGAGGTGATGGTCTCCGGCGCGTCGGGCAGCAACTCCAGCGCGGCGCCGAACACGGTCTCGGCGCGCTTCTTGTCGCCGAGCATGGCGAGTGCCGCGGCGAGTTGGCCGCGCGCCATCGGGCTCTCCACCGCGTCGAGCTTGGCGTCGGCGACATAGCGGAGGTCGCCGAGCGGCGCCCTTCCGTTCCGCGCCAGCACATAGATGGCATAGGCCGTGCCGTCGTCGGTCGCGCCCTCGGTGGCATAGGCGAGCGCGTTGCGCAGCCGGTCCAGCGCCATGGAGAAGGGTTGCTCCGGCACCTCGTAGCCCTTCTCGCGGGCGCGGGTGAGGAAGTCGGTCACGTAGGAATCGAGCCACAGATCGTTGCCGCCCGCCTCCCACAGGCCGAAGGAGCCATCCGAGCCCTGCCGGGCGACCAGCCGGGCGATGGCGTTGCGGATGGTCTCGGCCGGCTCCTGCTTCAGCCGGAACCGCTCCGGCCCGCCGAAGTCGCTCAAGTAGAGCAGCGGCAGCGCGCGGCTGGTGAGCTGCTCCGAGCAGGCGAACGGATAGCGATCAAGCGCGCCGATCAGCGCCGGCGCGTCGAGCGCCGGGTCGAGCCCGGCGAAGACGGTGACGCCGCCCGTGCCCGGCACGAGATCGGCGACGAGGTCGCGGCTGAGCGTGATCGAGGCGCCGGGCGCGATGCTCTCGATATTGCGGCGGGAGATCGGCGGATAGGCCGGGCGCACGTTCAGCCGGTAGTCGCGGACGACATTCAGCCCGGCGGGACCGGAGAGCCGTACCGAGACCTTGGCCTCACCGAGCCCCGTGCCGGCAAGCTGCAAATTGAAGCCCTGCCGTCCGCCCTTGGCGAGTGGCACCGTCTTCGGCGCGCTCGGAACCGAGACCGGGCCATCGGTCATCACGTCAAGCGCATAGTCGCCCGCCTCACCGTCGACATTGGTGATGGCGAGGTTGAGCGTCGACTTGTCGCCCGAGGCGAGGAAGCGCGGCAGCGTCGCCGTCAGCACCACGGGATCGCGGATGATGATGTCCTTCTCGGCATGGCCCACCGCCGCGCCGGACCACGCCACGGCCATCAACTTTCCCGTCCCGTCGAACGGCGGCAGGGCGAAATCGACCGTGCCCTTGCCCTCGGCATCGAGCTTCACAAGGCCCGAGAACAGAGCGAGCGGCGGCTGGGTGGGCGGCTCGGCCTGCAGGCCGGCGTCCATCGCATCGCCGCCCGAGCGCAGGCGGCCGCGCGCGCCGAGCATGCCGTCGATGAGCTGGCCGTAGAAGTCGCGCACCTCGGTGCCGAGCGCACGCTGGCCGAGATAGAAGCCGTCCGGGTCGGGCGTCTTGAAGCCGGTCAGGTTGAGGATGCCGACATCGACCAGCGCGACCGTGACGAAGGCCTCACTGCCGCGTCCCGGCCCCGATACGCTGACCGGCACGGAGAGCGTCGTCTCCGGCCGCGCCAGCGCCGGCGCGTCGAGCGCCACGTCGAGCACGCGCTGGGCGCGGTCGACGCCGAACCAGGCGAGGCCGATGGCGCGGCCGGGATTGCGGCCGGCAGCCACATCCAGCGGCCGGTGCAGGAACGCGAGCGCATAGGCGCCCGGCCCCCAGCCCGCCGCGACCGGAAACTCGACCGCGCTGTCGCCGGCCGGCACGTCCACAGTCTTCGAGGCCAGCACGCCATCGCCGACGATCAGCACCGTCGCCGAGCCCGCATAGCGGCTGGTGAGGTTCACCTTCATCGGTTCGCCGGCGGCGTATTGCGCCTTGTCGAGCCCGACCTCCAGCCGGTCCGGCGCATCGGCGGTGGCGCCACCGCCCCAGCCGGCCTCGAAGCGCACGGCGGTGGTGAGCTTGCCATCGGTGACTTCCAGCCGGTAACGGCCCCAGCCGACCGGAACATCGAGCCGCGCCGGCGCGCCGGCGGCGAGGTCCAGCTTGCCGTCGGCGACCTTGGCGATCGATTCGACCGGCTCGAAATCCCAATTGCCGCCGAGCCGATACCATTGGTAGCGCGTCTCGATGCGGTAGAGCGCCCATTGCGCGCCGGCAACGGCGACTGGCTTGCCGGCGGCATCGAAGCCCTGCACCTCGAAACCGGCCTGCGAATTCTCGCCCGGCCCCTTGCCGTCGAACAGCGGCTTCACGCCGATACCGTTGCCCACTGGCTGGACCGGCAGCACCAGCGAACGGCGCACCGCCCGGCCGCCGCCCTCGTCCAGCGAGACGAAGATTTCCGCCTCCAGCGGCCGTGCCGTCGAGGAGAGCTGCGGCAGCGCCACCGAGAGGCTCGCCTTGCCCTGCGCGTCCGTCACCGGCGCGTCGGCCAGTGGCTCGCGCACCGTGGTGTAGCCGTCATCCGCCCGGCCGAAGCGCCAGCCCGGCAGGCCGGGGCGCGCATCGGCAATCCGCACCTCGATCTCGCCGGAGAGGTCGAGCCCGGCAGCGGGCGGACCGAATAGCCAGCGCCCATCCGCCGCCACGCTCACCGGCATCTTCGGCGCGATGCTGGTCGCGGTGCTGGAGAGGTCGAGCGCGAGTCGCTCGGGCACATAGTCTTCCAGCAAGAAGGTGGTGGAACCGACCGGCGCGCCGCGCGGGTCGGCATAGGCCTCGACCCGCCAGGTACCGGTCATGGCGTCGCCCATCAGCGCGAAGTCGACGGTGCGCCCGCCGGCGCCGGCATCCTCCGCCAGCACGCGGCGCTCCTCGACGCCATCCGGCCGCTTCAGCATGAGGGTGAGCGGCACGCCGGTCACCGCCTGCACCTGCGGGTCGCGCAGCAGCGCGGTGACATGCACCGTCTCGTTGGAGCGATAGACGCCGCGCTCGGTGGTGACGAAGGCGTCCATGCGCTCGGGCACAGCGCGCCCGCCGACGCCGCGGTCGGTCAGATCGAAGGCCTGGTCGTCCAGTGACAGGAAGGCGTAGTCGCCCTCCTTAGCCTGCGCCACGATCACCGCCGGGGCGAAGCCCTCCTTGCCGCGCACCAGCCCGGAATCGAATTTCGCCGCGCCCGTGGCGTCGGTGCGGGCGGTGGCCAGCACTTCGTTCGACTTGGCGAGCAGGCGCAGCTCGACGCCGTCCAGCGGCTGCGCCGTGCCGAGCGCGCGCACCAGCACGGTCAGGCCGTTGCTGCCGGAGAGCGCGGTGAGGCCGAGGTCGGAGACGACGAACCACTGCGTCGAGCGCGTACTCCACTCGTCATTCGGGTCGAGCGCCTCGCCGGCCGGCCGGGCGGCGAGCACATAGACGCCGGGCGACAGAGTCGGGGCCGCCTCGTCGACCGGGAAGGAGGTGGTGACGTCCTCGTTGAGCGGGGATGAGGTCTCCAGCTCGCCCTTGAACACCAGCTCGCCTCGGCTGTCCTTGAGTTGCTGCAGGTCGTAGCCGCCGAGGTCGCGGCGGAAGTCGCCGTCGATGGCGGTCGGGATCAGGCTGCGATCGCCGATGCGGTAGAGCTCGACGCCCACGCGCGTGGTGTTGACAGAGACGACGGGAATGCCGCGCGGGCCGCTGCGCGGCAGCACATAGTTGCGGCCGGTGAAGCGCACGCCCGGCTTGCGGTCGCGCACATAGATGGTGAGGTCGGCGGTCTCGCGCAGCGGCTCGGCGGCAACCGAGGACGGCAGCCCCTGCCGCAGCTTCACGTCGTAGCTCTCGCCGTGCTTTAGCCCCTCGACGCAGAGCTGGCTCTCCTCCGCCATCACCGCCGGCTTGTCGACCGGGCCGTTCGGCCCCTTGAGCGTCACATAGGAGGAGAAGTCGAGCCCGCCGGTCGCCAGCGGCTCGGAGAACTGCACGCAGATGCGTGGGTTGGAGGCGTCCGAATCGACGCTGTAGTCGAGGATGCGGAAGCCGCGCTCCTCGCGCAGCTTGTCGTAGAAGGCGCGCTGGTCCGGCACATTGGCATAGGTCAGCGCGGTGGCGAGCGTGTCGAGCGCCGGCCGCCAGAGCGAGCGCTGGTCGTAGAAATGACCGATGGCGAACAGCGCATCGGCTTGGGTGACGCGCGTCGTCGCGCTGCGATAGGCGAGGAAGGCCGCCGCCTGCGCGCGCTCGATGAAAGTGTCGGCGCTCTCATTGTCGTTCGGCTTGATGCGGGCGAGCGCGCGGGCAAAGCGCAGCCAGGCGCCGGCATCATTCGGCGTGGCGCGGGCGAGCTTGCCGTAGATTTCGGCGGCGGTGCGCGCGTCGCCGGCGGCGAGCGCGGCGTCGGCGTCCTTGCGCAGCTGCGCGGCCGGCTTGCCCAGCGGCTCGCGGTCGCGCTGCAGCAGCGCCTGCAGCCGCCGCGCCGCCTCCACGAGGTCGGGCCGCGAATAGGTCTTCGGCAGGGCGTCCTGCACCGGTGCGGGCGCCGCCGCCTGGGCCGGCTTGGCCGGCTGCGTGGGCTTGGCCGGCTGGGTCGCCGCCGCGCCCTGCTTTACCGTCTGCTTGAGCGGTGGGGCCTGGGCTATTGCCGGGGCGGCGAGAAGGACGAGGATGAGGGACCCGCCGAGCCCCCGCGCAAGCTTCGAGAAGGCCGAGGACAACGCGACCATGATACCACCCCTACGACCGATGATCCGACCGATGACGGAACGATAGGCCGGAATCTGCCGCAGGGCCATGACGGTACCGTCGAGGGCGTGCATGACGAGCCGCATCCGGGGGCATCGGCACGGATGTCACACAGCCGAGGATTGCCGCGCCGCCGCCATTGAATAGCCGTCCGCGCTTAGGTATACGGGCCGTCATCCATTTGGGGGCCTATCGTCGCGGGAGCGGCGGGAGAACCAGTTCACCCCGGCCGGACGCGGCCGCCGAGACCAGAGGCATTTCATGTCGACCACGTTCGAGACCGTTGCCAACATCATTGCCGAGACGTGCGACATCCCGCGCGAGAACATCACGCCGGAGAGCCACGCGATCGACGATCTCGGCATCGACAGCCTGGACTTCCTCGACATCGCCTTCGCCATCGACAAGGCGTTCGGCATCAAGCTGCCGCTCGAGCAGTGGACTCAGGAAGTCAACGAAGGCAAGGCGACCACCGAGCAGTACTTCGTGCTCAAGAACCTCTGCGCGCGCATCGACGAACTGATCGCCGCCAAGACCGCCTGATCGGCGGTTCGGACGACGGGTGTTGCGGGAAGGGTAATGCGGCTCGAATATTTCCAGATGATCGACAAGGTGCTCGAGCTCGACCTCGAGGCGCGCACCTTACGGACCGCCAACATCGTCCCGGACGAGAGCCCGATCTTTGAGGGCCATTTCCCCGGACACCCGCTGCTGCCGGGCGTGCTGCTGTTCGAGATCATGGCGCAGAGCTGCGGCATGCTGCTGCTGCGCCTGCACAATTACGACCGCATGGCGTTCCTCGCCTCGGTCGACAAGGGCAAGCTGCGCACCTTCGTTACCCCGGGCCAGATCATCGAGGTCTTCGCCCGCATGGAGCACGACGGCTCCGGCTATGCCCGGCTCAAGGCCGAGGGACGGGTCGAAGGCAAGCTGGTCTGCAATGCCGACATCACGCTGAAGACCATGCCGTTCCCGGCGCCCGAGCTGCGCGGCTACCTGCTCTCCACCGCCGAGCGCATCGCCATGCCGATGGGCGACGCGGCGGGCAATGAAGCGGCCGGCGAGGCGCGCTCAGGAAATCTCACGCATGTCTAATCGTCGCGACGTATGGATCACCGGCATCGGGCTCGTCTCCTCGCTCGGTGAAGGTCTGGAAGCCCATTGGCAGGCGCTTTCCGCCGGTACGCGCCCGGTGATCGACGAGACCGGCTTCGCTCCCTACGTCGTGCATCCGCTCGCCAAGATCGAGTTCGACGCGCAGATCCCCAAGAGGGGCGACCAGCGCCAGATGGAGCCGTGGCAGCGCATCGGCACCTATGCCGCCGGCCTCGCGCTGGATTCGGCGGGCATCAAGGGCGACAAGGACATTCTCGGCACCACCGACATGGTGGTGGCGGCCGGTGGCGGCGAGCGCGACCAGGCAGTCGACGGCGCCATCCTCACCGAGATCGAGAAGCAGTCGAACCCCGACGTCTTCCTGAACGAGCAGCTTCAGTCGAACCTACGCCCGACCCTGTTCCTGGCGCAGCTCTCCAACCTGCTTGCCGGCAACATCTCCATCGTCCACGGCGTCACCGGCTCGTCCCGCACCTTCATGGGTGAGGAGAGCTCGGGCACCGACGCCGTGCGCATCGGCTTCTCGCGCATCGCCGCCGGCACCAGCGAGATCGCGCTGGTCGGCGGCGCCTACAATGCCGAGCGGCGCGACATGCTGCTGCTCTTCGCGCTCAAGCGCCTCGCCATGCACGCGCCCTGGGCGCCGGTGCTGGCCGAGCCGAAGGGCGTGCCGACCGGATCGGCCGGCGCCTTCCTCGTGCTGGAATCGCCCGAGCACGCCACCGCCCGCGGCGCCAAGCCCATCGCCAAGCTGTCGGGCGTGTGGTCCGAGCGCGCCAAGCGCGGCGATGGCGACGCGGTCGAGGCGGTGCTGGACGCGCTGGTGAAGGAGGCCGAGGGCGGCGTGACCGACGGGACCGCCATCTTCTCCGCCGCCTCCGGCGCGCCCGAGCCGACCAAGGCGGAGGCCGCCGTGCTCGCACGTACCGGCCTGCCGGTCCGCTCGGTCACCGACCGTGTCGGCCACAGCCTCGAAGGGCAGCTGCCGGTGGCGCTGGCGCTCGCCGCGCTCGCCGTCTCGCAGGGCAAGCTTTTCGCCCCGCTCGCCGGCGAGCCGCTGGAAAAACCTTTCGAAGGCACGCTGTCCCGTGCCATCGTCACCGCAGTGGGGCATTGGCGTGGAGAGGGCGTCGCGCTCGTCGAGCGCGCCGACTAACCCCCGCAACCGGAAGCGCTTCGCTTCCGAGGAGCAGATCATGGCTTCCTATACCGACAAGGCCGGACGGCCGGTCGTCGTCGTCACCGGCATGGGCCTCGTCACTTCGCTCGGCCAGGGCAAGGACGACAACTGGGCGAAGCTGACCGCCGGCACCTCCGGCATCCACCGCATCACCCGCTTCCCGATCGACACGCTGCGCACCACCATCGCCGGCACGGTCGACTTCCTGCCCGAGAGCGGGCGCACCGCGCCGGACCTCTCCGAGGAGCTGGCACAGCTGGCAGCGGAAGAGGCGATCGCGCAGTCCGGCATCGGCTCCAAGGGCAATTTCCCCGGCCCGCTGTTCTGCGCCGTGCCGCCGATTGAGCTGGAATGGCCGCAGCGCCGCATCCTGGCGCAGGAAGCCGCGCCGAACGCCGCCGTCACCTATGACGACCTGCTGCGTGCCGCCGAGGCCAATGGCCACGACGCCTGGCACGAGCGCTTCCTCTACGGCTCCATCGCCGACCACCTCGCGGACCGTTTCGGCACGCGCGGCCAGCCGATCTCGCTGTCCACCGCCTGCGCTTCGGGCAACACCTCGATCCAGCTCGGCGTCGAGGCGATCCGGCGCGGCGACTGCGACGCGGCGCTCTCCATCGCCACCGATGGTTCGGTGACGGCCGAGGCGCTGATCCGCTTCTCGCTGCTCTCGGCGCTCTCCACCAATAACGAGGTGCCGGCGGCAGCTTCGCGGCCCTTCGCCAAGAACCGCGACGGCTTCATCATCGCCGAGGGCGCTGGCGCACTGGTGCTGGAGAGCCTGGAGCATGCGCTGGCGCGCGGGGCGAACATCATCGGCGTGGTTGAGGGCGTCGGCGAGATGGCCGACAGCTTCCACCGCACCCGCTCCTCGCCGGACGCCAAGCCGGTGATCGGCTGCATGCGCGCCGCGCTCGCCGATGCCGGCGTCACGCCGGAGGACATCGACTACATCAACGCCCACGGCACTTCGACGCCGGAGAACGACCGCATGGAGTTCACCGGCATGACCGCGGTGTTCGGCGAGCGCCTGCCGAACATCCCGCTGTCGTCCAACAAGTCTATGATCGGCCACACGCTGACCGCCGCCGGCGCCATCGAGGCGGTGTTCTCGCTGCTGACCGTCCAGAACGGGCGCATCCCGCCGACCATCAATTACGAGATCCCGGACCCGGCGATCCCGCTCGACGTAGTGCCGAACGTCGCCCGCGACGCCAAGGTCAACCGGGTGATGTCGAACTCGTTCGGCTTCGGCGGCCAGAACGTCGCGCTGGTGCTCACCGGCGAGCCGGCCTGAGACCTATCTAGACGTCATCCCGGCCGAAGCGAAGCGCAGAGCCGGGATCGCGTGCCGCTCTCTTACCGGATGGCGATCCCGGCTCGGCCTTCGGCCGTCCGGGATGACGGCTTCATGATCATGCCGCCGCACTAGCCATAAGGCGCCGAGTTCGCTATCCACCCTCGTCCTTTCCGGAAGGTCGCCGCCTCTCCCGTTCGCACCGGGATGAAGGCGGCCGCCGCCGTATCGTCTCGGAGTTCTTCATGCGTGCGCTTCAGCTGGTGTCCGACCGCGAACTGATCCTCACCGACCTGCCGGAGCCCGGCGCGCCGGAGCCGGGCGAGGTGCAGGTCTCGATCAAGGCGCTGGCGCTGAACCACATCGACGTGTGGGGCTGGCGCGGCATGGCCTTCGCCAAGCGCAAGATGCCGCTCGTCGTCGGCGCCGAAGCCGTCGGTGAAGTCACCGCCATCGGCGAGGGCGTCACCCGCTTCCGCCCCGGCTCCAAGGTGGCGATGTATGGCGCGCTGACCTGCGGCCAGTGCCGCATGTGCAAGTCCGGCCGCGACAATCTCTGCGAAGAGGTCGCCGGCGTCATGGGCTTCCATGTCGACGGCTTCGCGCGCGACAAGCTGAACATCAAGGAGCGGCTCTGCGTGCCGATCCCGGACGGCATCTCCTGGACCGACGCCGCCACCGCGCCCGTCACCTTCTCCACCGTCGAGCACATGCTGTTCGACAACGCCAAGCTTGAGCCGGGCGAGACCGTGCTGGTCCACGCGGCGGGGTCGGGCATCGGTACGGTGGCGATCCGCATGGCCAAGGAGATCGGCTGCACCGTCATCACCACCGCCGGCGATGACGAGAAATGCGCCAAGGCGCTGGCGCTGGGCGCCGACCACGCCATCAACTACCGCACCGACCGCTTCGAGCACGAGGTGCGCAAGATCACCAAGAAGAAGGGCGTCGACGTCGTGTTCGAGCATGTCGGTGCCGAGACCTGGAACGGCTCGCTGCTCTCCATGCGGCCGGGCGCGCGCCTCGTGACATGCGGCTCGACCTCAGGCGTGTCTGTGAACATGAACCTGATGCAGCTCTTCCAGCGCCAGTACCGCATAATCGGCTCCTTCGGCGCGCCGATCCGCGCCATCGCCGACGGGCTGAAGCGCATGGAGCGCGGGGTGCTCCCCGTCATCGATTCCGAATATCCGCTGGAGAATTTCGGCGCCGGGCTGGAGCGGCTGGAGACTCGCCGCGTGTTCGGCAAGGTCGTCATCACCTTCTGAGAATGCCGGTGTCCGCCGCCCTCCCCCCTGATCCCGCTCCCCTCCCCGACGAGGAGGGGCCGGAGGCGCTCGCCCCCGCGCCCGCGAAGATCAGCCGGTATGACCGGGCGCAGGAGAAGGAGCCCTCCGCCCCGCGCCGCCCGTCTCTGGCGATGCGGCTGCGCGACGCCGCGCTCTCGGCCAGCGTCTGGGGGCTGATGCGCGTCATGCGGCTGCAGCCGTCATGGCTCGCCTCCTGGGAGGGCGGTTTCTGGGCGCGCAAGATCGGCCCCCTCACCCCGATCCACAAGGTCGCGCTGAACAATCTGCGGCACGCTTATCCGGAGAAGACGGAGGCCGAGCGCCAGGCTATCGCGGTGGGCATGTGGGACAATCTCGGCCGCATGGCGGGAGAGTTCGTCCACCTCGACCAGATCTGGCAATACAATATGTGGGAGCCGTCGAAGAGCCGGATCGAGACGACGGGCGTGTCCAACTTCGTCGCCATGCGGGTCGACGGCAAGCCGGCCCTCGTCTTCACGGCGCATCTCGGCAACTGGGAGCTGCCGGCCATCGCCGCGGCGGCACAGGGGCTCGACAGCGCGGTGCTGTTCCGCGCGCCGGACAATTCCTTCTTCGCCGACCTCCTGTTCGAGATGCGCAGCAAGGTGATGGGCGACCTCGTCGCCGCCTCGCATGTCGCGGTGTTCGAGCTCGCCGCCGTGCTCGACCAGGGCAAGCACCTCGGTATCCTCGTCGATCAGGTGCGGCTCGGCGGGCCGAAGGTGAATTTCTTCGGCCGCCCCTGCTCGGCCAACCCGACCATCGCCCGCCTCGCCCGGCTCTATGAGTGCCCGGTGCACGGCGTTCGGGTGATCCGCCTGCCGAACGGGCGCTTCCGCATCCAGTGCACGCCGCCACTCGACCTGCCGCGCGACCCCAGCGGCAAGATCAACGTCAACAAGTCCATGCAGATGATCACCTCGGTGGTCGAGGAATGGGTGCGCGAATATCCCGAGCAATGGACCTGGTTCTACAAGCGCTGGCGGTGACGCCTCGCGCCTCGCCAATGAAAAAGGCGCCCGGGTGACCGGGCGCCTTTCATGTTTTCGGGCCGTCTCAGCTGGTCACTTGCCGCGCTTGAAGTCGCTCCAGGTGCGGGTGACGACGCGCTGCACCTTCTGCGGATAGGTGGTGACGGTGAAGAGCTTCGCCTGGGTCTCCTTGTCCGGGTAGATCGCCGGATTGTCGAGGATCGCCTTGTCGATGAACTTCTGCGCGCCCTCGCTGCCGCTGGCATAGGAGATGTAGTTGGCGTTCTTCGCCGCGATCTCCGGCTTCATCATGAAGTTGATGAAGGCCAGCGCCTCGTCCGGATGCGGGGCATCCTTCGGGATGGCGAAGTTGTCGAACCACATCAGCGCCCCTTCCTTGGGGATGATGTACTCGATGTTAATCGGCGGCTTGCCGGTCTTCTCGGCGGCTTCCTCGGCGCGGGCCTTGGCCTGGAACACGTCGCCCGACCAGCCCGTGGCGAGGCAGATGTCACCGCCGGCGAGCGCGTTGATGTAGCCCGAACTGTCGAACTTCTTGATGAACTTGCGGACCGGCATCAGCAGCTTGCCCGCCTCCTCGATATCCTTCGGATCCTTCGAGTTCGGATCCTTGCCGAGATAGCGCAGGGCGGTGGGGATGATCTCCTCCGGGCCGTCCAGCATGTAGACGCCGCAATTCTTCAGCTTGCCCAGGATCTCCGGCTTGAAGACGATGTCCCAGCTGTTGAGCGGGATGTCGCCGAGGCGCTCCTTCACCTTGTCGATGTTGAGGCCGATGCCGGTGGTGCCCCACATGTAGTTGACGGCGTACTCATTGCCCGGGTCATAGACCGCGAGGCGCTCGGCGATCGCCGGCCACTGGTACTGCAGGTTCGGCAGCTTCGACTTGTCGAGCTTCAGGAACACGCCGGCCTGGATCTGGCGCTGCAGGAAGGAGCCGGTCGGCACCACCACGTCATAGCCGGTCTTGCCGCCGAGCAGCTTGGTCTCCAGCACCTCGTTGGAGTCGAAGACGTCGTAGCGGACCTTGATGCCGGTTTCCTTGGTGAACTCCTCCAGCACCGACTCGTCGATATAGTCGGACCAGTTGTAGACGTTCACGACCTTCTCCTGCGCCGACGCCGGCGCGATCGCCAGCGCGGACAGCAGGCCTGCCGCGATTGTCGTTAGGAGGCGGGACATCCTCTATTCTCCTCGGAAGTTGGTTGTTGAAGTGCCGTCGAAACACTCACTTCCAAGGCTAGAGCGTCGCTGAGTTCCGCTCAAGCCTCGGTCACGCTGGCAACCCTTACAAATACGTCTCGTATTCCAGCGGATTGATCCGCCGCTCGAAGGCCGCCAGTTCGGCCTGCTTCATGATCGCGAACACCCGCTGATACTCGGCACCGAAGGCCCGCGCCACGAAGTCGGAGCGAGCGAAGGCGGCGATCGCCTCGCCCATGTCGTAAGAGAGCCGCGGCGCCTCCTGCTCATAGGCGTTGCCGGTCAGCGGCGGTGGCGGCTCCAGTTCCTTCTCGATGCCCTCCAGCATGCCGGCGAGGATCGCCGCCAGCACGAGGTGCGGATGGGCGTCCGCCCCGGCGATGCGGTGCTCGAGGCGCCGCGCCTTGGCCGGCCCGTTCGGCACCCGCACCGCCACGGCGCGGTTGTCGTAGCCCCAGGAGACGCTGGTCGGCGCGTAGCTGCCCGGCACCAGCCGGCGGAAGCCATTGTAGCTCGGCACGTACAAAAGCGCCGTGTCGGCCATGGTGGCGAGCAGGCCGGCGGCGCCGTGGCGCAGCAGGCGGTCGCCCGCCTCGCCGGCGCCGAAGGCGTTGTGACCGTCCCTGTCGGTCAGGCTGACATGGACGTGCATGCCGGAACCGGCGAAGTCGAGGAAGGGCTTGGGCATGAAGCTCGCCCGCACGCCGTGCTTGCGCGCCACGCCGTCGATCAGCCGGCGCAACAATATGGCGTCGTCCGCCGCCGCGAGCGCGTCGGTGCGGTGATAGAGGTTCACCTCGTACTGGCCGGGCGCGGCCTCGGAGATCACCGTGTCGGCCGGCAGTCCCTGAATGCGCGCGGCCTCACGTATGTCGTGCAGCAGCCCGGCATAGGCGTCGAGGTCGGACATGGAATACATGTTCTGCCGCGCCGGCCCGTTCCCCGAGGCCGGGAACACCGGCTCCGGCACGCCGCCGGGACCCGGCGCGGGCTTCAGCAGGTAGAATTCCAGCTCGAAGGCGACGCAGGGGTAGAGGCCACGCGCGGCGAGGCGTTCCAGCTGCATGGCGAGCCGGTGGCGCGGATCGAGCTCCCACGGGATCTCGCCGCTCAGCGCATTCGGCTCGTACATGGAGAGCATCACCTGCGCCGCCGGCCGCGGCGACCACGGCACCGGCTTCAGCGTGCCCGGCACGGGCCGGCAGATGCCGTCGCGGTCGCCGGTCTCGATATGGACGCCGGTCTCTTCGACCTCGCGGCCCCAGATATCGAGGCCGAAGATGGAGAGCGGTATCGCGACGCCATCGCCCCAGATCTTCGCGCCCGCCCCGCCGGGAATCCATTTGCCGCGTAGTACGCCATGGGTGTCGGGCAGCAGCACTTCGACGATCTCCGGCGCGCCGTGGGCAGCGACATAGGCGCCGAACTCGTCATGGAGAGGATCGTTTTCGGGCTCGGTGGCCGTGACGGGATTCACGGCTTCAGGCAATGGCATGATCCACCTGGTAAAAAATCAGTCGTGGCGTCGATTTGGTCATGGCAGCCCCGCGCCGGTCAAGCAGCCGCGAGGTTTCCGTTGAAGCTTGTGCCATGCCGGATAGCTTGACGCACGCAAAATGTGATCACATTCTGCGCCGCCCCCTCTCCAAGCCGCGAGCGCCCCGATGTCCCTGCCCTCCTCCACCGCCGAATTGCGCGCGCTCGACGCCGCCCATCACCTGCATCCCTTCAGCGACATGAAATCGCTGAACGCGGAGGGCTCCCGCATCATCGTCAGCGCGGAGGGCGTGTGGCTGACCGATTCCGACGGCAACCGCATCCTCGACGGCATGTCGGGCCTGTGGTGCGTGAATGTCGGCTATGGGCGGCAGGAGATCGTGGATGCCGTCGCCCGGCAGATGGGGGAGCTGCCCTATTACAACACCTTCTTCAAGACGACCCACAAGCCGGCCATCGAGCTCGCGGCCCGGCTCGCCGAGCTGACGCCGCCGCAGTTCAATCGCGTGTTCTTCACCGGCTCGGGCTCGGAATCCAACGACACGGTGATCAAGCTGGTCCGCCGCTATTTCCAGATCAAGGAAAAGCCGGAGAAGAAGATCATCATTTCCCGCCGCAACGCCTATCACGGCTCCACCGTCGCCGCCGGCAGCCTCGGCGGCATGGCGCCGATGCACGGGCAGAGCGCGCCGATCCCCGACATCCTGCACATCGCGCAGCCCTATTGGTGGGGCGAGGCACGCCAGGGCGAGACGCCGGAGGAATTCGGCCTGCGCACCGCGCAGGCGCTGGAAGCGGCCATCGACGCCATGGGCGAGGACCGCATCGCCGCCTTCATCGCCGAGCCGATCCAGGGCGCCGGCGGCGTCATTATCCCGCCTGCGACCTACTGGCCGGAGATCGCCCGCATCTGCCGCGAGCGCGACATCCTGTTCATCTCCGACGAGGTGATCTGCGGCTTCGGCCGTACCGGCGCGTGGTTCGGCTGCGAGACCTTCCACACCGAGCCGGACATCCTCGTCATGGCCAAGGGCATCACCTCCGGCTACATGCCGCTCGGCGCCGTCATGGTCGCCGACCGGGTCGCCGAGGTGCTGCTGGAAGGCGGCGACTTCAACCACGGCTACACCTATTCTGGCCACCCGGCCGCCTGCGCCGCAGCCATCGCCAATCTCGACATCATGCAGCGCGAGGACCTGGTCGGGCGCGTCGCCAATGACGCCGGCCCGTATCTAAAGGCGCGCTGGAGTGCTTTCGCCGAGCACCCCCTCGTCGGCGAGGCGCCGATGATCGGCCTCGTCGGCGCGCTGGAGCTCACCCCGGACAAGGCCGGCCGCACCAAGTTCCCGGACGTCGGCAAGGTCGGCACGCTGGCGCGCGACTTCTCCTTCAAGAACGGCCTCGTCATGCGCGCCGTCCGCGACCGGCTGATCATCGCCCCGCCGCTGGTCATCTCGCATGACGAGATCGACGAGCTCGTCGCCCGCGCCCGCAAGACGCTGGACGACACCTATGCCGAGCTGCGCCGCTGGGGCTGGGT
Source organism: Ancylobacter novellus DSM 506 (assembly GCF_000092925.1). Lineage (NCBI taxonomy): Bacteria > Pseudomonadati > Pseudomonadota > Alphaproteobacteria > Hyphomicrobiales > Xanthobacteraceae > Ancylobacter > Ancylobacter novellus. The sequence continues at coordinate 968,927 of NC_014217.1, read as the reverse complement.
GCGGTGAGGCACGCACACGCGAAACGTGCTTATATGCCCGCCGTCGCAGCCTAGCTGATGGCGGGAAGATGAACGCAGTCACGCCGTTCGCCGAGGGGCCGGGCGTCAGCCCTGCCCGCACCGCCGCCCTGCGCGCGGAGGCCGAGGCGCTCTATCTCGGCACCCGCCCGAAGACCCGCGCCGCGGCCGGCGCCGCCGCGCATCTGCTCGACGGCGTGCCGATGCACTGGATGGTCGACTGGTCGACGCCGGTGCCGCTGGTCATCGCCGAAGCCACCGGTGCACGGCTCGTCGATGTCGACGGTCATGCCTATGACGATTTCTGCCTCGGCGACACCGCGTCGCTGTTCGGTCACGGCCCGGCACCGGTGGCCGAGGCGCTGACGCGGCAGGCGCGGGCGGGCCTCGCCACCATGCTGCCGAGCCCGGACGCCGCCATCGTCGGCGACCTGCTCAGCGCCCGCTTCGGCCTGCCCTACTGGCAGGTTGCCACCACCGCCACCGACGCCAACCGCTTCGCCCTGCGCGCCGCCCGCGCGGCGACGGGGCGGCCGCGCATCCTCGTCTTCGACGGCGCCTATCACGGCGCGGTAGACGAGACCTTCGTCGAAATCGGCCCCAACGGTCGCGCCGCCAACCGGCCGGCGCTGATCGGCGAGCCACGCGACCTCTCCGTGCTCACCCGCGTCGTGCCGTTCAACGACCTCGACGCGGTGGAGGCCGCGCTTGCCGACAACACCGTTGCCTGCGTCATCGCCGAGCCGGTGATGACCAACTGCGCCATGGTGCTGCCGCAGCCAGGCTTCCATGAGGGGCTGCGCGACATCACCCGCCGGCACGGCACGCTGCTGCTGATCGACGAGACCCACACCCTCTCCACCGGCCCTGGCGGCTATACCCGCGCGCACGGCCTGCAGCCGGACATGTTCGTCGCCGGCAAGGCGATCGCTGGCGGCGTGCCGGCCTCGATCTGGGGCATGAACGAGGAAACGGCGGAACGCTTCCGCGACGCCAAGGCCAACCGGCCGGACGGGCATTCGGGCATGGGCACGACGCTGTCCGGCAGCCCGCTCCAGCTCGCCGCGCTGCGTGCGACGCTGGAGGAAGTCGCCACCGAGGACGCCTTCGCCCATATGAACCGCCTCGCCGACCGCATGGAGGCTGGGCTGTCGGCCGTGCTGGCGGAAGCCGGCCTGCCTTGGCACGTCGCCCGCTGCGGCGCGCGCGTGGAGGTGGTGCGTGCGCCGGCCGCGCTCATGGACGGGCGGCAGGCGAAATCGGCGCATTACCCGGCGCTGGAGGCGGCGATCCACCTCGCGCTGCTGGTGCGCGGCGTGCTGATCTCGCCCTTCCACGACATGATGCTGGCCTCACCCGCGACGACGGGCGAGCAGGTCGACCGCCTCGTCGCGGCGACGCGCGACGTGGTGCGGCGGCTGGCGGGCTGAACTCAGCCGGCCCTGCGCTCAGTCCTTGTCGGTCGGGAAGCCCGCATCCTTCCAGGCGAGGATGCCGCCCGCCATGTGGCGGTGCAGGTCCACGCCCGCCGCCTGCGCGGCGGCGGCGGCCTTCTGCGAGCGCTGGCCGGAGCGGCAGGAAAACACCAGCGTCTTCTCGCCGGGGTCGGGCAGCACGGCCGCGTCGAAGGTGGACAGCGGGAACTCGACCGCGCCCGGGATGCGCTCGGCGGCGGTCTCGTTCGGCTCGCGCACGTCGACCAGCAGGATGCTCCCGTCCTCGAGGCCGGCTTTGACTTCCTCGACCGAGAGATGCTCGATCACGCCGCCGAACGGGTTGGGCTGGGACATGGATTGCGCTCCTTCGCTAGGCTCAGGAGGTAGACCCGCCGCCGCGGCTCCGCAAGGGGCATCTCAGGCGCGCCGGCCACCCGGACGCGCGGTGGCGACACCGGCCACCACAAGCGTGCCACCGATGATCACCATCAGCGAGGGGATCTCGCCGAACAGCAGCGCCGCGAAGGTCACGCCGACGACGATCTGCAGCAGCAGCACCACCGAGATCAGCCCCGCCGGCAGCCGGCCGAGCGCGAAGGTCGTCAGCCCCTGCCCGGTCGCATGGGCGACGATGCCGAGCCCGACGACGGCCAGAAGGCCCTGCAGACTCTGCGGCACCAGCACCTCGCCGGTCGCCACCGCCCAGATCAGGCATGTCACCGCGCCTGTCACGGTGGCGATCAGCGCCGCCGTGCCGCCGCCGAGCGCCGCCGCGCCATTGCTGCCGGCGCGCCGGACGACGCGCGTCATCAGCATGTAGCCCGCATAGAACAGCGCCGCCGCGACGCAGAGCACGTCGCCAAACACGCTCACCGCGCGCGGACCGGCGCCATGGCTGTGCCCTGCGCTGCTCAGGATGATGAACAGCGTGCCGGCCAGCGCGGTGGCGAGCGCGAGCAAGAGGCCGCGCGAGGGCCGCTCGCCAAGGAACAGCCAGCCAAAAATGAGCACGAACACCACGGCGAGGTTGCCGAGCAGAACGCCATTGGCGGTGCTGGTATTGGCAAGCCCGACATGGAAGGCGATGAGATCGGCCCCGAAGAACACACCGGCGAGAGCGGCGAAGGCATAGGCACGGATCGGCAGCGGGCGCGGCGTGGCGGATGCCGCGAAGCGCCGGCGCTCCGCGCGATGCTCGGCCCAGGCCCACAGCGCCGTCGGACCGAGGGCGAAGAACAGGCGCCAGAAGCCGATGGCGGCCGGGCCGGCATCGCCATAGCGCACCAGCACCGGCGAGAATCCGATGCAGAAGGCCGCCAGCAGCACGGCCAGGAAAGCCTGTCGGCGCAGCCGCGCCTCGTTCATCGCCGAGGAGGCGACGGACTCGACGGCGGCGTCGAGCGAAGTGGACATCGCGACGGAAGCGGGAGGCGGGGCCATGCTGGACTCGAAGGGAACAACAGTTTCGGTCGGCGACGCGCACGGCCGCGCACGAGTCAACTCGCTGATCGTGACAGAGTGGCGTGTACACCGGGCACTGGCATCATGAAAGTGAATTTATTTTGTCGTTTCATCGTAATTTCTGATATGAACGGCAGTGTGGCTCGGAACGCCACGATCCCTCCAGCGGGAAGGAGGCCGCGATGCGCCATCTCGACACCGAATCCCTCGGCATGCTGATCGCCATCGTCGATACAGGTGGCTTCACCGCCGCTGCCGAGCGGGTCGGCCGCACCCAGTCAGCCGTATCGGCGCGCATCGCCCAGCTGGAGGACAGCCTCGGCGTGCGCCTTCTGGAGCGCTCGCGGCGCGGCATCTCGCTCACCGAGACTGGCGAGCGCCTCGTCGCCCATGCCCGCCGTCTCCTCTCCTATGAAAGCGAGGCGCTGGCCGACCTCAAGGGCGGCACGCCGGAGGGCAGCGTGCGCCTCGGCATGCCGGACGACTATGTCGACGCCTATCTGACGCCGACCATCGCCCGCTTCGCCTCCGCCTATCCGCGGGTCGAGATCTCAATCCGCTCCGACCTGTCGAAGAATATCGAGCCGGAGGTCGAGCGCGGCCATATCGACGTCGCGCTTCTGACCCGCGACCATTCCCGCCCGACCGGTGAGCTGCTCAAGCGCGAGAAGCTGTTCTGGCTCGCGGCCCGCGGCCACCGGCCGGAGAAGAACGACCCGCTTCCCCTCGCGCTGTTCCCCACCGGCTGCCGCGCCCGCCCGCACATCGCCGCCGCGCTCGACAAGGCCGGCCTGAGCTGGCGCGTCGCCTGCACCTCCTCCTCGCAGGGCGGCATCGCCGCCGCCATCGAGACCGGCCTGTGCCTCACCGCCCTGCCGGAATGCGCGGCGCCGGCGGAATGGCGCCGGCTCGGCCCGGCCGAGGGCCTGCCGCCGCTGCCGGACATCGAGATCGGCCTCCTGCTGGCGCCCGCCGCCTCCGCCGCAGCACGCCGCCTCGCCGAGATGCTGCGCGGGGCGCTGGCCATGCCCTCGGTCGTCGCGGCGGCGTGAGGCCGTCATCGAAAATTCGCATGCATCGGCGGTGGCGGCGCGCTAACGCTGACGCGTCATGGCCGAAGCACATACCGACGAATCCACGCCCAGCTACGCTGGCACGCCGCGCGAGGTGCTCGGCGCCTTCCTGAAGCTCGGCCTCACCTCCTTCGGTGGACCGGTCGCGCATCTCGGCTATTTCCGCGAAGAATTCGTGCGACGCCGGCAATGGCTGAGCGAGGAGGCTTACGCCAATCTCGTTGCGCTCTGCCAGTTCCTGCCCGGCCCGGCGTCCAGCCAGGTCGGCATGGCGATCGGGCTGATGCGTGCCGGCCCGATGGGCATGGCCGCGGCGTGGCTCGCCTTCACCCTGCCCTCCGCGCTGATCATGCTCGCCTTCGCCTATGGCGTGACGCATGCCGCCGCGGCGGGCATCAGTGGCGGCTGGCTTGCCGGCTTGAAGGTCGCCGCAGCCGCCATCGTCGCCGACGCCGTGATCGGCATGGCGAAGAACCTCTGCCCAGACCGGCAGCGCCGCAGCCTCGCCCTCGTCGCCGCCGCGGCCGCCGCTTTGGTGCCGGGCGCCATAGGCCAAATCGGCGTCATCGCCGGCGGGGCACTCATCGGCCTCGCGCTCATCCGCCTTGATGCCGTGCCGGCATCCGAGCCGACCGGCCATCATCTGCCGAGCCGTACAGCCTCGATCGCCGCCCTGGTGCTGTTCGCCGTGCTGCTCGTCGGCCTGCCCCTGCTCGCGCAGGCGAGCGGCAATGCCGGCGTGGCGCTGTTCGACACGCTCTACCGCGCCGGCGCGCTGGTGTTCGGCGGCGGCCACGTGGTGCTGCCGCTGATCGAGGCCGAACTGGTACATCCCGGCGGGCTGACGCGCGAGGCCTTCCTCGCCGGCTATGGCGCAGCGCAGGCGGTCCCGGGGCCGCTGTTCAGCTTCGCCGCCTATGTCGGGGCGATGATGCCCAGCGCCCCCAACGGCGCGCTCGGCGCCACCGTCGCGCTCATCGGCATCTTCCTGCCCTCAGCGCTGCTGGTCTATGGCGCACTGCGGTTCTGGACCCTGCTGGCGGCGGAGAAGCGCGTGCGCGACGCGATGGCCGGCGTCAACGCCGCCGTGGTCGGGCTGCTCGGCGCCGCCTTCTGGGACCCGGTGGTGGCTTCCAGCATCACCTCCGGCCGCGCCTTCGCCTTCGCCCTTCTCGCCTATCTGGTGCTGGCGCTGTGGCGGGTGCCGGCTTGGGCGGTGGTGATCGGCGCCGCGCTCGGCGGCGCCGTATTGCTCTGAAGCTCAGTCGCGCGAGACCTTGAACGGCGAGAAGCTCTGGCAGGTCGCGAAAGCCTGGATGCGGTTGATGTTGACGTGCCGCGGCAGGGTGGCGGCGAAGAATACCTGCTCGGCAATGTCCTCGCCGCTCATCGCCTGCGTGCCGGCATAGACGTTGTCGGATTTGGCCGCGTCGCCGTGGAAGCGCACGAGCGAGAACTCGGTCTCCACCATGCCCGGCTCGATATTGGTGGCGCGCACGCCCGTGCCGGCGAGGTCGGCGATCAGGTTGAGCGAGAACTGCTTCACGAAGGCCTTGGTGGCGCCGTAGGTGTTGCCGCCCGGATAGGGATAGTCGCCGGCCACCGAGCCGGTGAACAGCACATGCCCTTCGCGGCGCTCGACCATGGCCGGCAGTGTCGCCCGCACCGTGTAGAGCAGGCCCTTGATGTTGGTGTCGACCATGTCGTCCCAGTCCTTGAGACTGGCGGCATTGGCCGGCTCGAGGCCCAGGGCCAGGCCGGCATTGGCGAACACCACGTTGAATGGGGCGAAGGGTGCGGCCACCTTGGCCAGCGCCTCGGTCAGCGCAGCGTTGTCGCGCACGTCAACCTCCAACGGGTGGAAGTTGGCGCCGAGCTCGTCGCGCAGCGCGATCAACCGGTCGGCGCGGCGGCCGGTGCCGACCACCTTGGCGCCCGCCAGCGCGAAGCGCCGGGCGGTGGCGGCGCCAATGCCGGAGGTCGCCCCGGTGACGAGGACACGGAGGGTGGATGGATCCAGCATCTGATACATGGCGCAGCTCCTCTTCGCTGCGTCGCACATAAAGCAGTTTCACTGAAAACTGAACGTCGCTTTGCGCCGGACCGGGATGCGGTTGTGTCATGCAGCGTCGCGCGGCGAGGCGAGCCGTAAGGATGAACGGCCGTCGACTTTCGTTAAGTTTTCATTGAGCATAAGCGTGTCAGTGCTTGTGGATCAGGACTCTGCCGTGGTCGGGTCACGCTCGTGCCACGATCCTTGGGGAAACAGAGTCCATGTGCGGATGCCTGATCGCATCGCACCGCATCTATCTGGGGCAAGCGTCCGGACTCTTCGGAAAACCGGACGGGGAGTGCAGGGCCGATGAAGTTCTCCGCCGTCGTGGCAACGACCGCCACCGCTCTTCTCATGGGTGGTTGCAGCACCGTTCTCGATGGATTCCCGGGGACGAATGCCGCCCCCATGGAGACCAGCCAGATCACGCCTGCGCCCTCCGGCTCGGTGGAAAGCTCGCCCGTCCCCGCTCCCGGCACGCCGGCCACCGGAGCCTCCGCCGCGACGGCCGCAGACGCCGTTACCCCGCGCCAGCCTGCGAGCCAGGTCGCCCTCGCGCCGCCGCCGGCCACCGCTCCGGGCGGCGTCGCCTATGCCGAACCGGGCGCGGCCCGCACGCAGCTCGCCGGCACCTGGAAATATGGCTGGGACAACGGCCAGAAGAGCTGCAAGGTCACCCTGTCGACCGATCGCGGCATGTCCGGCTTCGCCGCCAATGCCGACGTCGACTGCCCGAACGACATCTTCATGACCAAGGGCTGGGATGTCTGGGGCAACGAGATCGTGCTGCAGAACCATCTCGGCAAGGTCACGGCGCGGCTGCAGCCGGCCGGCAGCGGCCAATATGACGGCGTTGCCACCGGCGATGGCGGCAAGGTCACGCTGACCCGCTCCTGAGGCCAAAGCGCCTCAATGACTGGATCAATCCAGTCATTGATACAGAATTCCACCATCAAGATACCTGCAGCGGCCTCTGCGCGGCCGGCGCGAGGTCGTGCGGACAGGAAATAACTGTTCGAAAACTGAAATATTGACGACTTGTCTTCGTATTGTCTCGGATGGCGTCGAAAGTTACGCCATGAGAACTTTCCCGAACGCACGTTCACAAGAACGGGAACCTGAAAATAGTTCGTGCGTTACGGGCGCAAGCGCCTCATTGTGTGCATGAGGAAAGCTGATTGATTCGCCCTGGCGATCGGAGGCTATTGTGATGCTGCAGACGGCAAGCGTGACAGTGAAGACCCCGTCCTCCGGCACCCTGCGCGACAGCGAACGTATCGCCTATGCGCGGCGCGAGCCGACGTCCGTCGCCCAGCTGATGTCGCAGCATCTCGACCTCGCCCGCCCCGGCTCGGACGCCGAGGCGCTGCGCCTGCTGCGCCAGGCTTTCCCCGGCGCGCCGCTCACCGCCCGCGTCGAGGCGATGATGCGCCGCGCCCGCTGACGGCGCTCTCCTTCAGTTGAGATGGCTCGGCCGGTTCTCGCCATCCGAGGCGGAAGCGCCAGTATGTATGTCGGCGTGACCGGCGGTGGCGAGGCGCTGCTGATATTCACTTGAGAGCCGTGCATAGCGCATCGCGGAGAAGGGCAGCATGGCGAGATAGGCGATGCAGAGCATCGACAGCATCGCCCAGGGCCAAGTCACCAGCACGGCGACGAACAGCACCACGCAGACGAAGAGCGGCATCACCTGCTCGCGCGGGATGCGCGAGCCAAGCCGCTTGCCCGACCAGGCCGGCACCTTGGAAACCATCAGCAGCGCGATAGCGAAGCAATAGGCCGCCGCCACCGCCGGCGAGGCGACGAGGCGCGGCAGGCCGACCAGCTCCAGATAGACCGGCAGCAGCACGCAGATCGCGCCCGCCGGCGCCGGGACGCCGGTGAAGAAGTCGCCAGCGAAAGGCGGCCGGTTGGGGTCCTCCAGCATCACGTTGAAGCGGGCGAGACGCAGCGCCGCGCAGATGGCGAAGGCGAGTGCGGCGATCCAGCCGACCGAGCCCAGCGTCTCCAGCCCCCACATATAGAGCACCAGCCCCGGCGCCACGCCGAAGCAAACGAAGTCGGAGAGGCTGTCGAGCTCGGCGCCGAAGCGCGAGGTGCCCTGCAGCATGCGGGCGAGCCGCCCGTCCATGCCGTCGAGCACGGCGGCGAGCACGATGGCGCCGAGCGCCAGCTCCAGCCGTCCCTCGATCGCCATGCGGATGCCGGTGAGCCCGGCGCACAGCGCCAGCAGCGTCACAAGGTTCGGCAGCAGCAATCGCAGCGGCACCGCCTGGAAGCGGCGGCGGCGCGGCTCAGGCACATCCGGGCCGGCGTCCGGATCGAAGGGGGGAAACAGGTCGGCCATGGCGTTCGCTGCTCTTTTTGCTCAATCCACCCGGTAGGTAGGCTCCGGGCCTTCGCTGGCAAGATCGGCCAGTATGGTCTCGCCGGCAATGGCCCGCTGGCCCTCGGCCACGGCGGGGCGCGTGCCGGCGGGCAGATAGACGTCGACGCGCGAGCCAAAGCGGATCAGCCCGAAGCGCTGGCCCGGCGCCAGGCTGTCGCCCTCGCGCACGAAGCTGACGATGCGGCGCGCCACCAGCCCGGCGATCTGCACCACGCCGACCGAGCCGATGGCGGTGTCGAGCACCATGCCGGAGCGCTCATTGTCCTCGCTCGCCTTATCGAGGTCGGCGGAGAGGAACTTCCCGGGCCGGTAGGCGATACGGGTGACGCGGCCGGCCAGCGGCGCGCGGTTCACATGCACGTCGAACACGTTCATGAAGATGCACACGCGCGGCAACGCCGTCTCGCCGAGGCCGAGCTCGACCGGCGGCACGGCGGGGCCGACGAGACAGACCCGTCCGTCCGCAGGCGACACCACCAACCCGGGACGCACCGGCGTCACCCGCTCGGGATCGCGGAAGAAGTAGCAGATCCACAGGGTGATCAGCACGGCGATCCAGCCGAGCGGCGGCACCAGCCAGAGCAGCAGCACCGACGCCGCCGCCCCGATCAGGATGAACGGGTAGCCTTCGCGATGGACAGGGGCGAGGCCGCTGCGGATGGAATCGATGACCGACATGAAAAGCTGTTCCCGAACCTTGCGCCCTGTGGCGGGCACGGCAGAGGTAGGGCCCCGTCGTGGCGCCGTCAAATGGCTTCCGCGGCGCTCGCCGACCAAAGGCGGCGGCCGGGACTAACGTTCGGTCACGCCACTGCCTCGCCCGCCGGCGCGTGGAGGTCGACGGCTTCCTCCGCCGCCTCGGCCTCCTTGAGCGTCTCGCGGGCACGCTCGGCCTCGCGCTGGCGCTCCCACATGGAGTGGTAGAGCCCCTGGCGCGCCATCAGCTGCACATGCGTGCCGCGCTCGGCGATCTGGCCGTGGTCGAGCACGATGATCTCGTCCGCGCCGACCACAGTGGAGAGCCGGTGGGCGATGACGAGCGAGGTGCGCCCGCGCGAGACGCGCTCCAGCGCATCCTGGATTTCGCGCTCGGTGTGGCTGTCCAGCGCCGAGGTCGCCTCGTCGAGGATGAGGATCGGCGGGTCCTTCAGAATGGTGCGGGCGATGGCGACGCGCTGCTTCTCGCCGCCCGACAACTTCAGTCCGCGCTCGCCGACCTCGGTGGCATAGCCCTTGGGCGTGCGCCGCACGAAGCCGTCGATCTGGGCGAGCTCGGCCGCGCGTGCCACATCCTCGTCCGAGGCGCCGGCGCGGCCGTAGCGGATGTTGTAGGCGAGCGTGTCGTTGAACAGCACCGTGTCCTGCGGGACCATGCCGATGGCGGCGCGCAGGCTGTCCTGCGTCAGCTCGCGAATGTCCTGCCCGTCGATGAGGATGCGCCCGCCATTGACGTCGTAGAAGCGGAACAGCAGCCGCGAGATGGTCGACTTGCCGGCGCCCGACGGGCCGACAATGGCGACCGTCCGCCCCGCCGGCACCTCGAAGGACACGCCCTTGAGGATCTCGCGGTCGGGGTCGTAGGAGAAGCGCACATCCTCGAAGCGCACCGTGCCGCCGGTCAGGTCGAGCGCATGCGCGCCCGGCGCATCCTTGATCTCCGGCGCGCGGGCGAGGATGGCGAACATCGCCTCGATATCGATCAGCGACTGCTTGATCTCGCGGTAGATCATGCCGAGGAAGTTCAGCGGCTGGTAGAGCTGCACCATCATGGCGTTGACCATGACGAAGGATCCGACCGACTGCCGCCCGGCGCGGATGTCGAGCACGCACAGCACCATCACGGCGGTGAGGCCGAGGGTGAAGATCACCGCCTGTCCGGCGTTCAGCCAGGCGAGCGAGGTGTGCGTATGCACCGTCGCCTTCTCGTAGCGCGCCATGGAGCGGTCGTAGCGCTGGGCCTCCCAGCGCTCGGCGCCGAAATACTTCACCGTCTCGTAGTTGAGCAGGCTGTCGACCGCCTTAGCGTTGGCGTCGGTGTCGCTCTCATTCATCGCCGCGCGGATCGACATGCGGTACTCGGTCATCACGAAGGTGAAGACCGTGTAGGCGACGATCATGCCGACGGTGGCGGCCACATAGCGCCAGTCGAACTGCCAGAGCAGCACGACGATCACCATGGCAAATTCGAGAATCGTCGGGCCGAGATGCAGCACCAGCATGCGCACGATGGTCTCGATGCCCTCGCGCGAGCGCTCAAGGATGCGCGTCAGGCCGCCGGTCTTGCGCTCGAGGTGGAAGCGCAGCGACAGCGCGTGCATATGCTCGAAGGTCTCGAGCGCGAGGCGCCGCACCGCATGGATCGCCACCTTGGCGAACAGGCCGTCGCGCCACTGCGTCAGTCCGGCCATGACGATGCGCGAGAAGCCATAGGCCAGCGTCAGCGCCAGCGGCGCGGCGATGATCAGGCTGATCGCATCGGTCGAGATGCGGGCACCCTCGCCCTCCGCCGCCGCGTCCGTCGCCCATTTGAAGAAGAAGGGCGTCGTCATGGTGGCGATCTTGGCCAGCACCAGCAGCAGCACGCCCCACATGACGCGCGCGCGCAGGTCCGCACGGTCGGCGGGCCAGAGATACGGCCAGAGCCCCTTCAGGGCGACGAGCAGACTGCCACGCGGATTGATCTCGGCGGCTTTGGCGGGACGCGCAGGCGCGGCCGCGCCCTCAGATGCGGACATGCGACTTCCAGTTCATTACTTGCTCGGGCGTTTTCGCCCGGTTCCCGATATTCGTCGTCGTTCAGATAGGCGTTCGGCCACCTCAGGCCAGTGCGTCCTCCCGCGCATCAGGGCTGCGCACCGCGTCCGGCGCGGCGGCGGCCTCGCTGGCGAGATGGGCCAGCAGCGGCCCGAGCTGGCGCGCCAAGGCGGCGAAGGTCTCCCGGTCGAGGCAGTAGCAGGAGCGCGGCCCCTCAATGGTGCCGGTGATCAGCCCCGCCTCCTTCAGCACTTTCAGGTGCTGCGAGACGGTCGACTGCGCGAGGGTGAGCCCGCGCACGATCTGCCCGCACTGGCACCTGTCGGCCACCGCCAGCGCGCGCAGGATCGCGAGCCGCGCCGGATGCGCCAGCGCGCGCAGACGCAAGGCGAGCAAGTCGTCATCGACCTCGGTGCAGGCGCCGGACATGGCGTCATTATTGGACATGCCCATCGTTTATCGTCGATAGACGATGAAGGCAAGACAAATACCCATCCCGTTTCCGTGAATTGACGGATCGAACCTGCTTGCGCGAGAGACAACGGTAAGCTCCATACTTGAGCACCATCTGCCATGTTGGAGGCTCGATTCGTGTCGCGACAGCATGTGACCCCGCTATTACTCAGAGTCGGCGAGATGGAAGCCGTGCCGCTGCTTCCCCTCGGTGCGCAGGCGCAAGAAGGCGCCATTGCAGAGGCGGACATTCAGAAGCTGGTGCATGATCACCCCAGCGTTCTTCCTATCGAGGAAATCGACCCCGCCTTTCGACGACCGATATCGATCTGTCGAGAACTACGGACGCTCGCGGGACCGATCGACAATTTCCTCGTGACGCCGAGCGGCCTTCCAGTTCTCGTCGAATGCAAGCTGTGGCGGAATCCCGAGGGCCGGCGGGAGGTCGTCGGGCAGATACTCGACTACGCCAAGGAACTCAGCCGCTGGTCGCAACCTGACATGCAGCGCGAAGTGAACATTCGTCTCGGCAAGAGGGGCAACTCTCTTCTCGAGAAGGTGCGGGAAGTCGATCCAGACGTAAACGAGATCGACTTCAACGATGCGCTGACATCCAATCTTAGGCGCGGCCGCTTTCTGCTACTGATCGTCGGTGACGGAATCCGCGAAGGCGTCGAGGCGATCGCCGAGTATCTGCAGCGGCATGCGGGTCTGCATTTCTCGTTCGGGCTGATCGAACTACCCATCTACGTGCTGCCGGATGGAAGCCGGCTGGTCGCACCGCGCATTCTTGCTCGCACGACAACCGTCGTGCGCAATGTCGTCTCCCTCCCCCACGGCATGACGCTTCAGGAAACCCAGGACGAGGACGACGGTGAGGATGGCTCCGGCGATCCCGAATGGGATCGCCTCACCGCTGTGCGTCAACAGTTTTGGAAGGAGTTCCTTGCCGGCTTGAAGCTAGACGATCCACAGCAAACGATTCCGAAGCCCGCCAAGCAGGGCTATCTCTCCTTCATGTTTCCCGCACCGAATGGCAGCAGTTGGCTCACCGTCTATCGCGACATGAAGAAGAACGAGGTTGGCGTTTTCCTCTCCGCCTCGCGCAACAGTGCCGGCGAATATGCCAATCAGCGCATCGTTGAAGATTGGCCAGCCGTGCACGAGCTCCTCAATGGCACAGCCCAGAAAACGACGGACCGCTATGGACGGCCCCAGATCGGTGATCATCGCACCTTCCGTGATCTGGAGAGAAGCGATGATCGCGCGAAAGCGCTCGCCTGGCTTGCCGAGCGCGTGAACGTCTTCGTGAACGTGCTGCGGCCGCGTGTTCATTCGGCTGTGGTTGATTACCGCGCGGATGGCAATGGCTGAACTGAACCGCCCGCCGCGATTTGCACCCATTGTCGGGCGATGCCATGTGAAGGAATCGAGGGTGGCTTGAATGCGCCCGTGCTGCGGTGCAACATGGTGTCCATGACAAAGATCAAGAGCATATGCGTCTATTGCGGCGCGGCCTCCGGGACCGACGCCATCTATCTTCAGACCGCCGTCGAGCTGGGCCGGATGCTGGCTGCCGAGAATATCCGCCTGATCTATGGCGGCGGCGGCGTCGGGCTGATGGGCGCCACCGCGCGCGCCTGCGCCGAAGCCGGCGGCAAGGTCACGGGCATCATCCCCGACTTCCTGCTCGGCAAGGAGCAGGCCTTCGACCACGCCCATGAGCTGATCGTCACCAAGGACATGCACGAGCGCAAGCGGCTCATGTTCGAGCGCGCCGACGCCTTCCTGGCCCTGCCCGGCGGCATCGGCACGCTGGAGGAACTGGTCGAGCAGCTCACCTGGGTGCAGCTCAACCGCCACGCCAAGCCGGTTCTGGCGCTCAACGTCGCCGGCTTCTGGGACCCGTTGCTGGGACTGCTCGACCACATGCAGGCGACCGGCTTCGTCAATGTCGCCCGACCGGTGAAGCTCCTGGTGGCGCACAATGTCCGCGCCGTGCTGCCCAAGCTGCTCACCGCCGTCTCGCATATCGGCGAGGCTGAGCTGCATGGCGCCGCCGCCGAGAGCGTGCTGGACCGGATGTGAGGGACGGCTGAGCGGTATCCCACAGTGCGCCGTCATCCTGAGGTGCGAGCGTAGCGAGCCTCGAAGGATGGGCTCCTAAGCGCACCCGGACGAGCATCCTTCGAGCCCGGCCTTTTGGCCGGGCACCTCAGGATGACGTTCCTATGGCTGAGAACGGTAGTTTGGGGAGCGATCCCGGCTCTCGCTTCGCTCGGCCGGGATGACGATTAAGTCCCGAATGGCGGCGTACTCAGTGCACCGTCCCGCCACCTTCCTCCAGGCTCTTCTCCATCGTCGTGTTGCCGAGCCACACACCGCCGCGCGGCACGGTGTTGCGATGCTGGGGGACGTAGCCGCGCTTCTGGAAGAAGCCGAGCGCGGTATCGCTCGCATCCACGGCGAGGCTCTTCGAACCCCGCGCCTTTGCCAGCTTCTCGGCCGCATCGCAAAGCAGCGCGCCGATGCCCTGCCCCGCTACCTCGGGATGCACATAGAGCAGGTCGATCTCGCGATTGTCGGCCAGCGCAATGAAGCCGACGGCGCCGCCACCGCGGGTCGCCACGAGAGTCAGGCGCCCGGCGAGACGTTCGGCCAGGGCCGCCTCGTCGTCGAAGCTAGCCGCCCAGGCCTCCTGCTGGTTCTCGTCATAATCCTCGCCGGTCAGCTCCGTGATCGCCGCCACCGCGATGGCCGCGAGCACCGGCACGTCGCCCGGCAGCATCGGGCGCAGCGCGGCGGCGGGAGCGTTGCTCACCGCTTCGGCTCCCACGTCGTTGTGCCGTCCTTGTTGTCCTTCAGCGCCACGCCGAGCGCCATCAGCTCATCGCGGATGCGGTCGGAAGCGGCCCAGTCGCGGTTGCGCCGCGCCTCGATGCGCTCGGCGATGCGCGCCTCGATCTCGGCCTCTGGGATGGTGAGTTCCGGTGCCTGCGCGGCCGCCCATTCGCGGAACGGACCGGGTTCGAAGCCGAGGAAGGCCAGCGTGCCGGCCAGCGCCTTCTTGCCCGCATGGTCCTTGAGCGCATGCATCTCGGCGATGGCCTTCGGCGTGTTGAGGTCATCAGCCAGCGCCTCCAGTACTGCGGCGGCAGGCCGAGGATAGGCATCAGGCGCCGCGGCGTCGAACCACTGCTCCAGCGTCTTCGCGCTCTCCTCCAGCCCCTTCACCGTCCAGTCGATCGGCTGGCGGTAATGGGTCTTGAGCATGTTGAGGCGCAACACCTCGCCCGGCCAATCGGCCAGCAGGTCGCGGATGGTGACGAAATTGCCGAGCGACTTCGACATCTTCTCGCCTTCCACCTGCAGGAAGCCGTTATGCATCCAGACCTTGGCCATGATGTTCGCGTGGAAGGCGCAGCGCGACTGCGCCACCTCGTTCTCATGGTGCGGGAAGACGAGGTCGATGCCGCCGCCATGGATGTCGAAGGTCTCGCCGAGGTGCTTCCACGACATGGCGGAGCATTCGATGTGCCAGCCCGGCCGCCCCGGCACGGCGATTCCCGCCGGCGAGAGCCAGCCCGGCTCGCCGGGCTTGGACGGCTTCCACAGCACGAAGTCCATCGCGTCCTGCTTGTAGGGCGCGACGTCGACGCGGGCGCCGGCGATCATGTCCTCCAGCGGCCGGTGCGAGAGCTGGCCGTAATCGGGCATGGAGGGCACGGAGAACAGCACGTGGTCCTCGGCCACATAGGCGTGGCCGGACGCGACGAGCCGCTCGATCAGCACCCGCATCTCAGCGATGTGCTCGGTCGCGCGTGGCTCGACGTCGGGGTGCAGCACGCCGAGCGCCTCGAGGTCGTCGTGGAACTGCGCCTCGGTGGTGAAGGTCACCTTGGCGATGGCCTCGTTGAGGTCGAGGCCGGGGAATTCGCTCGCCGCGCGCGCGTTGATCTTGTCGTCCACGTCGGTGATGTTGCGCACGTATTTGACGTGTTCGGCGCCGTAGAGGTGGCGCAGCAGCCGGTAGAGCAGATCGAACACGATCACCGGCCGCGCATTGCCGATATGGGCGAAGTCGTAGACCGTCGGGCCGCACACATACATGCGCACCTGCGACGGCTCCAGGGGGACGAAGGTCTCCTTGGCGCGGGTGAGCGTGTTGTAGAGCTTCAGCTCGGGAAGCGACTGCCCGTTGGTGGCCGACATAAATCTCGCCTTTGGATGCGTCCTCGCCCGGCGGCGGGCAACCTCGCGTCTGTCCCCGGTTTGGCCCGCCACGT